>DASPKT010000388.1:0-15574 GCA_035627915.1 Azospirillaceae bacterium
TCGCGGGCGATGCCCGCGCCGTTGATGCCGCCGCCGACCACCAGCAGGTCGACCCGGTCGGGCATGGCCTGCCCGCCAGCCTGTCCGCTGTGGGGCCGGGCGGTCGTGGAACCGGTCATGGCGGCGCGCTCCTCGGCATGTCTTATATCTTATATTGAAACCGGAGGGACCCGTCCGGCAAGGCGCAGCCTAGCACCGCCGCGGCTTTGCGCGAAGAGGCTGGGTGCTGCGGCGGCCTGCATGCAGGTCATGGGTCTTATATATGTTGTGTTACAGCGAAGCTGCTGCTAGCGTGTCGCCAAAGAACGTGGAACCGGGCTCAAGGCCCGGCCCGCACCCGCGCGGTCCCGCCGCCGGGAGAAATCCAGGGGAGCGCCCATGCCTGCCAGGCACGACGCCGTTCGTGGCGAGCCGCCCGCGATGCCGCACGGGCAGCACCCCTCCCGCCTTTTCCGCCTGCCCGCGCCGCCGTCCGCGCGCGCCGCGGCGACCCGCGACTGAAGACAAGAAGGAACAGGGCCATGAAGGGAATGTCGCTCCGTCTCGACCGCGGCGCGGTCTCCGCCATCGCCATCGCCGCCGGGCTGGCGGCCGCAGCCCCGGGGGCGCTGGCGCAGTCCGCCCCGGCGCCGGACGACGGGCTGGGCATGCTGGAGGAGATCATCGTCACGGCCCAGAAGCGCGAGGAGACGCTGACCTCCGTCCCCGTCGCGGTCAGCCTGGTGACCGGCGACATGCTGGAGAACGCCGGCGTCAACAACGCCGAGTCGGTGGTGGCGCTGGTGCCCTCGCTGACCTTCCGCAAGGGCACGACGAACGTGAACTCGTCGCTGAACATCCGCGGCATCGGCACCACCTCCTTCTCCTCCGGCGCCGAGCCCAGCGTGTCCACCGTGCTGGACGGCGTCGTGCTGGCCCGCTCCGGCATGGCCTTCATGGACTTCGTCGACCTGGAGCGGATCGAGGTGCTGCGCGGCCCCCAGGGCACGCTGTTCGGCAAGAACGCGTCCGGCGGCGTGGTCAACATCGTCTCCAGGGACCCCGGCAACACGCCCGAGGGCTATGGCGAGATCGCCTACTACGAGGGCAACGAGGTGCGCCTGCGCGCCGGCGCCTCGGGCCCCATCACCGACACGGTCGGGCTGCGGGTGACCGGCTTCTGGGGCTCCTACGACGGCAACATCCGCAACGTCTTCAACGACAGCGACACCAACGGGTACGAGCGCTACGGCGCGCGCGCCAAGCTGACCTGGGACGCCGCCGAGACGGTGTCGGTCACCCTCATCGCCGACTACACCAAGAACGAGGACGAGTGCTGCGCCGACGTGATCGGCCTCGTCACCCCCACCGCCGCCAACACGACGGTCTTCCTGCCCTCCATAGCACCCGTGGTGCCGGGCAGTGCCAACCGCGAGATCGACAACGACCTCGACCCCCGCACGGTGGACAAGCAGTACGGCCTGTCCGCCCAGGTCGACCTGGAGGTGGGCGAGCACGTCGTCACCTCGATCACCGCCATGCGCGGCCAGGACAACGTGGAGACGCGCGACGGCGACTTCCGCTCCGACGCGCCCCGCTTCGTGAACGCCAGCGTGCCCGGCGGCGACGCCCAGCTGCACGATTTCGGGCCGCTCAGCGTGCACCAGTACACGCAGGAGCTCCGCCTGACCTCGCCTGGCGGGGAGTTCCTGGACTACACGCTGGGCCTTTTCTACTACCGCACCGACCAGGACAACGCCTTCACCCGCACGGTGCGGACCTGCACCGCCTCCACCCTGCCGGCGAACGCCAACGGCTCCATCCCCTGCCAGGCGGGCGCCTCGACCTTCCAGACGATCAGCGGCACCGCGGTCTTCGACACCGACCTGGAGAACTACGCCGCCTTCGGCCAGGTGACCGCGAACCTCACCGAGGAGTTCCGGGCGATCGGCGGCTTCCGCTTCGGCCACGACAAGATCGACTACCGGTTCCAGCGCGTCGCCCCGGTGACGGGCCCCGGCATCAGCGCCTCCTTCAGCAGCACCGGCAAGGTCAGCAAGGACGACGCCTCCTTCAAGGCGGGCCTGCAGTACGACCTGACCGAGGACGCGATGGTCTACGCGACCTACAGCCAGGGCTACAAGGGGCCGGCCTTCAACATCTTCTTCAACATGGCGGCGATCCACACCGACCCGCTGGCCCCGGAGACGTCGGACGCCTACGAGGCCGGCCTGAAGTCCGAGCTGTTCGACGGCGCCGCGGTGCTGAGCCTGGCGGCCTTCCACGCCAAGTACGACGGCTTCCAGACCAACTCCTTCGACGTGGTCGCGGGCGCCACCGTGACCCGCCTGACCAACGCCGGCAGCGTGCGCACCCGCGGCCTGGAGGCGGACCTGCTGGCCCGGCCGATGGAGGGGCTGTCGCTGACCGGCGGCATCGCCTACACCGACGCGGAGGTGGTGCGGTTCCGCTGCCCGCCGCCGGCGGCCGCGAACTGCGCCGACAACATCAACGGCAAGGACCTGCCCTTCTCCCCGGACTGGAAGTTCTCGGTCAACGCGGACTACCGGCTGCCGCTGGGCGACGCGCTGCCCTTCGACGTCGGCATCAACACCAGCTACGTCTGGCAGAGCGAGCAGCAGTACGATCTGGGCGCCCCCCCGGCCGGGCCGGGTCCCAACACCATCCAGGACTCCTACGGCCTGTGGGACGCCAGCCTCGTCTTCACCGACAAGGAGGAGCGCGTCCGCTTGGCCCTGATGGTGAAGAACATCACCGACCAGAGCTTCACCTCGGTGAAGGTGCCGGGCGCCTTCATCCGCCAGCAGATCCCGCGCGAGGCGGACCGGTACTACGGCGCGTCCTTGCGGGTAAGCTACTGACCAGGGCACCCTGTCAGGGGGAGGCGGGCCGGGCGGCCCGCCTCGTCCAGGGGGGAATGGTCCCGGGGGGACCGGACGGGGCGAGGGAGCGGCATCCATGGGTGAAATCGTCGGCGGCATGACGCGAGCGGCGGGACCGAGGCCGGCGGCGCGGTCCGTCTTCGCCTCCTACCGGGGGCTGCTGCTCGGCCTGCTGCTCCTGGCCGGCGTGCTGAACTACATGGACCGGCAGATCATCGCCGTGCTGAAGCCCATGCTCCAGGCGGAGCTGGGCTGGGACGACAAGATCTACGGCCACCTCGTCTCGCTGTTCCAGTTCGCCGCCGCCGTCGCCTTCCTGTTCGCCGGCTGGTTCGTCGACCGGGTGGGCTGGCGGCGCGCCAACCCGCTGGGCGTCGGCGCGTGGAGCCTGGCGGCCATGGCGCACGGCTTCGCCCAGACGGTCGGCCAGTTCTCCGCCGTGCGCGTGGCGCTGGGCGCCACCGAGGCGGTGGGCACCCCGGCCGCCATCAAGACGGTGGCGGTCTGGTTCCGGCCGGAGGAGCGGTCGGTGGCGCTGGGCGCCGTCAACGCCGCCACCAACCTGGGCGCCATCATCACGCCGCTGGCGGTGCCCGCCATGGCGCTGGCACTCGGCTGGCGCACCACGTTCATGATCGTCGGCGGCATCGGCCTGCTCTGGGTGGTGTGCTGGTGGCTGCTGATGTCCAGCGACCGGCTGGGCGACCCGCCCAACCAGACCAGTGCCGCGCCCCAGGGCCAGCCGGTGCCCTGGCGCATCATCCTGACCGACCGCCGCACCTGGGCCGTGGCCGGCGCCAAGGCGCTGACCGACCAGGTCTGGTGGTTCCTGCTGTTCTGGATGCCGGACCTGTTCCTGCGCGTCTTCCACCTGGACATGCGCAGCTTCGGCGTGCCGCTGGCCACCATCTACGCCACCGCGGCGGTGGGCTCGCTGCTCGGCGGCTACGTCTCGGGCCGGCTGCTGGCCGGCGGGATGAGCCTGAACCGGGCGCGCAAGATGTCGCTGCTGGTCTGCGCGCTGCTGGTGCTGCCGGTGCCGCTGGTCATGCAGGTGGACAACCACTGGCAGGCGGTGGCGCTGCTGGCGCTGACCCTGGCCGCCCACCAGGGCTTCTCGGTGAACCTCTTCGCCCTCATCACCGACGTGGTGCCGGCCTCGCGCGTGGGCTCGGTGACCAGCGTCGGGGCGCTCTGCGGCAACATCGCCGGCATGCTGGTTTTGCAGGCGGCGGGCTGGGTGCTGGCCTCGGGCGGTTCCTACGCGCCGTTCTTCTTCCTGGCGGCCTCTTCCTACCTGCTGGCGCTGCTGTGGATCCACCTGCTCCTGCCGACGCTGAAGCCGGTGGAGGCGACGGGCGCGGGGGACTGACCCCTCAGGCGGCCTCGGCCAGGCGGATGCCGGCGCAGGCCAGCCAGTGCTCCTGGTCGGCGCGCAGGTCGCCGATGAGGTCGGCCAGCGCCTCCAGCGCGTCGGGGCCGTCGGCGCTCGCCGCCTCGGCCCTGACCAGGTCCACGCAGCGGGCGAGAAGCCGGGCCTTCAGCAGGGCCGTCGAACGGGCTTCGTCGGGATGGCTCATGATCGCTCTCCGCCGGTAACGGGTACGGACCCAGCCTTTGCCTCAGCCCCTTAACGGGGTCTTAAGCGCGGGGTGCCGGCCTAACGCGCAATGGTGGTGCGCACCCCCTTGCGGGTGCCGCCGCCGCAAAACCGCGCGAAATCGGGGAAGAGCCCTCATCCGAACGGCCGGAGATCACGTATCCTGGGGTGCGAATTGAGGGAGCCCCCTAGGGCCATGCGCCGTCCCGCCCGCCTGACCGCGATCCTGCTCCTGCTGCTGGCACCCGGCGCCGCCCTGGCCGCCGCCCCGCCGGCGGACCGCCCGGCCGGGACCGGGGGGAGGCTGCTGCTGACCGCCGGCGTGACCCAGCTGGAGGGGGCGGCCGGGGGCGGGCTGACGCCCTGGGCGGTGATCGGCGGCTACGGCACCCGCGACCAGGTCGGCGGCTCCGCCTTCCTGACCGGACTGCGCACGCGCGACTACGCGCTCACCGCCGGCGGGGCGCTGCTGGGGCTGTACGACCGGCTGGAGCTGTCGGTGGCGCGCCAGTCCCTGGATACCCGCGCCGTCGGCGCCGCCCTGGGGCTGGGCCGGGGCTTCACGCTGCGGCAGACGGTGGCGGGGGCGAAGCTGCGGCTGGCCGGCGACGCGGTGCTGGACCAGGACCGCCCGCTGCCGCAGCTGGCCGTCGGCGTGCAGTACAAGGACAACGACCGGGGCCGCGCGCTGAGGGCGCTGGGCGCCCGGCGCGACGACGGGACGGACCTCTACGCCGCCGCGACCAAGCTGTTCCTGGCGCAGGGGCTGCTGCTGAACGGCACGATGCGGCTGACCCGGGCCAACCAGACCGGGCTGCTGGGCTTCGGCGGCCGCGACGGCCGCTACCGCGTCATGGCGGAGGGCAGCGCCGCCCTGCTGCTGGGCCGGCACCTGGTGGCGGGGGCGGAGTACCGGATGAAGCCGGACAACCTGGCCGCCGCGCGGGAGGACGACTGGTACGACCTGTTCCTGGCCTGGGCGCCGTCCAAGCGGCTCTCCGTCACCCTGGCCTATGCCGACCTGGGCCGCGTCGCCACGCGCGGCGGGCAGCGGGCGGCCTACCTCTCGCTCCAGGTGGGGTTCTGATGCGGGAGGCGGGGCGGATGGCCGCCGTCCTGGCCCTGGCCGCGGCGCTGCTGGGCGCGGCCCCGGCGGCGGCGGAGGGCGGCGACTTCCAGGCCTTCGGCGGGCGCGAGGGGCTGGTGCGCGTCGTCGACGACCTCTGGGAGAACCTGCTGGCCGACCCGCGCACCCGGCCCTTCTTCGCGAAGGCCAACCGCCGGCGCATCACCGGGCAGCTGGTGGACCAGTTCTGCATGCTGCTGGAGGGTCCCTGCGCCTACACCGGCGGCGACATGAGGACCATGCACAAGCGCCACCGCATCGCCATGGCGGAGTTCAACGCGCTGGTGGAGGCCTTGCAGGACGCGATGGACGCCAACGGCGTGCCCTTCCGCGCCCAGAACCGGCTGCTGGCGAAGCTCGCCCCGATGTACCGGGACATCGTGACCCGGTAGCATCGGGGCGGAGCCCGGCGCTGCGGCCGGTCAGCCCTGGGGACCGGTCAGCCCTGGCGGCCGCCGTCGCGGCCGGTGCGGGCCTGCAGCTCATCGATCCGGCGCGAGGCATCGGCCTTGGTCAGCTTCGGATCGAACGCCTCTCCCGCCTCCTCCGACAGGGTCTTCAGGTAGGACGCCTGGGCGCCGGTCATCGGCTCGCCGCCCGTGGTCCAGTCGGCCGGGTCCTTGTCCCGGTTGCCCGACGCGGCGGCGTCGGCCGTCTTCGGGTTCTCCGCGGCGGTGCCGCCGGAATTGTCGCGGGTGTTGGGGGCCATGATTTCCTCCTTCGCCTTACCCTGGGAGGAGAACCGGCCGGGAGGGGTTTTGTTCCCGTTATGTTCTAATCGGCGGGCCCCGGATCAGGTGCCCGCGACCACCACCCTGTCGCGCCCATCGCGCTTGGCCTGGTAGAGGGCGGCGTCGGCGCGGGCGACCATCTGGTGCAGCGGCTCCTCCGGCCCGGCCCACTCGGCCACGCCGGCGCTGGCGGTCAGGCGGATCTCCATCCCGTCGTGCAGGATGGGGGTGCCGCGGATCAGGGACAGGATGCGCTCGGCCACCTTGGCGGCGCCGGGCAGGCCGGTTTCCGGCAGCAGCACCACGAACTCCTCGCCGCCGAAGCGGGCCATGCGGTCGGAGCCGCGCAGCGCCGCCGCGCCCCGCTCCGCCGCGGTGCGGATGGCGACGTCGCCGGCGGCATGGCCGTGGCTGTCGTTGATGGCCTTAAACCGGTCCAGGTCCATCAGCACGACGCTGAAGCTGTGGCCGTAGCGGCGGGCGCGGTCGCGCTCCTCCTCCATCAGCTCCTGCATGCGGCGGCGGTTCATCATGCCGGTCAGCGGGTCCAGCGTCGCCAGCCGCTCCAGCTGGCCGTTCAGCTCCTGCAGGGCGCGGGTCCGCTCGGCGACGCGGGCCTCCAGCGTCTCGTTCAGGGACTGCAGCTCGGCGTTGGTGCGCTTCAGGCGCTGGTACAGCACCACGTTGCTGAAGCTGGCCGCCATCTTGGCGCCGAACACCTCCAGCAGGTGCTGCTCGGTGTCGCTCAGCGGCCGTTCCGACTGCACCAGCGCCGCCACCTGGTGGCCGTCGGCGACGGGGATGTAGAGGGCGGTGACCGTCTCGCTGAACTGGCTGCGCTGGCGGTCGAAGGCGCGGCGCAGCGCGTCGGCCGCGGCGGCGTCGGCGATCCCGTCCAGGCTGCGCGGCTCCTGCCCGGCGAACCCGCCGGCCGCCGCCAGCGTCTCCACCACGCCGGGCATGTCGCCGGGGCAGCGCTGGACGCAGAGGATGCCGCAGGAGCGCAGGTCCAGCAGCGCGTCGATCTGGGTCAGCACGCCGGCCGCGAACTGGCGCAGCGATGTCTCCTCCACCAGCCGGTCGGAGGACTCGATGATCGTCTGCAGCCCGCGCCGGTTCGCCTCCAGCGCCACGATGTCGCCGTAGCTGCGGAGCGCCGAGACGATGGTGGTGAACAGCTTGTCCGAGCTGAGCTCGGTCTTCTCCTTGTAGTCGTTGATGTCGAAGTCGACGATCACCTGGCGCGCCGGCGCGATGCCGGGCTGGCCGGTGCGCAGCACGATGCGGGCGGAGCGGTTGCCGACCTCCTCCCGCAGCGCCTTGACGAAGCGCAGGCCGGCGTCGTCGGTCTCCATCACCACGTCCAGCAGGATCAGGGCGAGGTCGTCGATCTCCCGCACCTTCTCCAGCGCCTCGCGGGCGGAGTAGGCGTGGTGGAGCGCCAGCGGGCGGTCGCGGAAGCGGAAGCTGCCGAGGGCGAAGGTGGTGACGGTGTGCACCGCCTGGTCGTCGTCGACGACGAGGACGTTCCAGGGGCGCCGCGGCTCGCGGCACTCCTCGACCTCTGCCTCGTCGGCGAAAAGCTCGTCCAGGTCGGTCACCTGTCCCCCCGGCTGACCGTCACGGGCGCCCTGGCACCCGCACCGCCGCCATTCTGGACCAGCTTCGCCCCGGGGAGAAGCGCGAAGGTGGCGGGCCGGTGCAACCGTCCCGGCGTGGCTGGCGGCGCGGGCGGGGGTTCAGCGCCGCAGTTCGGCCGAGACGAGGTCGACCTCGGCGCGGGTCAGCTTGGTGATGACCAGGCTGCCGTCGGGGCGCAGGCCGAACCCGGAGACCCGGCGCAGCTTCTCCACCTCGGCCAGGATGGAGACGGTGCCGTCGGCGTCGTAGCGCTTGAACAGGGACGTCTCGTCCGGCCCGTAGGCGATGAAGACGACGCCGTCCTCGACCGGCTCGAAGGCCAGCCAGTGCGCCGGCAGGACATGGGGCAGCGGCTCGTCCGGCGCGTCCGCGCGGCCGTAGGGGCGGCGCACCAGGACCGAACCGGGGTCCGGGCTCATCAGGTAGAGGAAGCGGCCGTCCGGGCTCAGCTTGGCGGCGTCGAAGCCGGGGCCGGTCACCGCCTCCGCCGGCGCGCCGGCCCGCGCCTCCGCCCGCCAGATGCGCCAGGCCCCCTCGCGGTAGGAGGTGAACAGCAGCCCCTTGCCGTCCGGCGTCCATTCCGGCGCCCCGTCCACCGCCGGATGGTCGGTGATGCGGGTCACGGCGCCGGTGGCGACCTCCACCACGTGGATGTCGAACCCCTCGCTGGTGGTGGCGGCAAAGGCGATGCGGCTGCCGTCGGGCGACCAGCGCGTGCCGCTGGCGTCGGCGGCCTGCATGGAGGTCACGCGGCGGGCGGGTCCCGCCTCGGGGGTCACCCAGACCTCGGCGGCGCCGGAGCGGTCGGAGATGAAGGCGACCTGCGCGCCGTCGGGGGAGACGGCGGGGTCCCAGTCCATCGCGGTGGAGGGGGCGATGGGCTCCCCCTCGGCCAGCGGGGGCACGCCGGGGCCGCCGCCGGAGGGGACCGTGCCGTGCAGCATGGTCGTCATATCAAGGCTTTCCATCACCACCCGGCTGGCGCCCCGCGCCGCGGCGATGCGGCCGAAGGCGCGGTTGCGCAGCAGCACCGGCCGCGCCTCGCCGCCATCGGCCGGCAGCTGCCATAGCCCGCCCTCCGGCCCGCGGCCGGCTACGACGTAGAGGTTCTCCCCGTCGCCGGCCCAGGTCAGGCCGCGGATCTGGGCGAAGGCGCGGGCCAGCCGCCGCGGCTCCCCGCCGCCCAGGGGGGCCACGTACACCTCCTCGCGGCCGAAGCCCTGGCTGCGCACGAAGGCGATGGAGGCGCCGTCGGGCGAGACGGCGGGGCGGAAGTCGCCGCTGGACCAGGGCGGCGGCTCGGTCACCGGCGTGACGGAGCCGTCCGCCAGTGACAGGCGCAGCAGCCGGCTGGGCTGCCCCATCCCCTCCTGGTCGGCATAGATCAGGGCGCCGCCGTCCGCGGTCCAGGCGAGGCCGGTCAGCAGCGCGTTCGCCACCGGGGCGGCGCAGCGGCCGACCTGCCGCTCGGGCCCCGCCGGCATCGCCATGACGAACAGCCCGCAGCCGGTGCCCGGCCGGTCGCGGGCGAAGGCGAGGCGGGAGCCGTCCGGCGACCAGGCGGGCGCGTACTCCCGCTCCGGCGTCTCGGTCAGGCGCATGGGCACCCCGGCGTCGAGGCTCCGCACGAACAGGTCGAAATTGTCGCCGACCGAACTGACGCGCGCCGCGTAGGCGACCTGCCCGCCCCCGGGCGACAGGTCCGGGAACAGCTCGGGCCCCGGCTCGGCGGTGACCGGCCGCGTCTCGAACCCGGCCAGCGGGGCCTGCGGCTGCGGCCTCAGCAGGACGGAAGCGGCCAGCAGCAGCGCCAGCGCGGCCGCCACCGCCACCAGGATGCCGGGCCGGGCCACCTTGCCGGGACCTGCCTCCCGGGGCGGCGCCGCTGCCGGCGCAGGCGACGGGGCGGCCTCCGGGGCCAGGGTGGACGGGAGGGGGGCGGGCGGGAGGGGGACCGGCCCGGCGGCGGCCGGCGCTGCCTCGGCCTCGGGTTCCGCAGCATGGGGCATCGCGACACGGGGCATCGCGACACGGGGCATCGCGACATGGGGCATCGCGGGGGGAGGCTCCGGCGGCGGGGCGGGCGGCGCCGCCGCTTCCGCGGCCGGCGCCTCCACGGTCAGGCGGTAGCCGAGCTTGGGCAGGGTGTGGATGACCACCTCGCCCGGGGCGGCGGAGAACAGGCGGCGCAGGCGGGAGATGCAGCGGTTGATGCTGTCGTCGGTGACGACGGTGTTGCCCCAGCACGCCTCCAGCAGCGCGTCGCGGGTCACCGGCCGGCCGTCGGCCCGCGCCAGCACCAGCAGCACCTGCATGACGCGCCGCTCCAGCCGCTCGGCGGCGCCCCCGCGCTCGACCTGGCCCATGGCGGGACGGACCAGCCAGGAGGCCAGCCGGAAGTCCGGTTCCCTCGCCGGATCGACGCCCGGGATGGGCTCGTGATCAAAAGGAGCCATGCCAGCCAGGCCCCGCTGCCGGATGGATCAGGTCGAAGGAGCCGCGCCGGGCCCCGTGAAACAGGGTCGACGGTATACCCCGTCGTTGCAAGGGTGCAAGGGTAACGGCTGTGTAACGGCTCTGTTTCGCTACAGAAAATCCACTATGTCATCGGCCAGAATTCAGGTTTTCATCAGCTTTCCCTCGGGACGCAACCGCTGCAGGACCGCAAACTCCACTGCGTCAGACGGCCGGGTGGAGCTAGCGGGGCTGCAACGGTCGGATTCCAGGAGCAGAGCGGAAGCCATGAGACTGCGCGCGACCATCGTGATCGACATCGACGCCGCCGACTACATCGAGGCGGCCGACCACCAGAAGTTCGTGGGCGAGCTTCTGGACACGGTCCGCGGGCGCTACGGCAGCGTCCAGTGCGAGATACGGGAGCGGCGCCCGCGTGAGCGGACCACGGGCTCGGCGGCCAACCGGGCGCCCTCCACCGGCCGGCTGCGGCCCTATGCGCGGGCGGCCGCGTCATGAGCGCCGCGGTCGAGTTCCAGCTTCCCAGCACCGTGCTGACGGTGCTGCAGCTGCTGCGCGAGCGCGACGCCAACATGTCGGTCGTCGCCGCCGTCGCCTTCGCCTTCATCTGCGAGAACGAGGGGCTGAGCCAGACCGAGCTGTGCCAGCTGCTGGACGAGCCGTCCTACGTCGTCTCCCGCGTGGTGGACTATCTGGGGCAGGGCACCGCCCAGGTCGGGCGCGAGGCGCGCCAGCGCGGCCTGGACCTGGTGGAGCGGGTCCCCTGGGACCGCGACCGCCGCGTCCGCGTGCTGAAGCTGACGCCGTCCGGCCAGCGCCTGCGCCAGGCGCTGAACGCCGCCGTGGTGCGCCCCCAGCCGTTGTGAAACAAGGCCCCTCCGGGGGCCTGCCGGATGGCCCAGGGCCCGCCGTCCCCTGCCGGGGCGGCGGGCCTTCGCCGTTCCGGGCCCGGCCCGCGGCAACCGCATAAGGAACGGCGACCGCATAAGGAAAGGGGCCGGGCGTCGCCGCCCGGCCCCCGTCCGCTCGCCGTCAGGCTCCGGTCAGAACTTGACAGTCGCGCCGACGAAGAAGCGGCGGCCGATCACGTCGTAGACCGACGGGTCGGTCCGCGCCTGGACGTTCGGCGCGTAGAGGCGCGGGCCCTGGTCCAGCGCGTTCAGGACGCCCGCCCGCACGGAGAAGTTCTCCGTCACGTCGTAGCGGCCGGACAGGTCGAAGTACCAGGTCGACGGCACGCCGGTGGAGGTCGTGTCGGTCGGGTCCGTCACCAGGTTGGAGTTCTTCATCGCGTCGATGTAGAGCGCCCGCAGGGTCAGCTGGACCGGCTGGAGGCTCCAGGTCGCGGTGAAGGTGGACTTCCACTCCGGATAGGTCTCGCCCACGTCCGTCGTGCCCGAGATCGAGCCGGCGAAGTTGTTGAACGGGTCGCCGGGCAGGATCTGCTCGTTGAACTGGTCGAGCCAGGACAGGACCACCGACAGGTTCAGGTCGCCCATCTCGTTCGGCAGGTCGAAGCCCCAGTCGAGCTGGGCGTCGATGCCGGACACCTTGAGGGTGGACAGGTTCTGCTGGGTCTGCTGCACGCCGATGATGGCCCCGTCCAGGGCCCGGCGCGTGAAGAGCCGGCAGAAGAAGTTGTTCGGGTCGAAGTTCGGGTTGGCGCCCTGCTCGTTGAAGCAGCGCGGGACCGAGACGTCGGCGCCGATGGCGTTGATCACGTCGGTGATCTTGATGTGGTAGTAGTCGACCGACATGCTCATCCGGCTGAACAGCGGATTGTCGGACGGCGAGGAGATGACGGTGCCGATGGTGAAGGTGTCGGCCGTCTCCTCCTGCAGGTCGGGGTTGCCGCCGTTCAGCGCGTCGAGCTGGCCGTTCGGCTGCTCATAGGCGTCGATGATGCCCTGCGAGATGCCCTGGGTCAGGCAGAGCGCCCGGACCTGGGCGGCACTGCCGCCGGTGCGCTGCGGGCTGTTGACGTTGCAGGGATCCACGACCTCCGGGTTGTCCTCGTCCTGGGGAGCGAACAGCTCGCCGATGGAGGGCGCCCGGACGGCGCGCTGGTAGGAGCCGCGCAGGCGGAGCTGCTCGATGATCGACCAGTCGCCCTCGACCTTGTAGCTGTTGAAGGTGTCGGCCGTGCTGTGGTCGGAGTAGCGGAAGCCTCCGGTGACCGACACGGACTGGGCGAAGGGCACGTCGCGCAGGATCGGGACGAACAGCTCGCCGAAGACGTCCTTGTTGGTGATGTCGCCCTCGAGCGGGTTCTGGGCGCTGAAGCCCGACACGTCGCCCGACGCCAGCACCTGGTCCGGCTCGAAGTCGAACCGCTCGTGCCGGTACTGGGCGCCCACCGCGAAGCCGACGTCGCCGGCCGGCAGCGGGAACACGTTGCCCGACAGCGAGCCCTCGACCACTTCCTGCTCGATGGTGCGCTGGTTCTTGGCGGTGACGCCGATGTAGTCGATGCACTCCTGGTCGGACCTGCCGAAGCCGAACGGGTTGAAGACGCCGCAGATGGAGGCGCCGCCGTCGGGCGCCGTCAGCAGCTCCTGGACCGCGCTGTAGGAGACGTTGCCGGTCTGGATCTCGGTGCTGTCGACGCGGCCGGTGGCGGCGTAGACGTCCCAGCGCCAGTCGTTCGGCAGCGAGCCGCGCAGGCCGCCCAGGAACTGGTGCACGTTGTTGTAGTTGGTGGAGACGCGGCCGCCGCCCTGGGTGAAGCGCTGCAGCAGCTGGATCGGCGCGTCCGGGTTCGGGCGCGAGGCCAGGATCTGGCGCAGGTCGGCCGGGACGTAGGGGTTGGTCACCGGCGCGAAGAAGAAGCCCTGCGAGCCGGTCGGCGCCGGCGACGGCGCCAGCTGCTGGGTCGCGTTGTAGTTGGTGTAGATGGCCTGGAAGTAGGCCTCCGCCCACTCGGTCACCTCGTAGTTCGCGGTGCCCGCGACCGAGGTGCGCTCCAGCGGCAGGGTCAGGATGTTGTCGGGCTCGAAGTTGTAGGACAGGCGGCCCGGGAAGAAGGCGGTCGCCACCCGGCTGTCGATCGGGTCGCGGAAGTTGGCGACCGGCGGGGCGGCGTCGGAATGGCTGATGGAGAACAGCGTGTTGTCGCTGTTGAAGCCCAGGCGGTCGGTGCGGACGACGCCGCCGGCCGGCACGTTGTAGCGGGCGAACACGGCGTCGACCGCGGCCTGCGTCGGCAGGTTGGTGCCCGACGGCACCACCGAGCCCCAGGGCAGGAAGCCGGTCAGCGTGTCGGCCTGGGCGGCGAAGGCGCGGGCACCCTTGTAGATCGGGCGGCGCTCGGCGTAGCTGAAGTTCAGGGTGGCGTTGCCTCGGCCCTCGGCGAAGTTGCCGCCCAGGGTCAGGTCGCCGGAATACTCCTCGCCGTCGCCCTTCTCGGAGACGCCGTACTGGCCGTCGGCGCGGATGCCCTCGAAATCGTCCTTCAGGATGAAGTTCACCACGCCGGCCACGGCGTCGGCGCCGTACACGGCCGAGGCGCCGCCGCTGATGACCTCGACGCGCTCGATCAGCGCGGTCGGGATGTTGTTGACGTCGACGAGCATGAACTCGTTCGAGCCGATCATGCGGCGGCCGTTGATCAGCACCAGGTTCCGGTTGGCGCCCAGGCCGCGCAGGTTGATGTTGGCCTGGCCGGGGCCGCCGTTGGACGAGGGGTTGTTCGACGTGGTGGAGAGGTCGGGCACCACCTGCGGCAGCTGGTTCAGCAGGTTCTCCGGCGTCAGCGCGCCGGACTGCTCGAACGCCTCGGCGCCGACCGTGGTCAGCGGGCTGTTCGACACGTAGTCCTGCCGCGCGATGCGCGAACCGGTGATGACGATCTCCTCCAGGCCGGCCTCGTCCTGCGCCGCGGCGGGCAGGGAGGAGGCCAGCATCAGCGCCGCGGCGCAGGTGCCCTTGAGGAAGTGGCGCTTGATCGCGCCGGACCGGGTCGCCCCGGATGCGGGATTGGTAATCTTCACGGCAGTCACCTCAGACGTTGGCGGGTTTTCATCCGCTCTGTGGACTGCCGGAACCATCGCGACGGGTGGGCATGAAATCAATGTCGGTCAGAAACTAGTGCAAACTTGGAAGCTAAGCGTGATTTGACCGCATCATGTTTTAACTGATAGCAAATTGGCGAGAGCTTCACTTGCCGATGCAGGCATTGTGGCGTCCCGGCGATTGTCGCGTCTTTGCAGCGATCGGCTGCGTGCGCGCGTACACCCGCCGGGGCTCCGTGGGGAACCCGGTCGCGCCGGTGTCCTGGGAATGTCGGGGAAGGGCCGCGGCGCCCGGGCGGCGGCGGGAGAAGGGCGGCGCCGGGACCCGTGCCCGGCGCCGCCTCGGCAGGCTCAGTTCGTCTTGGTCGGCAGGAAGCCGCGGTTGCGCAGCAGCGCCTCCGTGGTCGGCGGCCGGCCGCGGAACGCGACATAGGAGGTCATCGGGTCCTGGCGGTTGCCGGACGCCATGATCTCGTCCTTCAGCCGCTTGGACACGGCCGGGTCGAACACGTTGCCGGCCTCCTTGAAGGCGGTGAAGCCGTCGGTCTCCAGCACCTCGGCCCACATGTAGCCGTAGTAGCCGGCAGAATATCCCTCGCCCGAGAAGATGTGGCCGAAGTGCGGCGTGCGGTGCCGCATGATGATCTCCTTCGGCATGCCGATGCGCTGCAGGTCCTGCTTCTCGAACGCCGCGACGTCGAGCGCCTTGTAGTCCTTCAGCAGGTGCAGGTCCATGTCGACCTTGGCCGAGGCCAGGTACTCCACCGTGGAGAAGCCCTGGTTGAAGTTGCGCGCGGCCATGATCTTGTCGAGCAGGGCCTTCGGCATCGGCTTGCCGGACTGGTAGTGGACCGCGTACTTCTCCAGGATCTCCGGCTCGGAGAGCCAGTGCTCGAACATCTGCGACGGGAACTCCACGAAGTCCCGCATGACCGCGGTGCCCGAGATCAGCGGGTAGGTCACGTTCGACAGCAGCCCGTGCAGGGCGTGGCCGAACTCGTGGAACAGGGTCTTGGCGTCGTCCCAGGAGATCAGCACCGGCTCGCCCGGCGCTCCCTTCACGAAGTTGCTGTTGTTCGAGACGATCGGCGTGACCTTGCCGCGGAAGC
>DASPKT010000389.1:0-7813 GCA_035627915.1 Azospirillaceae bacterium
CTGGCGCGCCCCGACGACCTGGTGCTGGTCTTCGGCGCCGACATCACCCGCTGCTGGAAGCAGATCATCTACTTCCAGCGCACCCCGGGCCAGCAGGAGACCTCGGTCTTCGACCGGGCGGAGGAGGCCGTCGCCGACCTCGCCCCGCCGCCGGGCTACAAGGTGGTGCGCGACGGCCGCGGCGTGCTGCTGGTCTCCGACAAGTAGCGTGTGCTGCCCGCGGCGTGTGCAGTTGCACCGCCGCGGGCAGGCTTCCGCCACGCCGGCGGGTGCCCGGCCGCCGTTTCCGCCGCGTCCCCCGCGGCATGGAAGTTGCTGATCTCCCGACGGCCCCTCCGGGGCAGGGGGACAGCATGGCACGCAGGCCGACCGAATACCGATCCGACCTTCCGGAACCGCCCGCGGGGTGCTCCACGCCATCCGGGCGGCGGGCGCCCGCATGCCGGTGAAGGCTCCCGGCCGGCGGTGGCGGGCGGCGCTCGGGATCGGCCTGGGGCTGCCGCGGATGCTGCGCCCGCTGGCGCGCCTCGGCGCCCGGCGGCCCGATCCCGCGCAGGAACCGGCCGCCGCCGGCGACCTCGCCGACGCGGGCGAGATCGGCCTGTTCCGCACCTCGCTCGACGGCCGCTACCTCGGCGTCAGCCTGGGGCTGGCGCGCATCTACGGCTACAGCTCGCGCTCCGAGCTGATGGCGGCGGTCACCGACATCGCGGCCCAGCTCTACGTCGACCCGGGCCGCCGCCGGGCCTTCGCGGAGTTGATGCGCCGCAACGGCGTCATCTGCGGCTTCGAGTCGGAAATCCGGCGGCGCGACGGCTCCACCATCTGGATCGCCGAGACCTGCCGCGAGGTGCGCGACCAGCATGGCCGCCCCCTCTACTACGAGGGCACGGTGGAAGACGTCACCGCCCGCCGCCGGGCCGAGCGGCGGGCCGGCGAGCGCGACCTGGAGGCCTCCGTCGCGCGCCTGCACTTCTACACGCGCCTGCTGGCCCGCGAGGTGGTCCCGGCGGCCGAGCCCGTCCCCCTGGCGGCGCTCGCCGCCACGGCCCTTGCCGCCGTCGACCCGCGCGGGGAGCGGCCGGTGGCCTGCGTCGGGCTGGAGGGGGTGCGTCTGCGGACGGACCCGGACCTGTTGGCGCGGGCCCTGTCGGAACTGCTGCACAACGCCTTCCGCCATTCGGCACCCGAGGGGCGGGTGACGCTCCGCCTGTCGCGGGAGGGCGGGGCGGCGGTCCTGCGGGTGATCGACTGCGGGCGGGGCCTGGCGCCGGAGGCGGCGGGGAAGGGGATCGGGCTCGCCGTCGCGGGGGAGGCGCTGCGCCTGCTGGGCGGCACCGTCGCCGTAGCGACGGACCGGTGGAGCGGGCTGACCACGGCCACGGTGACGCTGCCCGAGGCACTCCTCGGCGGATCGGCCGCCTGAGGCCCGCGCGGGGCCGCCCGTCGGTTTGCGCAGTGGTGCCGGCCGGCGGCCTCGGCCAAGCTTTTCCGCGGTTACCCCAGCGCGAGGCCGCCCCCGATGACCCTGGCCGGACTGCTCGTCTTCGTCGCCGCCTACGCGCTCGCCGTCGCCTCGCCCGGGCCCGGCATCGCGGCGCTGGTCGCCCGCGTGCTGGCGCGGGGGCTGACGGGGGTGGGGCCCTACATCGCCGGCTTCATCGTCGGCGACCTCGCCTGGTTCACCGTCGCCGCCGCCGGCATGGCCGTGCTGGCGCAGCAGCTGGAGGGGGTGTTCACCCTCATCCGCTATGCCGGCGCCGCCTACCTGCTCTACATCGCCTGGAAGCTGGTCACGGCCCCGGCCGCCGGGCTGGAACCGGGGGCCGAACCGCCGCCGGAAGGGGCTGCGAAGGCCTTCCTGTCCAGCCTGGCGCTCACCCTGGGCAACCCCAAGGTCATCGTCTTCTTCATGGCGCTGCTGCCGACCGTGGTCGACCTGCGGCGCCTGACCCTGGCGGGCGCGCTGGAGATCGCGGTGGCCATCACCGTGGTGCTGTTCCTTGTCCTGTCGGCCTACGCCCTGGCCGCCGCGCGGGCCCGCAGCCTGTTCCGCAGCGCCCGCGCCGTGCGCGCCCTCAACCTCGGCACCGGCGCCGTCATGGCGGGCGCCGCTGTGGCCGTGGCAACCCGCTAGAGCAGCATCCCGGCCGAGATCACCACGCCGCTCACGACCAGTACGATCAGGCAGAACCCCATGATGTCGCGGGCCTTCAGCCCGGCGATGGCGAGCGCAGGCAGGGCCCAGAAGGGCTGGATCATGTTGGTCCAGGCGTCGCCCCAGGCGACCGCCATCGCCGTCTTCGCCAGGTCCGCGTTCAACTCCAGCGCCGCCGGCAGCATGACCTGCGACTGCACCGCCCACTGGCCGCCGCCGGACGGGATCAGGACGTTCAGCAGCCCGGCGCTCCAGAAGGTGAAGAGCGGCAGCGTGCCGGCGCTGGAGAAGGACACGAACCATTCGGAGAAGCTGCGGGCGAGGCCGGAGTCCACCATCATGCCCATGATCCCGGCATAGAAGGGGAACTGCACGACGATCCCGGCGGAGCCCTTCACCGCCTCGTTCAGGCTGAACAGGAACCGGTGCGGCGTCCCGTGCAGCAGGATGCCGAGGAACAGGAAGGCGAAGTTCACGATGTTGAGGTTCAGCGCGAAGCCCTTGTCCGCCAGGTAGAGCCCCAGGAAGGCGAGGCCCAGCAGGCCCACGACCACGGACACCGCGCGGCTGTGCTCCAGCCGGTCGGCCGGCCGCTCCACCGTGCCGGCGGCGTCCGGCTCCGGGTCGGTCAGCTTCGCGGGATCGACGTGCACCGGCGTCCCCCCGTGGCCCATCATCATGCGGTTGACCAGCGGCACCAGGATCAGCAGGGCGACGCAGATGGCCAGGTTGAAGGGCGCGAAGATCGTCTCCGACGTCGGGATGACGCCGATCAGCTTCTCGTTGAAATGCCCCGGCGTGGCGATGACGAGTGGGACCGAGCCGGACAGCCCGCCATGCCAGATCACGAAGCCGGAATAGGCGCTGGCGATCAGCAGCCGGTAGTCCACCTCCGGCACCAGCCGGGCCAGCTGGCGGGCGAACAGCGCGCCGATGACCAGCCCGAAGCCCCAGTTGATCCAGTTCGCCACCAGGGAGACGACCGAGACCAGCAGGATGGCGCTGCCCGGCGACTTGGCCAGCCCGGCCAGCGACGCCAGCAGCCGGCGCACCACCGGCGTGCTCGCCAGCACGAAGCCGGTCACCAGCACCAGCACCATCTGCATGGTGAACTCCAGCAGCTTCCAGAAGCCGCCGCCCCAGTAGTTGACCATGGCGACCGGCGACTGCCCTTCCGCCGCGACGCCCAGGACGAAGACCAGCAGCGTCAGCAGCAGCACGAGCACGAAGGGATCGGGGAGGTAGCGGTCGACCAGGCGCGTCGACCAGTTGGTGGCGATGCGGAGCATCCGGTATCCTTCCTGTTCGCGGAACATCAGCCCTTTCGGATGCAACACCGGCGCGCGCCCTCTGCTCCCGCGTGCGCTTGTGCTTTCGCGCGCACCGTCTGCTAGGATCGGAGACCATCCCGTTTCCGATCCCGTGCGCCCATGACCGAGAGCCTGCCCCTGACCTTCCTGGACGCCGGAGAGGACACCGGCCGGCCGCCGCTCTTGGTGCTGCACGGGCTGTTCGGCTCGGCCCGCAACTGGCAGCAGCTGGCGCGCCGCTTCGCCGCCGGGCGCAAGGTCTGGGCCCTTGATCTGCGCAACCACGGCGGCTCGCCCTGGTCGGACGCGATGGGCTATCCCGACATGGCCGCCGACCTCGCGCGCTTCCTGGACGACCGGGGGATCGGGCGCGCCGCCGTGCTGGGCCATTCCATGGGCGGCAAGGCGGCGATGGCGCTGGCGCTGACCCGGCCGGAGCGGGTGGAGCGGCTGGTCGTCGCCGACATCGCCCCCGTCGCCTACACCCACACCCACGCGCCCTACGTGGCGGCGATGAAGGCGGTCGACCTCGGCGTCTCCCGCCGGGCGGAGGTGGAGGCGCAGCTGGCAGGCGCCGTGCCCGACCCGTCGCTGCGCGCCTTCCTGACCCAGAACCTGGCGCTGGAGGAGGGCCGCTTCCGCTGGCGCATCAACCTGGACGCCATCGGCGCCGCGATGCCCGGCCTGGTGGGCTTCCCGGACTTCGGCGGCGCCCGCTACGACGGCCCGGCGCTGTTCGTCGGCGGCGCCAGGTCGGACTACCTGGCGGCGGAGCACCTGCCGGCGGTGACGCGGCATTTCCCCCGGGCGCGGGTGGAGATGGTGCCGGACGCCGGGCATTGGGTGCATGCCGAGCGGCCCGACGCTTTCGCGGCGGCGGTGGAGGGGTTCCTGTGACCATGCGGTGGCCCGTCGCCGCACCCGTTCCATGCCGCCGCGCGTTCATCTAGATGAGCCTTCCGGACGGTTCGGGAGGAGAATGACTTGGAGAGGGACGCGCGCGTGGGCCAGGGCGGCCGCATCGGTATTCCCGACCTGCTGGAGCCGGTGCTGAACGCCGGCGACGGCGAGGACGCCGACCTGCGCGACGCGGTGACCCTGGTGGCCGAGGCGATGGGCGCGCTCGGCATCACCGTCCTGCGCAGGGACGGCACGCCCGTCCCCGGCGTCACCGACGCCCGCGCCGTGCTGCACCTGCTGAAGCTCTACCGCCAGTGCCTGTCGCGCGACGGCAGGCTGGAGGACGCGATGGCGCTGCGCGACCTCGCCCGCCGGGTGGAACGGCTGGACCTCGACCGCGCGCCCTGACCCGCGCCGCCCCCGGACAATCCGCCCCACTGGACGGCCGCCGCCCCGCCGGGGCACAGTGCGCGCCGGACAGGAACCACCAGGAACCCGGGGGAGGGGATCATGAGCGGACTTGCGGACGTGGTGATCGTGGGCGCCGTGCGCACGGCGGTCGGCAGCTTCGGCGGCGGGCTGAAGGACGTGGCGCCGGCCGACCTCGGCGCGCTGGTCGTCAAGGAGGCGCTGCGGCGCGCCGACACCGCACCGGCCGACGTCGGCCACGTCGTCATGGGCCAGGTGATCCAGAGCCACCCGCACGACGCCTATCTCGCCCGCGTCGCCGCCATGAAGGCGGGCATCCCGGCCGCGGTGCCGGCGCTGACGCTGAACCGCCTCTGCGGCTCCGGCATCCAGGCCATCGTGTCGGCCGCCCAGATGATCCGACTGGGCGAGTGCCGCGTCGCCGTCGCCGGCGGGGCGGAGAGCATGAGCCGCTCCCCCTACGTCGTGCCCGCCGCCCGTTGGGGCGCCAAGATGGGCGAGGTCGGCATGCTGGACGCCATGCTGACCGTGCTGACCGACCCGTTCGGCAACGGCCACATGGGCATCACGGCGGAGAACGTGGCGGCGCAGTGCGGCATCGACCGCGCCGCCCAGGACGAATTCGCGGTGGAGAGCCACCGCCGCGCCTCCGCCGCCATCCGCGAGGGCCGCTTCAAGGACCAGATCGTCCCGGTCGAGGTGCAGACCCGCAAGGGCGTCGCCCTGTTCGACACCGACGAGCACGTCCGCCACGACGCCTCGGTCGAGGACATGGCGAAGCTGCGCCCGGCCTTCCGCAAGGACGGCTCGGTGACCGCCGGCAACGCCTCCGGCCTCAACGACGGCGCCGCCGCGGTGGTGCTGATGAGCGCGGAGGAGGCCAAACGCCGCGGCCTGCCGGTGCTGGCGCGCATCGTCTCCTGGGGCCATGCCGGCGTCGGGCCCGAGGTCATGGGCCTGGGGCCGGTGGAGGCCGTGCCCGTGGCGCTGGAGCGGGCGGGGCTGAAGGTCGCCGACCTCGACGTGATCGAGAGCAACGAGGCCTTCGCCGCCCAGGCCTGCGCCGTGTCGCGGACGCTGGGCCTGCCGGCCGACCGCACCAACCCCAACGGCGGCGCCATCGCGCTGGGCCACCCGGTCGGGGCCAGCGGCGCCATCATCACGGTCAAGGCCCTGTACGAGCTGGCCCGGTCCGGCGGCCGCTACGGCCTGACCACCATGTGCATCGGCGGCGGCCAGGGCATCGCCATGGTGCTGGAGCGGCCGGCCTAAGCATCCGCCTCCGCGCGCAGCCGCTCCATCAGCGTGCCGCGCAGCCGGTTGCGTTCCGCCGCGGGCAGGCCGTCGGCGGCGAAGGCCAGGAACCAGGACGTGTCCCCGCGCTGCTCGAACGCGGCGCGGGGGCCCCAGCTGCCGGTATGGTGCCAGGCGCCGCGGCCGGCATCGCGGAAGCGGCCGTAGCCGTAGCGCGGCTCCGCCTCCGCCAGGGCGAGCGTGGCCGCCGACAGGATGCCGCCGGACGGCCGGAAGACCTCCAGGAAGCGCAGATAGTCCGCGGCGGCGAAGCGCCAGCCGCCGAAGGGCGCGGTCACCGCCCACTCCGCGTCCACCAGGGCCCCGCGGATGCCGAGCGGGCCCAGCAGCCGCTCCGCCGCGAAGGCGGCATAGGGCTTGCCCGACGCGGCCTCCACCACGTGCCCCAGGACCAGATAGCCCAGGTTGGAATAGGCGAAGGCGCCTGCCTCCCCGACGGGGACGGCCAGCGCCGGGCGCAGCGCGTCGTCGATGCCGGCGCCCTTGCGGGTCCGCAAGGGGGCGAGGGCCGAGGGGCTGACCGGGTCGTCCGGCCCGCCGCCGGGCAGCCCGGAGGCGTGGCGGGCGAGGTCGGCGACGGTGATCTCCAGCCAGCGCGGGTCGCGGGGCCGGCCCAGCCGGCGGAACGTCCCCGCCAGCACCGTGCCGAGCCGGTCGCCGGGCGACAGCCTGCCGTCCTCCACCAAGGCCAGCACGGCCGCGCCCGTCACCGCCTTGGACAGGCTGGCGACCAGGACGGGCGTGCCGGGCCCGTAGGCGCCCCGGCTCTCCACCAGCAGCGGCCGGCCTGGGCGCGCGAGCGCCAGCACGGCATGCGGCACCCGCCCGGCCGGCGCCCAGGCATCGAGGAGGGAGGCCGGCCGGGCAATGGCGGGGAACGTCGGTCCGGCCATCGCCAGCGCCGCAGCACCCCGCAGAACTGCGCGGCGCCCCAGGCTTGTTCCGGCTCGGCAACGGATAGGGTCGTGCATGCGGGGCAGACTAGCACGCCGCCGCGCCGCCGGCCCCTTCTTGGCGCTTGAACAGGACCTCCGGCGGCACCATAGAGCGCGGGAGCGCCACCGGAACCAAGTCCATGACCGACCGCAAGACCAAGCAAGCCCCCCTGGCCGCCCTCTATGCCGACGGGCAGCTCGTCTGCGCGGTGCGGCTGGGCCGGCAGGTCCGGGCGAAGCCGTTCGGCGGCATGGCCCGGCTGGAGGTGCTGCACGGCAAGCGCTTCGCCACGACGGACGACCTGCTGGCCTTCGTGCGCCTGCTGATGCCCGAGGCCGCCGGGCTGGAGCTGCGCGGCAGCGCCTCAGCCCCGCCCGCGCGCTTCCCCGACCTGGCCGGGGAGCAGCTTTCCCTCTTCGCCGGCGACTGACCCCGCCTCCCACGGCGCCGGTGCCAGCCGCTCCACCAGGAAGTCGACGAAGGCGCGGACTTTGGGCGGCACCAGCCGCCCGGCCGGGTGGATGGCGTAGAGGGTCTGCGCCTCCGCCTCGAAGCCGTCCAGCGCCGTGCGCAGCCGCCCGGCCCTGATGTCATCGCCATAGACGAACAGGGGGGAGACGGTCACCCCCGTCCCGTCTAGCAGGGCGGTGCGCAGCGCCAGGCTGTTGTTGGCGGTGAAGCGCGACTCCACCCGCACCTCGGTCGTCCCGTCCGGCCCGTCGAAGCGCCAGACCGCCGGCGACCCGTCCGGGCTGAAGGCCAGCAG
>DASPKT010000390.1:0-34610 GCA_035627915.1 Azospirillaceae bacterium
CGACCACCCGCCCGTCGGCCGAGGCCATGGGCTGGTGCCCGCCCGGGGAGAGGTCGACGATGGCGAGCCGCCGGTTGCCCAGCGCCACGCCCACGGCAACGTCGGTCCACAGGCCCCGGTCGTCGGGGCCCCGGTGCGCCAGCCGGTCGAGCATCGACCAGCCGGTGCGCTCCAGCGCCTCCGCCCGGGCGCCGCCGAACTCCCACAGGCCCGCTATGCCGCACATGCCGCCGGTTCCTCCGAAGCCCGGGCCGTCACGGGCGCGCCAGGGCGGCCAGCCGCGCCGCGGCGCCGGCCAGGGCATCGGCCAGCGTGCCCCCCGGCAGCGGCCGCAGCACGCGCATGCTGGCGAACCAGGGCCGCACCCCGGTCCCCAGCATGGACCAGTCGGTCGGCATGGCGATGCGCCAGACCGGCACGCCAAGCGCCCCCGCCATCTCGCCCACCGCGGTCGGGGCCGTCACCACGAGGTCCAGCCCGGACATCAGGGCCGCCACCCCGTCCAGGTCGTCGGCAAGGTCGAGGCCGGGCCAGCGCGCCAGGGAAATGCCGAACTCCGCCTCGATGCCGGCCAGCTCCTCCTCCGTCGCGTCGTACTGGAGGTTCACGAAGCGGATGCCGGGCAGGCGCAGCAGCGGCAGCCAGTCCCGGAGGGCGGCATAGGCGGCGCGGCGGCGTGCCGTCACCAGGCGCGAGCGCCAGCAGACGCCGACCGCCAGCCCGGGCCCGAGGGCCCGCAGGCGGCCGGCCCATCCGGCGGCCTCGTCGGGGTCCGGGCGCAGGTACGGCGCGCCGCCGAAGCGGGCGTAGGAGCGGCGCAGCCAGCGGCACAGCGTACCGGCGGGCACCTCCATGTCCGCGTCCGGCGTCTCCGCCGCGCCGGCCGGGCCGGCGCGCTCCGCCCGGACCTCGGCCTCGGGGAAGGAGCGGGCGAACAGCCGGACCAGCCGGGGGTCGCATTCGATGACGGCCTGCCCGACCCTGCCCGCGGCCTCCCGGTAGCAGGTGGCGAACATCAGCTCGTCGCCCAGCCCCTGCTCGCGCCAGATCAGCAGGCGGGCGTCCGCCGCGGGCTCGCCCTGCCAGCGCGGGATCGTGAACTGGCGGTCGGGCAGCGCCTCCCCGGCGGCGAAGCGCCAGCCATAGTCCGGCCAGCCCCCGAAGTCGCCCTGGCACAGCCGCAGCATGCCCCGGGTCAGGCGCGGCTGCGGCAGGTCGGGGTTCAGGGCCATGGCCCGTTCCAGGTGCCGCACCGCGCCGTCCCGGTCGCCGAGGTCCATCAGGCAGAGCCCCATGTTGCCGTGCGCCTCGGCGTTCATGGGATCGAGCTCGAGCGCGCGGCCCAGCGGCACCAGGGCGCCCGTGAGGTCGCCCAGCAGTTCCAGCGCGGCGCCCAGGTCGATCAGGCCGCGGACATTGTCCGGTTCGATCGCCAGGCCCGCGCGGTAGCAGGCGACCGCCTCCATCACCTTGTCGCGGGCCTGCAGCGTCACGCCCAGCGCCACGTGCCCGTCGGCGAAGCCGGGATCGACCGCGACGGCGCGGCGCAGGCAGGTCTCCGACTGTTCCAGCCGGCCCTGCCCGCGCAGCAGGTTGCCCAGGTTGGCCAGGGTTTCCGCATGGTCGGGCCGCAGCGCCAGGGAGCGCAGGCTGGCCTCGACCGCCTCCTCCTGCCGGCCCAGTTCGGCCAGCGCGGTACCGAGGTTGTTCCAGGCTTCCGCGAAGTCGGGCCGGTCGGCGAGAACGCGGCGGTACTCGGCCGCGGCCTCCTCCGCCTCCCCCAGGGCCCGAAGGCTGTTGGCGAGGTTGAAGCGGGCCGCGGCGTAGTCCGGCCGCAGCGCCAGCGCCTGGCGGTAGCTGGCGGCGGCCAGGCGGTGCGCGCCGGTGTCGGCCAGCGCGTTGCCCAGGTTGTGGTGCGCCTTGTGCAGCCCGGGGTCCAGCGCCACCGCGCGCCGGTGCGCCGCCACCGCCTCCGGGGCGCGGCCGGCCGCGCGCAGGGCGGAGCCGAAATTGTCCTGGATGTCCGCGGCCCCGGGCCGGGCGGCCGCGGCGCGCGCGATGAGGGCGACGGCGGCGGGCGCGTCACCGGCCTGCAGCGTGGCGACCCCCAGCAGGTGCAGCGCGTCGGCGTTGCCGGGCTCGGCCTCCAGTACCCGCCGGTAGCGGTCCGCGGCCTCCGCGATGCGCCCGGCCTGGTGCAGGGACACCGCCTCGGCCAGCGCCGCGGCGTGCGCCGACGGCGCGGCGCCGGCGCCCTTGGCGGGCCCCTTCGCCATCGCGGCCCGCCGCTCCTTGCGATTCATCGAACCTTCACCATCCCGCGCGTGCAATGGGCCGGAGGCGGCGGCGGGCGCCGCTTCCGGGAGGCAATCTAGGGCAAGTTCCTTGTCCGGCGTAGCGGATTGTGGGATAACCCCATGGGTCGGATTAACCCGGTCGACGGTCACGAGTGTCACGCATGAAGCCTGCGGCGGGATATACCAATCGCCCTCAGTCCGATGATCCGCGCGACGTGGAGGCCTGGGGCCTGACCGAGGCGGCCCGGCGGCTCATCCATGCTGCGCAGAAGCCCGAGGAGCCCGAGATGCTGCGGGCGGCCCTGTCGCTGAACCAGCGCCTCTGGACCATCTTCCAGACCTCCATGGTCGATCCGGAGTGCCCGCTGCCGCGCGACGTGCGCGACAACATCCTGGCCCTGTCCATCATCGTGGACCGGCAGACCTTCGACCGGCTGATCGACCTCGACGTGACCAAGCTCGACCGGCTGATCGAGATCAACCGGAACGTGGCCGCCGGCCTGTCGCAGCGCCCCGCCGGCGCCGCCCCGGCGACCCAGCAGGCCCCGGCGACCCAGCAGGTCCAGACGCCCCAGCAGGCCCCGGCCGCCGCGGCCGCGCCGAAGCCGCCCGCCCAGGCGCCCCAGGCCCCCGAGACGCGGCCGGACCTCAGCAAGATAAGCCTGTCGGTATGAGCAGGGCACGGCGCGAACCCAGGGAGAGACCGGGGCCGCGTCCGATAGATTGCATTTTATCCATTCCCGCGCTACCCTGCTCCCAGGTCCACAAGACAGGGGGACTCTGAGCCGTGGTCGAAGCGGTCGGATCCAGTGGCGTCTCTGCAACCGTCGGGCTGGCGAACATCGCCAAGCAGCTCGAGGAGGAGCAGAAGAAGCTCGCCGAGCAGGCCAAGGCGAACCAGGCGCCGAAGGAGGAGGTGCAGGCCTTCCAGAAGGAAGTCCGCAAGTCCCCCTTCGCGACGACCGGCGGTGCCACCGACGTGGGCGTGCTGATCCGCGACCAGACCCGCCTGAACGTCTTCAGCTCGCTGAAGAAATCCGACAGCGTCGACCACTACAAGTTCCGCAACCAGCTGCCGTCCAACGTGACGCTGGGCATGCTGGGCGACAAGGAACTGCGCGTCCAGCTGGTGAGCAAGCACGGTGCCGTGCTGGCCGACAGCGACCCGAAGTCCAGCCGCTACAAGGACTATGAGAAGGCCCAGCAGGGAGAGCTGAAGCTCCCGGCCGGGGAATACCTGGTCAAGGTGACCCGCACCGGGAACACGGAGAAGAAGGAGACGCAGAACTATGCGATCCAGATCTCCGCCGGCAAGTTCACCAAGGACTACGACACGGTTGCGCGCGAGCCGCGGCCCGGCGACGGCGTTCCCCAGCAATCCTCCGCCCAGCTGAACCTGCAGGGCATGCTGACCTCGGCCTCCGCCTTCGTCAGCAGCCTGCCCCCCATCGGCACCCCGGCCACGGCCAAGCTGATGGGCACGGTGTTCAGCGGCAAGTTCTGATCCGGGCCACCGTGGATGGACGTACGTCGCCGCGGAACCCTTCCCCGCACCCTCCGCACGCGCATCGTCGGTTCCATCCGGACGCGAACTGTGACCGGTTTGGTTAAGCCGCGGGGCCGGAACGATCTCCCTTGCGCGGCAGGCGCCACCCCGGCTATCCAGTTGTAGCAGGGTTTGCAGATGATCAGCATGGAGAGTTGCCAAGATGAGTGAGACGGATGTGGAAATTCTCACTCAACTCCGGAACCTCCTGCTTCTAAGCCATAACCAGAATTCCTCGTCGCAGCAACTGGCCCTGCATCAGTTCTGGTCGCAGGAAATGGAAAAACCCCGCAACCGGGAACCGAAGCGCCTGCTGCGTCATGGCTTCAAGATGTACTCGCAAGCCGACGAGGACGGCATCATCGAGGAAATATTCCGGCGGATCGGCACATCCTCAAAGATATTCGTCGAGTTCGGGGTCGAGCGCGGCGTCGAGTGCAACACCCTGAAGCTCCTCCTGGAGGGGTGGAGGGGCCTCTGGATCGACGGCGGCGAGGCGAATGTCCAGACCATGGCTGCTTCGCACGCCGACTGGATCGGGCGCGGCCAACTGGTCATCCAGCAGGCCTTCATCACGTCCGAGAACATCGACTCCCTGATCGTCTCCGGCGTCGGCGGCCAGGACGTTGATTTCCTCAGCATCGACATCGATCGCAACGATTACTGGGTGTGGGATGCCATCAGGAGCATCCGTCCCCGCGCCGTCTGCATCGAGTACAATCCCACTTGGCGTCCGCCGCTCTCGGTCGTCGCCGAATACGGGGCCGAGAGGATGTGGGACGGGACGAACTATTTCGGCGCCAGCCTCGAGGCGCTGACGGTGCTCGGCCGGGAGAAGGGCTACCGGCTGGTCGGCTGCAGCTTCTCCGGCGTCAACGCCTTCTTCGTCCGCGAGGACCTGTGCGGCGACCGCTTCCATGAACCGGCGACGGCGGCCGAGCACTACGAACCGGCACGGTTCTTCTTCTGCGGCCTCCGCAGCGGACACAATCCCGGTATCGGCCCCCTCGTCACCGTGTGACGGCGGCCCTTCCGGCAGGGGGCAAACTGGCCAAGGCTTGGGAAACGGACGCATGCAGGGCAATAGGGTACTGCCGAAGGCAGACAGGCACCTGGCGCAGGCGATGGACCATCACCGCGCCGGCCGGCTGGCAGACGCGGAGGAGGCCTACCGCAAGTCCGTCGCGCTGTCTCCGCGCCACGCGGAGGCCCAGCACCTGCTGGGCGTCGCCTGCCTCCAACAGGGCAAGTACGAGGACGCGGTGGCGGCGATCTCGCGGGCCATCGCGATCGACAGGAAGGACGACTACTGCAGCAACCTGGGCAATGCCTTGCTGGAGCTCGGCCGCGTCGAGGAGGCGGAGAAATCCTACCGCGACGCCATCGCCCTGAACCCCAGGTCGGCCGAAGCCCACTCGAACCGTGGGACGGCGCTCCAGCAGCTGGGCCGCACGGACGAAGCGGCGGAGGCATACCTCGCCGCCATGCGGCTCCGCCCGGAACTGGCGGAGGCTCCGTTCAACCTTGGCAACATTTTGGCCGCGCGGGGCAGGCTGGAAGAGGCGGCGGAGGCATATCATGCCAGCCTGCGGGTCCGCCCCGTCTTCCCGGAAGCCCTGACCAATCTCGGCAACGTGCTCCGCCGGCAAGGGCGCTCCGACGAGGCGATCGCCGTCTTCCGCACCGCGATCCAGCAACGCCCGTCGCTGCCGGACACCCACCTGAACCTGGGCAATGCCCTCGTCGAATGCGGCCGGTTCGCAGAGGCGGAGGCGAGCTTCCGCCGGACGATAGAGGTGAAGCCCGACCTTCCCGAGGCGCACAGCAACCTCGGCCAGATCCTGATGCTGACGGGTCGGCTCGATGAAGCGGCGGCGGCGGTGCGGCGATCGCTCGACATCGACCCCGGCTTCGTCGACGGCCACTGCAACCTTTCCGCCATTCTGCTGCTGAAGGGCGATTTCGAAAGCGGCTGGCACGAATACGAATGGCGTTGGCGCAAGCCGGGCCTGCCGGTGCCGCTCCGGGACTTTGGACGGCCGCAATGGCAGGGCGAGGACATCTCCGACAAGGTGATCCTGCTCCACCATGAACAGGCCCTCGGCGACGCCATCCAGTTCGTGCGCTATGCCCTGGTCGTGAGGCCGCTGGCGCGGGAGGTCGTCCTGGAGGTGCCATCGATGCTGATGGCCCTCTTCTCCTCGCTGCCCGGCGTCCGCCTGGTCGCTTACGGCGACCCGCTGCCCCCCGTCGACGTGCAGTGCGCCCTGATGAGCCTGCCGAGGGTGCTGGGGACGCGGCTCGGCAACGTCCCGGCCCCGGTTCCCTATCTGTCGGCGGAGCCCGACCGGGTGGCGTCCTGGCGCGATGCGCTGCCGGGCGCGCCGTTCAGGGTCGGGATCGCCTGGCAGGGCAAGCCCGGCACCCTGATCGACCACGGCCGGTCGTTTCCCCTGGCCGCACTGGAGCCGTTGAGCCACATCCCGGGGGTGCAACTCGTCAGCCTGCAGAAGACGCACGGCCTCGACCAGCTGGACGCCCTTCCCTGGAAAGACAAAGTCCATACGCTGGGCCCGGACTTCGATACGGGAGGGGGGGCGTTCCTTGACACTGCCGCCGTCATGGCGAACCTGGACCTGGTGGTGACGTCCGATACGTCGATCGCCCACCTTGCCGGAGCCCTCGGCCGGCCGACCTGGGTCGCGCTGAAGCAGGTGCCGGACTGGCGCTGGATGCTCGACCGTGCGGATTCACCCTGGTACCCGACGATGCGCCTGTTCCGGCAGCAGCAGGATGGCGACTGGACCCCCGTCTTCGCCCGGATGGCAGCGGAACTGGCGCTGGCCGCGGGCGGCGACCGCGGCTGCCTGCTGCCGCCGTGGGGGACCGTGGCGGCGCCGGAACCACGGGGCGTGTCTTCCCCCGGCTCCGGCGCACTGGCCGCGTCCCTTCCACCGGCCGCCGTCCCACCCGCCGCGCAGACGGCGCCGCAGGTATTGGAAGTGGAGGGGCGCTATGGCCGGATCCGCTTTCTCGCCAGCGACACGGTCATCGGCCGCTGCCTCGCCGCCTACGGCGAGTGGTCGGAAGGCGAGATGGAACTCTGCCGCGCCGTCCTGCGTCCGGGCGACGTCGTCGTCGAGGCCGGCTCGAACATCGGCGCCCACACCTCTGCCCTCGCCAAGGCGGTCGGGCCGGACGGCACGGTTCACGCCTTCGAACCTCAGCGCGTGCTCTACGAACTGATGGCGGACAATGTCGGGCGCAACGCACCCGGCAATGTCATCCTGCACCACGCCGCCGTCGGAGCCGCGCCGGGGACCCTGGTCGTCCCCGCCGTCGACTATGCCGGGCCCCTCAATTTCGGCGGCGTGGCCATGGGACGATCGGGGGACGGCGATTCCGTCCCGGTCACGACGGTCGACGACCTGGGCCTGGACCGTCTGCGCCTGTTAAAGGCGGACGTCGAGGGAATGGAGTTGGAAATCCTGCTGGGCGCTTCCGGCACAATTTCCCGCTGCCGCCCCCTCATCTATGTCGAGAACGACCGCAGGGACCGCTCGCCCGAACTGATCGGCACGATCCAGCGGCTTGGCTACCGGCTGTGGTGGCACCTTCCGTTCCTGTACAATCCCGCCAACCACCTCGGCAACGCCACCAACCTTTTCGAGCGCGTGATCTCCATCAACATGCTGTGCGTGCCGGCGGAGAAGGACTGCGTGGTCGTCGGCCTGCGGGAAATCCAATCGCCGACGGACCATTGGTCGGACTGACCGGATGGAAGGCCGCAACCCATTGAATCCGGAGCACCCATGACGATCCTGGTCGAAGTCGGCGCTGGCGAGCTGATCGACAAGCTCACCATCCTGGAAGTGAAACTCGAGCGGGTCGACGCCCCTGAGAAGCTCGCCAACATCCGCCACGAATACGAGGTCCTCTCGCGCACGGCCTCGGAGCACATCCCGCCGTCGGACGCCCTCGCCGAGCTTCGGGCCGAGCTGAAGTCGATCAACGAAAGCCTGTGGGTGATCGAGGACGACATCCGCCTCTGCGACCGCGCCGGCGACTTCGGCCCGCGCTTCATCGAACTCGCCCGCGCGGTCTACGTGACCAACGACCGGCGGGCGGTGGTCAAGCGGCGGATCAACGACCTCCTCGGCAGCACCATCGTCGAGGAGAAGTCCTACTGCTGATGGCCGCTCCGGCGTTAGGGTCCCTCGGCGTCCGGAGGCGCAACCCGGCCGTAGCTGTCCTCGATCCTGACGATGTCGTCCTCGCCCAGGTAGCTGCCCGACTGCACCTCGATCAGGTGCAGCGGGACCTTGCCGGGGTTCTCCAGCCTGTGGACGGTGCCCATCGGGATGTAGATGGACTGGTCCTCGAACAACAGGGTGCGTTCATCGCCGCGGGTGACCAGGGCGGTCCCCTCCACGACGATCCAGTGCTCCGCGCGATGGTGGTGCATCTGCAGGGACAGCCGCTGGCCGGGAGCGACGACGATCCGCTTGACCTGGTAGCGGTTCCCGCTGTCCACACCGCGGTACGCCCCCCAGGGCCGGTGCACCGTCCGGTGCAGCGCATGCTCCTGCCGGCCGGCGGCCTTCAGCCGCTTGACGACTTCCTGCACGTCGTCGGCGTTGTCGCGGCCGCTCACGAGGATCGTGTCGTCGGTCTCGACGACAATGACGTCGCTCACCCCGGCGACGGCGACGAGGTGATCTTCCGCCCTCACATAGACGTTGCGGGCCTTGTGTACGACGGCGTCGCCCTGGAGCACGTTCCCGTCGTCGTCCTTCGATCCCAGGTCCCAGAGGGTTGACCAGGCGCCGACATCGCTCCATCCCATCTCGACGGGGACGACGGCGGCCCGATCCGTCCTTTCCATCAAGGTGTGATCGATGGAACCCGCGGGCGATTCGCCGAAGGCGGCGCCCAGGCGGACGAAGGTCAGGTCACGTTCGGCCCTGGCCAGCGCCCGCCGGCACGCCTCCACCATGGCCGGGCAGAACCGCTCGAGTTCCGCCACGTAGGCGGCTGCCGGAACCAGGAACATCCCGCTGTTCCAGAGATAGGCCGCCTCCGACAGGTAGGCTTCCGCCATCGACCGCTCGGGCTTCTCCACGAACCGCTCGACGCCGAGGATGCCGGCATCGGCGGCCAGGGGAACGCCTGCCCGGATGTAGCCGTACCCGGTTTCCGCGGCATGCGGCCTGACGCCGAACATCACCACGCGCCCGGCCGCCGACGCCGGCGCCGCCAGCGCGACAGCGGCCGCCAGGGCTCCGGGGTCTTCGATCACGTGGTCGGAGGGAACCACCAGCATCAGTGGCGATCCCCCGCCGTCGAGCAGGCGCAGCGCGGCGACGCACGCGGCCGGCGCCGTGTTCCGGGCGGCGGGCTCCAGCAGGATGTCCATGGCGCCGCGGTCCACGAGCCTGAGCTGTTCCGCGACCAGGAACCGGTGCTCCTCGCTGCAGACGACAACCGGCGGCGCGAATCCATCCCCCGCAAACCGGAGGACCGTCTCCTGGAAGAGGGAGCGGGAGCCGGCGAAGGCGTGGAACTGCTTCGGATAGAGGGTGCGGGACAGCGGCCAGAGCCGGGTCCCGGTCCCTCCGGAGAGGATGACCGGGACGATAAGGTCCCTCCCCGCCGCGCCGGCCGCCGGTCCCTTCTCCCCGCCTGCCTCATTCATTCCTGGATGCTCCCCGCATGGGTGCGCCGGGCGGGAGGATGCGGACCCGCTCCAGGGTCTTCTCGACCTGCCGCACGAATACCGCGCTGTTCCCGATGGTGCGCGCCCAGGCGTCGCCCGCGATGGCCCCCTTCACCCGCGCATGACGGGCGCGGTCGGTGCCGAGGGAAACCGCCGTCCCGACATAGTCCCCGAGGGCGTGGGCCACGCATTCGGAGAGGCCGATCGCGTGGAGCAGGCTCCCGGCCATGCGGGACGAGTAGGTGCGCCCGGACAAGGTGACGATGGGGAGGCCCATACGCAGCGCGTCGCTCGCGACGGTCCCGGCATTGTAGGGACAGGTGTCGAGGAACAGGTCCGCCAGGGCGAAGCGGGCCAGGTAGCGCTCCGGCGCGACGCGGCTGGCGAAGATCAACCGTTCCGGGGCGATGCCCGCGTCGGCGGCGCGCCGGAGGAGGTTCGCCTTGCCCGTCTCGTCGTCCTCGATCAGCCAGAGCACCGAGTCCGGCACGCGCCCGAGAATCTCGATCCAGGCGCCGAAGACCGCCTCGGTGATCTTGTAATAGTGGGAGAAACAGCAGAACACGAACTTGTCCGCGGGCAGCCCCTCCTCCTCCCGCGACACGGCGGGCAGGTCGACGGGCGCGCTGTCGTTCGCCTGGTAGAGGCCCGGCAGGTACAGCGGCTGCGGCGCATACAGGTGCGCGGACCCGCGCGGGATGACATAGTCGTCGCACAGCAGGTAGTCGAGTTCCGGCAGCGGGACGGAGCCGATGAAGCCGAGATAGGTCATCTGCACCGGAGCCGGCTTCCACCGCAGCGTCTCCAGCCGGGCCCCCAGCGTCAGGCCGTTGAGGTCGATCAGTATGTCGATCTCGTCCGCGCGGATGCGGTGGGCCAGGTCCGCGTCGCCAAGATGCTTCACCGGGACATGGTGGTCGAAGGCCTCGATCACCCGCCGGCGGATGTCGCTGCCATCCTCCCGGCTCGAGCAGTAGCCGAAGATTTCGAAGCGGCTCCGGTCATGGCGTTCCAGCAGGTCGACGATCAGGAAGCTGACCGCATGCCGGCAGAAGTCGGAGGACATGTAGCCGACCCGGATGCGGTCGTGCGCGTACCCCTCCGGAGGGGACAGGCGGGTCGGGGCCGCGGGGACGCGGCGCCGCAGCCACTCCTCCGCGATCTGCGCCTGGATGGCGGGATCGTCGCACAGGGCGAGCGATCCCAGGGGCCCCTGCCGGCGCATCAGTTCGTCGGCGGTCAGCCCCGGCACCGGCGGTCCGAAGATGGGCCACTGGCAGGTCCTCTGGCGGAGATGGCTCCAGTGGTGGATGACGTCCGGCTGGTCGGGCTGGAGCAGCAGGCTTGCGTAAAGCTCCCTCTCAGCCTCGGCGAACCGGCCCATGTTCTCCAGCAGCCGCCCACGATTGTTCAGCAGGGCGATCCGCGCTTCCACCGGCTGGAGCGCCTCCTGCCAAGCGCGCAGCGCCTCCTCGTTCCTGCCTTCGGCCTCCAGCGCGGTCCCCAGGTTGACGGCCGCCTGGTACAGCGCTGGCTTAAGCAGCAGCGCGTTCTGGTAGCTGCGGATGGCGTTGCCGTTGTCGCCCAGCTTCGCGAACTCGACCCCAAGGTTGAACCAAGCGGCGAACTGCTGGGGCGAAAGCGGGTTGGCGTCGATCCATGCCCGGTAGGCATTGATGGCGGCCGCCCGCCCGCCGACGGGCAGCAGCCGCTCGATCAGCCCCAGGAGCTCCTCCAGCCGCATCCGTGCCAGGAGGTCCCGCTCCCTTTCGTCCGCGGGGGCGGCGTCCCGATCCTCCCGGGACAGCCTCCCCAGAAGCCAAGTCGTGTCGTCGGACGGATGGGCGATCGGGGGAGCGGTCTCGAGCACGGTCGGCGGCTTCCGGTTCAGGACGGGTTTGTCCACAGGCGGCTGTCGGGGGGGATGGGGGAGAAGCGGTGCCGGGCGGCGAGTTGGCTGCGATAGAGGCCATGGTAATCGGGAACGAAGGTCAGCTCGACCGTGTCGTGGTCCAGGCCGCAGCCGATCTCGTTGTACAGATCCAGGTTCCGGAGGTCGGGGACAGGCAGCTTGCCCGCGACGAAGTCCGCCCACATCCCGGCGTACAGGTCCTCCATGCTGCGGACCAGCAGCGCGGTGTCGAACAGGACCGACGTCTCCCGGTTCTCCAGGAGCCGCTGCCGGTACCCCGCGAGCCGGGCGCGGTCGCGGCCCAGCTCCACGGCCATCCGCACGTATTCCTCGGCCGAGCCGCAGATCAGCTCGGGCAAGCCCGCCGCCCGCACCAAGCTTCCGCAGACCCTCGACGCGAACGACCGCCCGGGCAGCGTCAGGACCGGCACCCCCATCCAGAGCGCGTCGGACGAGGTCGTGTGCGCGCCGTAGGGCAGGCTGTCCAGGAAGAGGTCGGCCAGGGGATACCGGGCGACGTGGTCGCGGTTCGGGCAGAACGGCGCGAAGACGAGCCTGTCCGGAGCGACGCCGGCCTGCTCAGCGAGGCTCCGGAGGCGGACGTCCACCTCCTCGCTCCCCTTCAACAGCCACAGGACGCTGTCCGGCACCTGCCGCAGGATCTCCATCCAGCGGCCGAAGGTCGCTGGGGTGATCTTCTGGGTGCCGTTGAAGCTGCAGTAGACCATCGCGCCTTCGGGGAGCCCGACGTCCGCCCGGCTCTTGGACGGGGCGACCACCCGGTGCCGATCGTTGGGCTGGTAGCAGGGCAGCCGGCGCACGGCCTCGGAATAATAAATCTCGCTCCCCTCCGGGATGATGAAGTCGTCGGCCACGATGTAGTGGTGGTAGGGGCTGCCCATCGTGCCGGGATAGCCCAGCCAGTTCACGATGATCGGGGCCGGCCGCCGCGACAGCATCTTGGTCCGGGCATCCTTGGTGTTGCCGTTCACATCCACCAGGATGTCGATGCCATCCTCGAATATCAGGCGGTCCAGGGCCTCGTCGTCGAGGTCCCTGACGTCCTTCCAATGCTCGAAGGTGTCCTTGATGCGGAGCTTGACCGGGTCGTCCGCCTTGATGCCGCAATAATATCCGAAGACCTCGACTCTGCTCCGGTCGTGCAGGCGGAACATGTCGGCGGCGAGGAAGCCGATCGCGTGCTCCCGGAGGTCGGAGGAGAGATAGCCGATGCGGAGCCGCCGCCGGTCGTCGCGCCGGCGCGCCTCGAAGTCGGCCGTCGTCCGGAACCGCTCCGGCCGCCCGACGTCCTCCCGGCTGTACAGGTAGGCGTTCGCCAGATGCAGCATGGGGTCGTCGGTGTAGGCCGCGAGGCTCAGCGGCGCCATGCGCGCGAGCAGGTCCCGCCGGTTCAGGTCGCCGACCGGTTCCAGCACCGGCCACTTGCCCTGGCGCTGCCGCAGGCTGATCCAATGCTGGACGACGTCCCGGAGCGTCGGCCGCAGCTCGATGATCTGTCTGAGGACGTCCTCGGCCTGGTTGAGCCGCGCAAGGGTCTCCAGCACGCGGCCGGCCTGCTTCATGGCCGTGACCTTGAGGCCGGTCGCGTCGCCGGTCAGCGCAGCCAGCGCGTTCATGACGTGCGACCACTGCGCGAGCGCATGGTCTGACGCGCCGACGCGCTCATAGATCGTGCCGAGGTTGACGTAGGGAGGCAGGAATCCGGGATTGACCCGGATGGCCTCGCCGTAGGCGTGCGCCGCCCCGGCAAGATCGTTCATCCCGCCCAGGAGCACACCCCGGTTGAACTGGATGGCATGCCACAGCGGGTGCCCGGGAGTCCGCTCAAGCCAGTCACCGTAGAGGGCCGCCGCCTCGTCCGTCCTGCCCGACGCCGCCATCCGGCTCGCCTCGGCGATCAAGATACCAACGTTTTCCACTTCCAAGGCGCGCTCCCGAGACGGCTCAATCCCGCCTGCCCCCGGGGGCGGAGGCGAGGCTGCCGGCGATGCCAACCCGGAAGTTTTACACCAACTAGGCCGGCGAGCACCATTCCGGAGCGCGACCTGGGGGAAAGGCCGGGGACGATACGGGTGCGGAACGAACGCGGGACCGGTTCGGGTCGGGGCGGCAATCCGCTTGCCAGGGCTCCTGACAGCCGGTACCAGTCTTCACTGGGCCGGGCAGGCAGACTTCGCCCCGGAGGGAGCCGCATCGATGAGCCAGCAGACCCCGTTGCCGTTCAACGCCCTGACGGGGACGGACGTGCGCGTCCGGATCGTGGATGTCGGCGCCAGCCCCGAGGGCAACGAACCGCAATACCTCCAGATGCTGCGCAGCGGCAATGCCGACATCCTGGGATTCGAGCCGGACCCCGAGGCGCTGGCCGCGCTTGAGTCCAGGAAAGGACCGTACGAAACCTACCTTCCCCATGCCGTGGGCGACGGCCGCCGGCATACGCTGCATCTCTGCGCGATGCCGGAAATGTCCTCGCTGCTGCGCCCCAATCCCCCGTTCCTGAACCTGTTCCACGGCTTCCCCCAGTGGGGCGAGGTGGTCGGGACCCGGGAGGTGGACACGGTCCGCCTCGACGACATCCCGGCGGCGGCGGGGGCGGACATGCTGAAGCTGGACATCCAGGGTGCCGAACTGATGGCGCTGCGGAACGCGGTCGGATGCCTGCGCGACGCCGTCATCGTCCAGGCCGAGGTCGAGTTCCTGCCGCTCTACGTCGACCAGCCGCTGTTCAGCGACGTGGAGCTTTTCCTGCGGGAGCAGGGTTTCGTCTTCCACCGCTTCTTCCCCCAGGTGAGCCGGACCTTCCAACCCGTCATCGTCAACAACAACGTCTACAGCGGCCTGGGGCAGCTGGTCTGGGCGGATGCCGTATTCGTCAAGGACTTCACGCGGCTCGACCGGCTCTCCGACCGGCAGCTGCTGGCGCTGAGTTCGATTCTGCACGACTGCTACCGGTCGCTCGACCTCGTCTACCTCCTGCTGCGGGAGCTGGACCGGCGGCAGGGGAGGACCGCCGCCGACGCGTACCTTGCGGCGGTGCAGTCGGCCCCCCTGCCGCAGTTCAACACCAGGCAGTAGGCGGCGCGGGAGGGGCGGTCGGCTACCGTCCCATCCGGTACAGGAACTCGTCGAGGTATCCGACGACCTTCTCGCCGCTGTAGCGGTCGCGGGCGAACGCGGCGCCGCGCCGGCGGACCGCCTCCGCCTCCTCCCGATTCCCCGCGATGAAGTCGGCGACGGCCCTCAGGTCCGCGAAGGTCTTGAACTCGATGTAGTGCTCGCCGGCGATGAAGTAATAGTCCACGTCCGGAGCCGCCTCCTGGATCAGGAGCGCGCCGTTCATCGTCGCCTCGAACGCCCGGCCGGTGATCGGCAGCGAATGGTCCGGACGCATCGCCAGGTTCAGGACGCAGCCGCTGTCGACCAAGCGGTTGCAGTACGCGCGGAAGCTGTCGACGACGTCGAGATCGTCGGACATGTGGGTGGACACGACCTTGTCCATGGCGAGCCCGTACCAGTTCGCCGCGGCGAGCCAGAATGCCCGGTGGTAGCTGGCCTCGGAGATCCCGCCGGGAAAGACCATCCGCGCCGGGAGCGGCGGGACGGGGCGGTCGGGGTCGGCATAGGGACCGCGCGGCAGGGGCGGCGTGAACAGCTTGCCCCGGAACGCCTCGTGCCCGAAGACCGGAAGCGACGGCGAGTAGGCCCAGACGACGTCCACCGTCTCCGCCGCATGGATCAGGATTTCCTCGGGGATCACCCAGGAATCCAGATAGGCGCCGACCACCGTCAGGCTGGGCAGCCGCTGCCGGAGGAGCGAGAGGAAGTGCGACCTCAGCGGATGGCTGAGCGGGTCCTTCACGCCGATGTCGTCGAAGACGAGCATGTCCGCGCGCATCGCCTCGCAGAAGTCGACGATTCGCAGGAATTCGTCCAGGTACGCCTGCGCCGACGGAGCGAACTCCATGCCGTGGAAGTCGGCTTGCCAGCCGTACCGGCGCATCGTATCGCAGATCAGCGGGCCGGTGTCGTTCAGCCGCGATGCCGGCGCCGTCGGTATGTAGAGCCGCGGCATCGCCACCGCCACGCGCCGCGTCGACCGGCGCGTGCCGGCCGGCGGTCCTTCGTACGGGAGCAGGCGCTGGCGGGCGATGCCGCGCGCCCGCATCGCCGCGATGTCGACCGCGACGGGCGGCTGGTCAAAGTCGAAGGTGGTCCGCATGAGGGGGTCGGCCGCCTTGAACAGGTCCAGCAGCCGCAGGAGTATCTCTTCGCGCTTGTGGACAAGACACAGGAGCACCGGATGCCGGACCGCCGGCAGGAAAAAGGACCGGAAGATGGAGTCGCGCGTGTCGGCCGACAGGCCGTCGATGATGAAGGAGACGATGACGAGGCCGTCCCGCGCCATCTGCAGGTCGCCCGTCAGGAGCCCCTTCAGCGCCTGCGCAAAGCCGACGATGAAGTTGGCCCCGCCCAGCCCGCGCTCTGCCAGGTATTCGTAGACGGAGAAGGCCGCCGTCAGCTTCTCGTTGACTAACAGGAGTTGAAGCACGTTGATGATGGCGATCTCATCCAGGCCGCGCGTGGCGAAGGCGTCGGCGATGGCTTGGCGATTGCCCTCGGCATCCCACTGCTCGATGCGAGCCAGGAGATCCTCAAGGTCTGACATTGACGCTCCCCATGCCGGCGGACGGGGCCGCCGCCGTTCCGTGTTCCGATTACCCGTTTCCCGACGGCCCGCACCTGCGTTGCAGCCTAGTGGTGCGGGACTGCCTTGTCACGCCGGAACCGGAACGGGTGCGCGCCCGGGTCGTGTAGAAATTGCCGCGCCCGGCGCCCGCGGACTGGACGCCGCCGACACCCGCCCCCTCCTTTGGATTCGTCAAAATTAAGCGTTCCGGGGTAATCTGTCCGTTGGCATGCCCGATGCATCCGGCATGGGCGGCGCAGACGCCGCGGCTTCCCCGAAAAGGCGCCGCCCAGAAGGTACTTCAGGCCTGGAGTGTGGACGATGGTGACCGACGTGAAGCCGCAGACCGTGGTCGGCTTGGTTCAGATCAACAACAGCTTCTCCGGGCAGAGCTACCTACCCTATTCGGCCGGCATCCTTCAGGCGTTCGTGCAGCGCAACGCCGCCGATCCCGGGCGCTTCCGGTTCCTGTTGCCGGTCTACAAGCGGATTCGCGTAGATGAAGCGGTGGAGAGGATGGCCGGAGCCGACGTGGTCGGTTTCAGCACCTATGTCTGGAACGGGCGCATCTCCCTCGAGATCGCCCGGCGGCTCAAGCAGCAGCGGAAGGACGTGCTGATCGTGTTCGGCGGCCCGCACGTCCCCGATCATTCGGAGCAGTTCCTGAGGGACCACCCCTTCATCGACATCGCCGTGCACAACGAGGGCGAGCAGGTTTTCCTCGACATGCTCGAGCAGTTCCCCGACCGCGACTGGCAGCGCCTGCACGGCGTGAGCTACATCGACGCGGACGGCACCTTTCGGCGGACGGCGCCCGGTCCCCGCATCAGGGAACTCTCCCTCGTCCCCTCTCCGTTCCTGGACGGCATCTTCACGCCGCTGATGGAAGCCAATCCCCAGGAGACCTGGATCGGCCTCTGGGAAACCAACCGCGGCTGCCCGTTCCAGTGCACCTTCTGCGACTGGGGATCGGCGACCGCGGCCAAGGTGAACCAGTTCGAGATGGAGCGCCTGAAGCGCGAGGTCGACTGGTTCGCGACCAACAGGATGGAGTTCATCTTCTGTTGCGACGCCAATTTCGGAATACTGAAGCGGGACGTCGAACTGGCGCAGTACGTTGCCGAGGTCAAGAAGAGGACCGGGTATCCCAAGGCGCTCTCGGTGCAGAACACGAAGAACGCCACGGAGCGCGCCTACGAGACGCAGAAGATCCTCTCCGATGCCAAGCTCAACAAGGGCGTTGCCCTTTCCATGCAAAGCATCGATCCGGTAACGCTGAAGAACATCAAGCGCGAGAACATCTCGCTGGACACATACCTGGAACTCCAGCGCCGCTTCACGAAGGACGGGGTGGAAACCTACTCGGACCTGATCCTGGGACTGCCAGGCGAGACATACGACTCCTTCGTCGACGGGCTGGACACCCTGATCGAGAGCGGCCAGCACAACCGCATCCAGTTCAACAACCTGTCGATCCTGCCGAACGCGGAGATGGGCGCACCCGACTACCAGGCTCGGTTCGGCATGGTGACGGTCGAGTCCGAGATCATCAACATCCACGGGCAGCGGAACGAAGACCCCGACGACGTCCCGGAGGTGCAGCAGCTCGTCGTGGCGACCGCGTCGATGCCGCACGACGCGTGGCGGCGTACCCGGGCACTGTCATGGATGGCGGCCTTCCTCCACTTTGACAAGCTGTTCCAGATCCCGTTCGTGGTCGCGCACACGCTGACCGGCATCCGCTACCGGCACCTGATCGAATCGTTCATGGAGGCCGGCGCCGCCGACTTCCCGCTGATCGCATCCATCCGCGACAAGTTCCTCGCAGAGGCGAAGTCCATCCAGGAGGGCGGGCCCGAGTACGTCTATTCGGCGGAGTGGCTGGGCATCTACTGGCCGGCCGACGAATACATGTTCATCAAGTTGACGGCGGACGGCCAGCTGGACCAGTTCTATGAGGAGGCGGGCCGGCTGCTGAACGCCCAGCTCGCCGCGCATGCGCCGAGCTTCCCCCGCGAGCCGGTTCGCGATGCCATCCTCCTCAACCGTGCCCTGATCAAGCAGCCGTTCGTCACCGGCGACGTGGCCGTCAGGACCGATTACGACATCCTCGCCCTGCACAAGGCCATCCTGCGCGGCCAGCCGGCGGTCCTGCGGCAGACCGCGGTGGAGACCGTCATCGACAGGTCCAGCCAGTCCTATGACGATTTCGGCGCTTGGTGCCGGGAGGTCGTCTGGTACGGCAACAAGAAGGGGGCCTACCTGTACGGCGAACGCACCGCCGACCGCCAGCTCTCCGGACACTACTGACCACCCGGGCCGCAGGTATCGCCGTGCAGTACCGGACCATCGGCCATTCCGGCCCCCGCATCTCAGTGGTCGGCTTCGGGGGGTGGGGCATCGGCGGCGCTACCGCCGGCGCGACCTCCTACGGAAGCACGGACGACGCGGTGTCCCGCCGGGCGTTGCGCCGGGCCTTCGAGCTGGGAATCACGTTCTTCGACACCTCGCCGGCCTATGGCGACGGGCACAGCGAGGCCCTGATCGGCGAGACGCTGCACGACGTCAGGGAGCGCGTGTTCCTGGCGACGAAGATCGGAATCCGCAGCTTCGCCGACGGCCGCGCGGACTTCACCCTCGCCTCGGTCAGGCGCTCGGTGGAGGAGAGCCTCGCCCGGCTGCGGACGGACCGGATCGACCTGCTGCAGTTCCACAACGCCACCGCCGCGGACCTCGCCGCGAACCGGGATACGCTCGACCATCTGGAGCGCCTGCGCGAGAGGGGGACGATCCGGCTGCTCGGTCTCTCCCTGAAGCGGCCCGAGGATTACGCCGCGGCTGCCGCGCTCGTCCGCGCCGACGTCGTCCAGGTGAACCTGAACATGCTCGACACGCGGGCGGTCGAAGCCGGGCTGCTGCCGCCGCGGGACCCGGGGCTGGTGCCCGTGATCGCCCGCACGCCCCTGTGCTTCGGGTTCCTGTCCGGCCATGTCGACGGGGGGACCGTCTTCTCCGACGCCGACCACCGCAGCCGGTGGTCGCCGGCCCAGCGGCGGCGATGGACGGATTGCGCCCGCGCGGCGATGGACCTGGTCGGCCCGCCCGGCAGTCATGTCTGGAGCCAGTCGGCCCTGCGGTTCTGCCTTTCCTTCCCCGGCGTGGCCACAGTGATCCCCGGGATCATGACGGAGGCCGAGGCGGACGCCAACGCCGCCGCCGCGGCCCTGGGCCCCCTCCCCGCCGACGCCGCCGAGGCGATCCTGGCGTTCAACCGGATCAACAGCGCGTTCGTCGGCCCCTGACCGCCGAAGGACCGGCGCGTCAGACGGCGTCCAGCAGGTGGTCCAGGCAGCCGACGACCTTGTCCGAGCTGTAGCGCGCCCGGGCGAACTCGGTCCCGTTGCGGCGGATCTGCTCCGCCTCGTCCGGCTTGTCCCGCAGGAACGTCGCGGCCGACTTCAGTTCGGCGAAGGTGGCGAAGTCCAGGTAGTGCTCCCCCGCCGTGAAGAACAGGTCCACGTCGGGCGACCGCTCCTGGATCAGCAGGGCGCCGGTCAGGGTCGCCTCGAAGGTGCGCGCCGTCATCGGCAGGGAATGGTCCACCCGCATCGACAGGTTGAGGACGCATCCCGTCTCGCCCATGCGGTCGCAGAAACTCCGGTAGCTTGCCAGCGCATCGAGGCCGTCCGACAGGTGCGTTGACATGACCTTCCGGATGGGAATGCCGTGGGCCTCGGCCCCGGCCAGCCAGAAGGCCCGATGGTAGCTTCCCTCGGAGATCCCGCCGGGGAACACCATTTCCCGAGGCAGCGGCGCGAAGACCGGCGGCGTGGGCGGGACGGGTCCACGCGGGATGGGCAGGAAGAAGGTCTTGTTCCGGAAGGCCTCGTGGCTCCAGATGCCCACCGACGGGGACATCGCCCAGACCAGGTCCGAACTCCGGGCCCCGTAGATCAGCGTTTCGTCGTCGAAGGCCCAGGGATCGAGGTAGGCGGCTATGATCTTGATGGCGGGAAGCTTTCCGCGGAGATACCGCAGGAAGGAGTCCCTCAGGGGATGCGAAGCCGGGTTGCGCGCCCCCACGTCGTCGAACACCAGGACGTCGGCGCCGACTTCCGCGCAGCGGTCCGCGATACCCTTCATCTCCCGGACGTAGTCTTCGACCGAAGGGGCGAAGTCGACGCCGTGGCAGTGCGCGTCCCAGCCGTAGTCCTGCATCGCGGCACATGTCACGGGGCCCGAGTCGTTCGGCCGGGATTTCGGGTGCGTCGGGATGTACAGGCGCGGCATGGCGACCACGACGGACCGCCGCCGGCGCGGCTTGCCGGGGGGCGGCGACGCGTATTCCAGGATCGGGCCCCGGCTCCGGCTCCGCTGCCGCATCCCGGCGGTATCCACGGGCGGCGCGGAGGCCGAGAAGTCGAAGATCTCCCGCATCAGGGGGTCCGCCGCCTTGAACAGGTCGAGCAACCGCAGGATGTAGTGGTTGTCGGCTTGGGCGATTCCCAGGAGGACCGGCAGGCGGATGGCGGGCAGGAAGAGGCTCCGGAACACCGTCGTCTTCAAGTCAGCCGGCGCGTGGTCGATGATGTAGGAGACGACGTCCAGGCCGGCTCGGGTTTCCCCGGGGTCGGCCCTGATGATGCCGTCCAGCGCCCGGGCGAACCCGACGATCAGGTTCCCCTGCCCCTTTCCGCAGCGGACCATGTACCGGGACAGGAACAGACCGGACGCGAGTTTCCCGTTGACGAGGAGCCACTGCACCGTCTGCAGGATCTGCATTTCGCCGATCCCGGCCGTCTCGATGTGCTTGGCGAGCGCCGCATCGTCCTCTTCCGCCTCCCAACGCTCGACGAGGTCGGCGAACGGCTGATTCTCCTGCATCAGGCCGCCCTCCCGTCAGGGCCGGGGTTGCCGGGGCGGGACGGCGCCTGGGAAGGCCGCGGCCGGGCGGCGCCTGGGTTCCGAGATCGGATGGCGAGCAAAAATGACACAGAACCTCCCAACGCCGGCCCAACACGAGCATGGAACTAAGGATGGCATCCGGTTATGCTACCTCATGTGGCTAGTCGGACGCAGCGCAGATTGGTAGTCCAATGAGAAAAGGAATGATTGCTCTCCCGAAACGTTTCCGTCGCGTTTGAGTTCGGCGCGTCTCCGATGTCCGGACACGGTCCAGAATCCTTCTCCATCCCGGGTAAGCGGATTTGGGTCTGCGGCCACGGAGGCCTTGTCGGTTCTGCGATGATGCGGCGCCTCCGTGACGAGGGGTGCGAGCTGCTGGCGGCAGCCCGGTCCCAGGTCGACCTGCGCGACCAGGCCGCGGTCGAGCGATGGATGCGGCAGGAGCAGCCGGATGTCGTCATCCTGGCGGCTGCCCGCGTCGGCGGCATCCAGGCGAACATCAGCCGGCCGGCCGATTTCCTGTACGACAATCTCGCCATCCAGACCAATGTGATGCACGCCGCCCACAGCATCGGGGTCGGCCGCCTGGTGTATTTCGGCTCCGCCTGCATGTACCCGCGGGCCGCCTCCCAGCCGGTCGCCGAGGACGCGTTGCTGGCGGGCCCGCCCGAACCGACCAACGAGTGGTACGCCGTCGCGAAGATCGCCGGGGTGAAGATGGCCCAGGCATACCGGCGCCAGTACGGCAGCCCGTTCATCACCATCGTCCCGACCAACCTCTTCGGTCCCGGGGACAATTTCGACCCCGAATCATGTCATGTGATCCCCGGCCTCATCCGCCGGTTCGATGAGGCGCGGGTACTCGGGCGCGAGCAGGTCGAGATCTGGGGGTCCGGCACCCCTCTCCGCGAATTCATGTATGTCGACGACCTCGCCGATGCCTGCGTGTGGCTTCTCCGCCACTACGACTCGGAGAAGCCGATCAACGTCGGCACGGGCGTCGAGACGTCGATCCGGCAGCTGGCCGAAGAGGTCGCCGAGGTCGTGGGCTATCGCGGCCGGCTCTGCTTCGACCTGTCGAAGCCCGACGGCACGCCCCGGAAGTCGCTCGACAGCAGCTGCCTGGCGGCGCTCGGCTGGAAGCCCCGCCACGGCCTGCGCGACGGGCTCAAGGCCACGTACGACTGGTACCGCGAAAACCGGGCGGCGGCGTCCGCCGCAAGCGCCGAATGAGAGCAGGACAGTGACGATGCTGGATACGCTGCCGAAAACCGAGGTCGCCGACCTCTACCGGACCATGTACCTGATCCGGCGGACCGAGGAGGAGGTGATCCGCCTCTATCCCACGGACAAGATCAAGAGCCCGGTCCACCTCTCCATCGGGCAGGAGTCGGTCTCCGCGGCCGTGTGCGCCCACCTGGACAAGCGTGACGCCGCCTTCGGGACGTACCGCGGCCACGCGCTCTATCTGGCGAAGGGGGGAGACCTCCGCCTGATGATGGCCGAGCTGTACGGCAAGGCGGACGGTTGCGCCCGCGGCAAGGCGGGCTCGATGCACCTGATCGACACGTCGGTCGGCATGATGGGCACCTCGGCCATCGTGGCCACCTCCATTCCCCAGGCCGTCGGCTACGCGCTGGGGCTGAAGATGCAGAACCGGCCCGGGGTGGTGGCTCTGTTCTTCGGCGAGGGCGCGACCGACGAGGGCGTCTTCTTCGAGAGCCTGAACTTCGCGGCACTGCATCGGCTGCCGATCCTGTTCGTGTGCGAGAACAACGGCTACGCGATCTACTCCAACGTCGCCCAGCGCATGGCGGGCCCGGGCCTGCTGGCCCGGGTCGAAGCGTTCGGGATACCCGCCGTGCGGATCGGCGGCGGCGATACGCTGGAGATGTTCGACCGGGCGGGCTCGTGGATCCGGGAGATCCGCGCGGGCGGCGGACCGCGGTTCATGGAGTGCATGACCTGCCGCTGGCGCGACCATGTCGGCCCCGGCGAAGACAGGATTTACAAATACCGGTCCGACGCGGAGCTGGACTCATGGATCGGGTCGGACCAGCTCGCTGCCCTCGGCCGCCGGATCGACGACGCCTCCCGCCGTTCCATCGAGGCCGAGGTCGAGGCCGCCCTCGCCGACGCCATCGACTTCGCCGAAAAGAGCCCGTTCCCCGACGTGCAGGAAGTCTACGACCATGTCTTCTCCTGAGACCATGCGATCGCTGAGCTACGCCGACGCCCTGTATGAGGCGACGCGGCAGGAGATGGAGCGGGACGACTCCGTCTTCGTCATGGGGCTCGGCGTCGACGACGCCAAGGGCATGTACGGGACAACCCGCGACCTCCACAAGGATTTCGGGGCCCAGCGCTGCTTCGACACCCCGCTCGCGGAGGATGCGATGACCGGCGTCGCGATCGGCGCGGCGCTTTCGGGCATGCGGCCGATCCACGTGCATCAGAGAATGGACTTCCTCCTGCTGTGCATGAACCAGCTGGTCAACATGGCGGCCAAGCAGAGCTACATGTCGGCCGGCGCGCACCGGGTGCCGATCGTGGTCCGGGCCATCATCGGCCGCAGCTGGGGCCAGGGCGCCCAGCACAGCCAAGCCCTGCATTCCTATTTCATGCACGTCCCCGGCATCCGGGTGGCGGCGCCGACGACGCCGCACGACGCCAAGGGCTGCATGATCGCCGCCATCCGCGACAACAACCCCGTGGTCTTCGTGGAACACCGGATGCTCTACAATTTCAAGGGCATGGTTCCGGAGCGCCCGTACGAGGTCCCGTTCGGCGCCGCGCGGGTCCTCACTGAGGGGGACCACGTGACCATCCTCGGCGTGAGCCACATGGTGGTGGAGGCCTTGCGGGCCAAGCACCTGCTGGAGCAGGTCGGCATCTCCGCCGAGGTGATCGACCCGGTCACCCTGACGCCGCTGGACATGGAGACGATCGGCGCGTCGGTGGAGAAGACCGGCCGCCTCCTCGTGGTGGACAACGGATGGCTGAACTGCGGCCTGTCGGCGGAGGTCGCCGCGCAGCTCCTGGAGCGCAGCGCCGGGCGCCCCTTCGCCTTCCGTCGGATGGGCTTCCTGCCGACGCCCTGCCCGACCACCAAGCCGCTGGAGAACCACTACTATCCGAACGCCAGGGGCATCGCCGAGGCGGCGGTCCGGCTGGTCCGTGGGGCGGACGACATAGCCCTGCCCGCGCATGAAGAGGCGCGGGAGATCACTGAGTTCAAGGGCCCCTTCTGAGCGGCCATACCTGGAGTGTAGGATGTCGAACAGGAACAACGACCTAGCGCGCGTCCACGAGTCCATCGACGCATACTGCGCCGCGCACCACGACTTCGCATTCGACCCGGCGTCTCCGGTCGTCCGCCTGCACGAGCCGACCTTCAGCGCCGCGGAGATAAACGCGGCGGTCGACTGCATGCTGTCCACGAACGTGACCATGGGCGCCAAGGTCAAGGGGTTCGAGCGGGAGTACGCCGATGCCTTCGGCTGGCGGCACGGCGTGATGGTCAATTCGGGCTCGTCCGCGAACCTCCTGGCCGTAGCGGCCGTCGCCAACCCGGCCACGAAGGACGGGCTCAAGCCCGGCGACGAGGTGATCGTGCCGGCGCTGTCCTGGTCGACCACCGTCTGGCCCCTGGTCCAGTGCGGGCTGGTCCCGGTCATCGTCGATATCGACCGGCGCACGATGAACATCGATCCGGCGGAGGTGGAGCGCGCGATCGGGCCCAAGACCCGCGCCCTGATGATCGTCCCGGTCTACGGCAACGCCTGCGATATGGACGCCCTGATCGACATCTGCAACCGGCATTCCCTGATCCTCATCGAGGATTGCTGCGAGTCGATGGGAACCACCTACCGCGGCAAGCCCGTCGGCAGCTTCGGCCGGGTGGGGACGTTCAGCTTCTACTACTCGCACCACATCACGACCTTCGAGGGCGGCATCTGCGTCACCGACGACGACGAGTTCGCGGAGTCGATGCGGATCCTCCGGGCCCACGGCTGGGTGCGCGAGACCGAGAACCGCGAGCGCTACCATGCGCAGTACCCGGACATCGACCGGCGGTTCCTCTTCGTCAATGTCGGCTACAACCTGCGCCCCACCGAGATGCAGGGGGCCGTCGGCTCGATCCAGCTGCCGAAGCTGCAGGGCTTCCTGGAGCGCCGGCGCGCCAACGCCGCCTGGTTCGCGGACCGGTTGTCACGCTTCGGCGACTTCTTCGAGTTCCAGGAACAGACCCCGGACAGCGAGCATGCCTGGTTCGGCTTCACCATCAAGGTGAAGCAAGGCGCGCCCTTCGCCGTGGCGGACATTACCCGCGCGCTGAATGCCGCCAACATCGAGACCCGGCCGATCATCTGCGGCAACATCGCCCGGCAGCCGGCGATGAAGCTGTTCGAGCACCGCGCGGTCGGGTCGCTCGCCAACTCCGATTTCATAATGCAGCGGGCCTTCTCGTTCGGGAACCACCAGGGGATCGACGAGCGGGCACGCGCCTACGTGGCCGACACGATCGAAGAGTTCATTCGGAAGCTCTGAGCGGATCGCCTGGAACAAGTATGGAGCGGGACAACATGTCTAGGCCGCGCGCGCTGATCACCGGCATCACCGGAATGGTCGGATCGCATCTGGCAGAGCATCTGCTGGAGAACACCGACTGGGAGGTCTACGGGGTCTGCCGCTGGCGCAGCCCCCTGTCCAACATCGAGGCGCTGATCCCCCGCATCAACAGCGGCGATCGTGTCCATCTCCTGCACGCCGACGTCCGGGACAGCTATTCCGTGGACGAGGCCGTCAGGAAGGCGAAGCCGGACTACGTCTTCCACCTCGCCGCGCAGAGCTTCCCGCGGACCAGTTTCGACGCCCCGGTCGACACTCTCGATACCAACATCCAGGGAACGCTCCGCGTCCTCGAGGCTATCCGGCAGTTCTCGCCCGACGCCTGGGTCCATGTCTGCTCCTCGTCCGAGGTCTTCGGGCGCGTTCCCAAGGAGAAGACCCCGATCAACGAGGACTGCTCGTTCCACCCGGCGTCGCCCTATGCGATTTCGAAGGTCGGGACCGACCTGATCGCACGCTTCTACAACGAAGCCTACGGGCTGAAGACCCTGACCACCCGCATGTTCACCCATACGGGGCCGCGGCGCGGCGACGTCTTCGCCGAGTCGAGCTTCGCCAAGCAGATCGCCCTGGCCGAGGCCGGCCTGGTGGCCCCCGTGGTCAAGGTCGGCAACCTGGAGTCCCTGCGCACGATCGCCGACGTCCGTGACGCCGTGCGGGCGTACCATATGCTGCTTACGGTCAATCCGGTGCCGGGCAGCGTGTACAACATCGGCGGCAGCTACAGCTGCACCGTCGGGGCTGTCCTGAAGACCCTGCTGTCCATGTCGCCGATCGGTAACGAAATCACGGTCGAGGTCGACCCGTCGCGCCTGAGGCCCATCGACGCCGACCTGCAGATCCCGGATACGAGCCGCTTCCGCGCGCATACCGGCTGGGAGCCTCGTATCCCCTTCGAGACCACCATGCGCGACCTGCTGGACTATTGGCGCCGGACAATCAAGGCTCGGGCCGATGCCTACCTCGTGCAGTAACCCCCTCCGCGCCAGCCCTGCGGCGCGGCGGCAACAACACGAATTCGACCTGGAACAGCGATGATCATCACCCGGACACCCTACCGCATCTCCTTCTTCGGCGGCGGCACCGACTATCCGCCCTGGTTCCAGGAGCACGGCGGGGCGGTCCTGGCGACCACGATCGACCGCTACTGCTACATCAAGTGCCGCTTCCTTCCTCCCTTCTTCGACCACAAGACCCGGGTCGTCTGGTCGGAGATCGAACTGGTCACCGACCACGGCGCCATCCGGCACCCGGTCATCCGCGAGGTGCTCCGCTACCTCAGGATCGACGAGGGGGTAGAGATCCACCATGACGGCGACCTGCCGGCGCGGTCCGGCCTGGGATCGAGCTCCGCCTTCACGGTCGGCATCCTGAACGCTCTCTACACGTTGCAGGGCAAGGCCGTGCCCAAGGAGGAGCTGGCCCGGCGCGCCATCTATGTCGAACAGGAACTGCTGCACGAGAATGTCGGCGTCCAGGACCAGATCGAGACGGCCTTCGGCGGCCTCAATGCGATCGACATCTTCCCGGATGGCTCGTTCAGCGTGAAGCCCGTGCCCATCGGCGGCGAGCGGCTCCAGCTCCTGCAGGACCACCTGCTCCTCGTCTACACCGGGGTCGCGCGCTTCGCCTCAGATGTCGCCGCGGACAAGGTCGCTTCGATCCCGAAGAAGCAGGACGAGCTGAAACTGATGCGGCAGATGGTCGACGAGGGATACCGCATCCTGACCGGTTCGGGCGATATCCAGGATTTCGGCCGCCTGCTGCACGAGAGCTGGGAGGTGAAGCGAACCCTCTCCTCCAAGGTCGCGCCGACCTTCGTCAACGACATCTACGCCAAGGCGCGGGACGCAGGTGCGCTGGGCGGCAAGCTGCTGGGTGCCGGCGGCGGCGGCTTCATGCTCTTCTTCGTGCCGCCGGAACGGCGGATCGCCGTCCTGGAGGCGCTCAACCAGTTGCTGGTCGTGCCGATCGAGTTCGACCGCACCGGCACCCAGGTCATCTTCTACGAACCCGACACCTATTCGCGGACGGTACACCAGCGGCGGGACTTCATCCGGCTCGGCGCGGACTGACCGGGTCGGGCAGCCCCGCCCCCCGGGGCGCGGCATGCCGGCCAACAGCAGAAAGACAGACCAAATGGCTTCGCCCGTCAGGAATTCCCTACTGAACGACCCGCTCTTCCGCTCGCTTCCCGTCGCGGAGGAGTTCGAGGCCCGCCCACTGGGCTTCATCGACGTCGGCGCCCGCGGCGGCGTCCACCCGACCATGGACCCCGTCGCCGGCATCACCGGTGTCCTCGCCTTCGATCCTGACGAAGAAGCCTACCGTGACCTGCTCGCCGACGCCTCCAACTCTCCCTGGGCACGCTACCTGGTCGAGCCGGTCGGCCTGGCCGACCACCGGGGTACGGCCCCGCTGCACCTCTACGCCGTCCCCACCAACCATTCGCTGCTGCCGCCGAACCTCCCCTTCACGGCCCGCTACGCCATGGAGAAGTTCGCCAAGGTGGGAGAGGTTTCCGTCCCGGTCGCGACGCTCGACGAGGTGATCTATTCCCGGTACGCGGACGAACCGCAGTGGGGCGAGTTCATCAAGCTGGACACCCAGGGGTCGGAGTACGAGATCCTCCAGGGGGCGCGGCGGACACTCACCGAGCGCACCGTCGCCCTGCTGATCGAAGTAGAGTTCGCCGAGATCTACAAGGACCAGAAGCTCTTTTCCGATCTGGAACTCCACCTCCGGGAGCTGGGCTTTTCGTTCTACGGCTTCACCTCGATCTTCCAGCGCTCCCGCAAGTCGCTGGACAAGCGGACGGAGGTCGGCCGCGAGCGCTGGCTGCACGCCGACGCGCTGTTCTTCAAGGACCCGCTCCCCGGGGGACCGCGGGCCACCGTCGATGCGCGCGGCGTGAAGGTGCTCTTCGTCCTTGCCCTGCTGTTCGGGTATTTCGATTTTGCCCTCGAACTGGCCGAGTCCGGCTGGGCGACGGACGGGGAGTCCCGCAGCGCCGTCCGCGAGCTGGTCCGACGGCTTGCATTCAAGGATCCTCGGGAGACGCTGGCGGAGCTGCGGGGCCTGCTTGCCGAGGTTGAGCGGCAGCCCGAGCTCGCCAACGTCCTGTGCCGCCGGTTCTTCGAGCCGATGCGGACGCTGAGCGACGTCAACGACGTGGTGCTGGGCCCTTCCGGCCCCAGCCTCTGAGGCAGCGAGGTGTCGGTCGTGCTGGACAAGAATTCCCGCAGCGGCGTGCTGCACATGGAACGGCTCTTCGATCCGGCTGTCATGATCGAGGTGCTGCGCCATTTCGAGGCGGTCGAGCCCGAGTACCAGAACCGCGTCCTCACCGAGAAGGACGAGAAGTTCCTTCGCATCGGCGCCTCGACGGACGCTTTCCGCTTCGATCCCGTCTGGTACGACCTGTGGCGCAAGGCGCCCGAGGGAACCGTCGAGCGGTTCCGGCCATACACCTGGATCGTCTATCCCGTCCAGATCCGGCACATCCATGCCGGCAGCCATCTTGTCCCCTGGCACCAGGACATCGGCTATCAGGTCCTGCTGGGCAAGCGCGCCCACAGGCAGGTCATCACCTGTTTCGTTCCGCTGGAGGAACGGCCGTCGGACTGTGCCGGCCTGGAATTCGCCGTCGGCGACTTCGACACCCTGCCGCACGAACCGTTCGGGGACCATGGGGCGGCGCTTCCCGGCTTCACCTGCGACCAGAGCGTGAGACCTCAGCTGTCGATGGGCGATGCCCTCGTGTTCGGCGATCATGCCCCGCACCAGACCGTGGTGCCGGAGGGCGGCAGGGTCGAGCGGCGGTCATTCGAGTTCCGCTTGATCGACCCGGCGGACGCGATCGACGGAAAAGACTATTTCGATCTCGAGCGGCGCATCTTCGTCCGCACTGATGGAACCACGAGGTATCATCCATGAACGAGCGCGTGTTCGATGGCCGCAAGAACTTCGCCGCCGACGATGATGTCGAGCGCATGCTTGAGGAGCATTTCGAGAAGTTCGAGATCAGCAAGAGGGAAATCTGGCGGAATTTTGCCATTTACACGCGACGGGTATTCCTGAAGCGGTTCCTGGCACTCTATGAGCTTTACCAGCAGGTGGTCGATCTGCCAGGCGACGTGGTTGAACTCGGCGTCTATCGGGGGGCATCCCTGATGGCCTTCGCGAACTTCATGGAAATCCGCAACATGGGCGACCGCCAGAAGAAGGTGGTCGGGTTCGACAACTTCATGGGATTCGGCGAGCTGACCGAGGAGGACGGGGCGGAGAAGCCCGAGGTCGGGAAGCGCCGCGGCGGCTTCAAGAGTGAGGACTTCGAGGCGCCGTTGCGCGACGCGATCGCGATTTTCGACGCCGACCGCTTCATCCCCTACAAGGCCCGGGTCCATCTGGTGAAGGGCGATATCGAGCAGACCGTCCCCGCCTATGTGGCGGAGAACCCGGGCATGAGGATATCGCTTCTCCATTTCGACGCCGATCTATACCGGCCGACCCTGGTGGCCCTGGAGCATCTGTGGCCCCTCGTGGTGCCGGGGGGCATCGTCGCCTTCGACGAGTACGGCATCCCTCCCTGGGAGGGCGAGAGCCGCGCCGTCGACGAGTTCTTCAAGGACCAGAAGATCAAGCTGCGCCGCTTCGATTGGGCCAGCAATCCCGGTGCCTATCTGATCAAGGAATGACCCTGGACCGCGGCGGAGCGAAGACCGGCATGAAGACCTTCGATATCGACCAGCTCCCGCAGTTCGCCGAGTGCCCCGCTGCGGCGCGGGCCTCGTACGACCGGCTGGGCTTTCACGTCGAGCGCGGCGTGCTGGACCGGGAGCGGTGCGACCGCCTCGTTTCCATTGCCCTGGGCTTCCAGGCGGCAGCGAGCGGGGACTACCGCCCCGCCATGAACCCCCACCGGCACGAGGACGTCTTCCTCCGGCAGCTCGCCTTCCCGCCGGTGACGGCCATCATCGAGCGGCTCATCGGGACTCCCGTCTGCGGGCTCCAGAGCGAGTTCTTCTACTGCCGGCCGGGTACCCGCGGCTTCGCGCTGCACCAGGACAATTTCTTCGTCGAGGCGCCCGGCGACGCGTTCGCGTCGGCCTGGACGTCGTTGACCGACATTTCGGCCGACATGGGCAGCCTGATCGTCATTCCGGGGTCGCACATCGCAGGACGGCTTCCGGTGGCGCAGCTGAGCGGCGGCTCGGGCCCGAACCAGGACCCCAATGCCGCCAACGAGGAGGTCGTCCTGCCGCCCGGTTCGGCAGATCCCGTATGCCTCCCGCTGCCGGCGGGAGCGTCCGTGTTCCTGCACGCCTGGGTCGTTCACGGTTCCAATGCCAATGTCGCCAACCGGTCCCGCTACGCGCTGCTGAACACATATATCCGCAAAGGCGCGCCGTTCCGGCCCGGGAACACGGCCAAGCGCACAGCACTGGATCTCGCCGGGCTCGCCGATGCGGTCTGAGCCCCCGGTCCGAGGCCGGGGGGGCGTCGAGGACGGCGGCCGCCCCCCGATGCCTGGGGCACCGCGCGGAACCCTTGTCGTCACCGGCGCGTCCAGGGGCATCGGCGCGGCCACCGGACTGGCCGCGGCACGGGAAGGCTTTGCCGTCTGCGTCAACTACCGCCGGGACGCGGCCGGCGCGGCGCGGGTGGTCGCGCAGATCCGCGCGTCGGGAGGGATCGGGGAGGCCGTCCAGGCGGATGTCGCCAGTCCCGAGGGCGCGGCGCACCTGTTCAACGAGGTGGACCGGCTACTGCCCTTCCCCCTGACGGGGCTCGTCAACAACGCCGCCGTAGCCGGGCCCCGCCTGAGGCTCGACGCGCTGCCCCTCAGCGACCTCCTGGACGTGCTGGACACGAACTTGCGCGGAACGCTCCTCTGCTGCCGGGAAGCGGTGCGCCGCATGGGGCGGGACCGGGGCGGACGCGGCGGCGCCATCGTGAACATCTCGTCGGAGGCCGCCCGCACGGGCGGACGCCTCCTCGCGGCCTATGTGGCGACCAAGGGCGCCGTGAACAGCTTCACGGCCGGCTTCGCCCGCGAGGTCGCCGGGGACGGCATCCGCGTGAACGCCGTCAGTCCCGGCGTGATCGCCGCGGCGCCGGCCGCGGCCGAGGATTGGGAGCGCTTCCCCATGGGACGGCCCGGCCGGCCGGACGAGGTCGCGGCGACCGTGCTCTGGCTGCTGTCGGATGCCGCCTCTTACGTCAGCGGCGCGATCGTCCCCGTCCATGGGGCGCGGTAGAACCCGCCCGGTGTGGTGATGAGATGAAGAAGGTCCTTGTTTGCGGCGCGACCGGTTTCATCGGGCGCAACATTGTCGAGGCGCTTGCACGCCGGGACGATCTCGAGGTGCATGGCGTCCGCTTCAGCCGGCCGGGCTTCGACTGCCCGGGGGTCGTCTGGCACCAGGCGGACCTCCGCGATCCCCAGGAGGTCGCCCGGCTCGTCCAGGGGATGGACGTGATCGTCCAGGCCGCGGCGACCACGTCGGGCGCCGCCGATATCGTTGCGCGCCCCTATATCCATGTGACAGACAATGCGGTCATGAACTCCCATATCCTGCGCGCCGCCTACGACGCGCGGGTCGGCCAGCTGGTGTTCTTCAGCTGTACCGTCATGCTCGCATCCGCCGAGCAGCCGCAGACCGAGGCCGACTGGGATGCCAGCAAAGAGATGCATCCCCGCTATTTCGGGATCGGCTGGACGAAGGTCTATGTCGAGAAGATGTGCGAGTTCTTCTCGCGGCTCGGCGTCACGCGGCACACCGTGATCCGTCACTCCAACGTCTACGGTCCCCACGACAAGTTCGACTTGGCCCGCAGCCACGTGGTCGGCGCGACGGTCACGAAGGTGATGAGTGCCACCGACGGACGCATCGTCGTCTGGGGCGACGGGTCGGAGCGGCGGGACCTGCTCTATGTCGGAGACCTTGTCGACCTGGTGGAGCGCTGCATCGACCGCCAGGAGGCTGCCTACGAACTCCTGAATGCAGGCAGCGGCGAGATGATCGCCGTCCGTGACCTCGTCGCCGCGGTTATCGCCGCATCGGGCAGGGACCTGCGGATCGTGTACGACCCCGCCGCACCGACGATCCCCTTCTTCATCCGCCTTTGCAGCGGCCGGGCCCGGGATCGGTTCGGCTGGTCGCCGGCGACGGGGCTTGACGAAGGGCTCCGGCGGACCCTGGCCTGGTGGCGGGACGCGTATGGCGGCGCGTCCGCATCCTGAGGCTTGCCCTTTCCGCCCGCCAGGGGGCGCGCCGACCGGCGGCGTCGCGGGCGACGTCCACCCGCTGCACGCCGGGTCGTGCCCGCCGGGACGCCGGCGCCCGGCGTCCCGGGGCGCTCCGGTGGATCCGGCCGGCAACCAGCGGGGTGGATCCGGCCGGCGACCAGCGGGACGGGCAGCCCGGTGAAGGGCTGCTTCTCCGATAGACGGCTGTAGGCCCGCTGCTGGGGTCCGCGGGTCGGGCGCCGGCGCGGGGTAATGAGCCGGCGCTCTCCACCCGACCCGGCATCTTCCGGTTTCCGCACGGGGCAATCGCCGCAACGACGGCGGCCAGCGTGGCATGCACCGACGGTGCCGGGGAATTGCCGAGCACGGACTTCCTCTGGGGCAGCCCGCCATTGCAGCATCGGCCGACACCATGCGTCGCCTGCGCCGGGGCCCCCTGGCGCAGGGACCGGTGCAGCACCGCGCCTTGCGCGGGCACAGCGGGCAGGTAAGGAAGAAGTGCCCCCGCATGCCGCCGCGCCTGCGCGGTGCGGCGATCAGGGCGACCTGGGCCGTGTCTCGAAACGTCGGCGCCTACGAAGTCCGGCCGGACTTCGTAGGCGCGACACCCCGCCTATACTGGCGGCGACCAGGGCTACATGAACAGCGCGTCCACCTGTGCCTGGGTCATCGCCGCGATCTGCGTCGCGTTGAAGCCACCAACCTGGGCATCCGAGAGCGCCACGAGGTCCGTGGTCTCGAAGCCGGTGATCTGCGTCGTCGTCAGCGCGCCGATCTGGTTCGTGGTCAGTCCAAGCACCTGGGTCGTGGACAGGGCTGCAATCGAGGTGCTGGTCAGCGCCGTGATCTGCGTCGTGAGCAGGGCGTTGACCTGGGTAGAGGTCAGGCCGACGATCTGCGTGGTGGTCAGCACCGCCAGGTCGGTCGTCTCCAGGCCGCGCACCTGGGTCGTGGTCAACGCCGCGAACTGCGTCGTCGTAAGCGCCACGACCTGGGTGGTGGTCAGCGCCCCCACCTGGGTGACGGTCAGGCCGCGCACCTGGGTGGTGGTGAGGCCGGTGACCTGGGTGGTGGTCAGGGCGCCCATCTGCGTCGCCGTCAGCCCGGCCACCTGCGAGGAGGTCAGGCCCGCCATCTGCGTCGTGGTCAGCACGACCAGGTCGGTCGTCTCGATGCCGGCCAGCTGCGTGTTGGTCAGCGCACCCAGCTGGGTGGACGAGAGGCCCGCCACCTGGGTGGTGGTCAGCGCCGCGATGTCGGTGGTCTCAAGGCCGCGCACCTGGGTGGTGGTCAGCGAGTTGACCTGGGTGGTGGTCAGCGCCCCCACCTGCGTGGTGGTCAGCCCGGCGACCTGGGTCGCGGTCAGGCCGCGCACCTGGGTGGTGCTCAGCGCACCGACCTGGGTGGTGGTCAGCGCCCCCACCTGGGTGGCGGTCAGGGCGGTGACCTGGGTCGCGGTCACCCCGGCCAGCTGCGTGGTGGTCAGCACCGCCAGGTCGGTGGTCTCCAGGCCGCGCACCTGGGTGGTGCTCAGCACGCCGACCTGGGTGGTGGTCAGCGCCCCCACCTGGGTGGTGGTCAGCGCGCCCACCTGGGTGGCGGTCAGCCCGCGTACCTGGGTGGTGGTGAGGCCGGTGACCTG
>DASPKT010000391.1:0-27301 GCA_035627915.1 Azospirillaceae bacterium
ACCTGGTTGCCCAGGCACAGGTTCACCAATCCCGACATGCGTCCGCCCCCTCCAAAAGCGCCGGGCGCCGTCGGTCCCCGGGGCCCGCGGCTGCCTCAGGCGCGGTTCTCCGCGCCATGGGGCCAGGATAAGGCAGGTGCGCGCGGACCCTAAGTCCGGAGTGGTAAGCGCGGGGTTACATTTTGTAACCGCTCGGTTAATGCATGGGTTGTGTTTCGCGGGGACTTCAGGAAGCCCCGTGCATCTCCTCCGCCGCCTTCAGATGGACGCATGCAAGGGCGAGGTGGGGCAGGTCCAGCCCGTGCGCCCGGCCGCGCCGCAGCAGGTCGCCCAGCACGTGCTCCGCCTCGGTCGGGCCGCCGCGCTGCAGGTCGCGCAGCATGGAGGCGGCCATGGGGGAGGCGGGGTCGCCGAACACCCGGCGGCAGGCCTCCGCCGCCGCCTCGCCGGGCGGGTGTCCGCACGCTTCGGCGACGCGGCGGCACTCCTCCAGCAGGGCGGCCAGGAACCCCTCCCCGCCGGCGCGCAGGATGGCGCCGACGCTGGCCCGCATCAGGCAGGTGGACGCGGCCAGCGTCGCCAGCATCACCCACTTCTCCCACATCTCCTGCAGGATGTCGGGGCTGTGGCGGCCGTCCACGGTCGTGCGCCCCACCGCCTCGGCGAAGCGGGCGGCGGCCGGCTCCGCGGCGGGGTCGCGCGCCCCCCAGGCCAGCCGGTGCACCCGGTTCAGGTGGCGGATGGTGCCATCCGGCTCCAGCGCGGTGGAGATGTGGCAGAGCCCGCCCAGCACCCGCTCCCGCCCGAAGGCGGCGTCGAGGCGCTCCAGGTGCGCCAGCCCGTTCAGGACAGGCAGCACCACGCTGTCCGGCCCCACCGCCGGCCGTACCGCCTCGATGGCGCCGTCCAGGTCGTAGGCCTTGCAGGAGAGCAGGACCAGGTCGTAGGGCTTCCTCGCCGCGGTGACGGTCTGCGCGGGCAGGCGGATGTTGCCGAGCGGGCTCGCCACCGCCAGCCCCTCCTCCCGCAGCTGGGCCTGCCGGCGGGGGCGCACCAGGAAGGTGACGTTCTCCCCGGCCTCCATCAGCCGCCCGCCGAAATAGCCGCCGGTCGCGCCGGCCCCCAGCACCAGGATTCGCATCGCCCGTTCCTCCAAGGCCTCAGCCCCGCCTCATAACACGTCCCGGGGCAGGCGCAGCAGCTCCTGCCGGATCCGCTTCAGGCCGGGCCGCGTCTCCGGGGTGAAGGGCAGCGGCCGGCAGAGGTGCATGGCGGCCAGCCCCACCCGCGCGGTCAGCAGCCCGTTGACGACGCCCTGGCCGATGCGGGCCGACAGCGCCCCCGCCAGCCCGCCGCCCAGCGCGTCCACCGCCAGCCCGTCGCCCGTCTCGGCGATGCCGGCCACGGCCAGGTTCTCCACCATCCGGCGCAGCAGGAGTGCGGTGCCGACGAAGCCCGGCCGCGCCGCGTACAGCGCCGCCAGCTGGCGCACCAGCCGCAGGTTGCGCCACAGCACCAGCGCCACGTCCAGGATCGCGGCCGGGCTCAGCGCGGTGGCGACGGCGGTGTCGCGCGCCGCCAGCAGGACCAGCCGGTAGGCCTCCCGGTCCACCGGCGCCAGCAGCGTCCGCTCCGCCAGGACCAGCGCCTCGCGGTCGTCGTGGGCGTCGGTGAGCGCGCGCGACAGCCCGTCGCGCGCCGGCGCCAGGGCCGGGCGGCCGGCATAGAGGGCGGCCACGCGCCCCACCAGCGGCCCGGCCTTGCCGTGCCCGGCGCGGGCGGCCAGCACCTCCGCCTCCTGCCGCAGGGCGTCCACCTTCTTCAGGCGGGAATAGGCGCGCAGCTCCTGCCCCGCCATCACGCCGAGGCAGGCGACGAGCAGCCCGGCCAGCCCCGCCACCGCCCCGCCCAGCCAGGGCGAGTGGGCGTAGGCGCGGGCCAGCAGGTCGGCGGTGTCGAAGCCGATGCCGGCCAGCACCAGCCCGGCCGCCGCCAGCACCAGCCCGCGCACGGCCCAGCGGCGGCGGGGGCCCCGCGCCGGCGGCAGCACCTCCCCCTCCAGCGGCGCCCCCTCCTCCCCCGCCGGGGCCGGGACGGCGCGGGCGGGGTCGAACTCCATGGGCGGGACGAAACCGGCGCCGCGGCGCTCCTCCCTGGTATCGGTCACGGGGACACCCCGCCGGTCGCCGCCATTCCCCTCCCCCAGGGGGGGAGGGCCAGGGTGGGGGGGTAAGAGGGTTCCGGAAGGGCTTGGCGGCCGGGGACGGGTGCCCTCGTCCGCGATGGCCCAACCCCCCTCCCCATCCCTCCCCCTCTGGGGGAGGGGGTCGACCGCGGAAGCGTGGTCCCGGAGATGCGTCTCATGCCAGCCTGTCCCCGATGAGGAAGTCGAGCGCCCGGTCCAGCCGGATGTTGGGCAGGCCGCGGCCGTCGCGGACCAGCCCGGGCGGCGGGCGGAAGCGGGTGAAACGGTAGCGCCCGGCGTTCTCCGGCGCCACCTCGCCCAGGTTCGCGGGCACCTCGCCCGGGAACAGCACGGTCGGCCGGTCGCGGTCGAGCGGGATGCCCTGGACGCAGGCGAGCTGCCGGCCCTCGTGCTCGGTATAGACCGACTCGGTGCTCTTCACGGACGCGATGGACATGGTCGCCACCTCCGCCCCGGTGAAGCGCACGGCCGTCATCGGCCCGGCCAGGAAGCTCTCGGTCAGCGCGGTCAGGTTGGCGTGCTGGGCGGCGGCGACGTGGTCGGCCTTGGTGGCGGCGAACAGCACCCGGTCGATGCGGGCACCCCCCAGCCAGGACAGCCAGCCGGGCCGGCCGTGGCTGAAGCTCTCCAGCGTGGCGGCCAGCGACCGCTCCAAATCCTCCAGCCCGGGTGCGCCGGCGTTCAGCGCCCCCAGCACGTCCACCAGCACGATCTGCCGGTCCAGCCGGGCGAAGTGCTCGCGGTAAAAGCGGCGGACGACCGAATTCTTGTACCCCTCGAACCGCTCCGCCATCAGCGCCGCCAGCGAGCCCGGCGGGGCGCCCGGTTCCGGCGGCAGGGGGCAGAAGGTCAGGATCGGCGCCCCCTCCAGCTCCCCCGGCTCCACGAAGCGGCCGGGCTGCACCAGGCTGAGGCCGGCCGAGCTGGCGCGGCAGGCGTGCAGGTAGGCGGTGTAGAGGGCGGCCGCCTGGCGGGCCAGCGCCTCGTCGGCCGGGGCCGCGGGATCGATGCCGGCGACCAGCCCCAGCCAGTCGCGCGCCAGCTCCGCCCGCCCCGGCCGGCGGGCGAGGTCGAGCGTCTGGCGCGACCATTCCGCGAAGTCCTGGCCCAGCATGGGCAGGTCCAGCAGCCATTCCCCGGGATAGTCCACCAGGTCCAGGTTCAGCGTCGCCAACGCCCCGAAGCGGCGGTTCAGCCAGCCGGCCGGGCGGAAGCGGAGCGCCACCCTGATCTCGCTGACGGCCTTGGTCTCCTTGGGCCATTCCGGCACGGCGGCGGTCAGCAGGCCCAGGTGGCGCTCATAGTCGAAGCGGGGCACCGCGCCGTCCGGCTGCGGCATCAGCCGGGCGCCCAGGAAGCGGCTGCCGCTCATCACCTCCATCATGGGCAGGCGGCCGGCGGTCAGCAGGTTGTGCACGACCGAGGTCACGAAGACGGTCTTGCCGGAGCGGCGCAGGCCGGTCACGCCGACCCGCACGTCGCCGCCCGCCAGCCGCGCGGCCAGCTGGCCCAGCCCGTCGGCGGCCCGCCTGCCCGCCTCCTCAAGATCGCCCAGGATCGGCATCCACCCTCCCCGCCCGCACGTGCAAACCCGCTTTGACACACCCTTAGACCATGTCCGGGCGTGATAATGGCCTTGTCAGATGGGCCTATCACAATTGTAATGGTCAAATCGGAAGTGGCAGTCTTATCATGCTGTCGATGTGGCGGAGAGACTTCGGCGACGTGCCGCGCCCGCCCGTGCCCCGGACCGCGGAAGGCCGGGAGCGGGAGGGACGATGTGGCGTCGGGGCCCTGGAACACAGGTAGGAATGACGTCGGAAACGCCGCCCACCCCTGTCGTGAAGGTTGATGCCGTGGTCAACGAACCGCGGCCCGCCTCGGCGGTCAGCCTGCCGCTGCGCAAGCGCCTCTCGTTCAAGCAGGCCCGCAACACCGCGCTGCTGACGCTGGTGCTGGGCTTCGTGCTGTCGTCGGCCCAGATCACCATCGACCTGCTGGACGTGGAGAAGAACACCGACCAGCTGGTGCAGCAGGTGCTGAGCACGCTGCAGGAGCCCGCGGCGGAGGCCGCCTACGCCTTCGACCAGGCCCTGGCGGAGCGGGTGCTGACCGGCCTGTTCGAGTACCGGCCGGTCTACCGCGCCGTCATCTTCGAGGATTTCGGCAACCAGCTCGCCGCCAAGGAGCGCGGGCAGGCCGAGGGCGGGCTGAAGTGGCTGGCGGAGCTGCTGCTGCCGCAGGAGAAGACCTTCTCCATCCCGCTCATCATCGAGCGGCACAACCAGAACGTCGGCGAGATGCGCGTCTCGGTCGACCGCTACCTGATCGCGCTGGAGTTCTTCCGCCGCGCCGGCATCGCGCTCGGCACCGGCGCCATCTGGACCGTGTCGCTGGCGCTCATCCTGATCGTGATGTTCTACGTCTCGATCACCAAGCCGTTCCTGCGCATGTCGAACGCCATCGCCGACGTCGACGCGACGCGGCCGGCGGAGCGGCTGCTGCGGGTCCCGTCGCAGCACGCCGACGACGAGCTGGGCCTGCTGGCCAAGACCACGAACGAGCTGCTGCTGGAGTTCGACCGGTCGCTGGTGGAGCGCGAGCGCGCCGAGGGCCGCCTGCGCGAGCGCGAGGCGCGCCTGTCCGGCATCATGGACAACGTCGCGGACGGCATCATCACGCTGGACGAGGACCTGCGCATCGAGACCATGAACACCGCGGCGCAGGAGCTGTTCGGCTACGACGCCGCGGAGGCCGTGGGCCAGCCCTTCGTGACCCTGATCGAGGAGCGCGACTGGACCCGGGTGGCGATGGCGCTGATGGCCTGCCTGCGCCGCACCGAGGACGACCGGCGGCGCGAGTCGCGGGCGGAGATCCAGGGCAAGCGCAAGAGCGGCGACATCTTCGCCATGGCCTTCGGCGTCAGCCAGATGCGCCTGGGCGACCGCCGCACCGCCATCTGCGTGGTCCAGGACATCACCCAGCGCAAGCGCGCCGAGCAGGCGCTGCGCGAGAGCGAGGAGCGGCTGAAGCTCGCCGTACGGGCCACCCGCTCCGGCGTGTTCGACAACAGCTTCGTCAAGGGCACCTCCTGGTGGAGCCCCGAGTTCATCGAGATGCTCGGCTACGACGTCTCGGACATCACCAACGCCTCCTCCACCTGGGAGGAGCTGCTGCACCCCGACGACCGCGACAACGTACTGAGCCAGGTGGACCGCTACCTCGCCGGCGACCTCGGCGACTACCTCGCGCTCTACCGGCTGCGCCACAAGGACGGCAGCTGGATGTGGATCGAGGCGCGCGGCCAGGCGATCCGCGACGACCAGGGCAAGCCCATCCGCTTCACCGGCACCATGTCGGACGTCTCTGACCGCAAGCGGTTCGAGGAGCAGCTGATGTACGTCAGCACCCACGACCCGCTGACCGGCCTGCCCAACCGCTCGCTGCTGCAGGACCGGCTGTCGCACGCCGTCTCCCACGCCGAGCGCAAGGGCACCTCGGTCGCGGTGCTGTTCCTCGACCTCGACCGGTTCAAGCTGGTCAACGACAGCCTGGGCCACCAGGTCGGCGACAAGCTGCTGCGCGCCATCGCGCAGCGCCTGTCCTCCAGCGTCCGCGCCGCCGACACGGTGGGCCGCCTGGGCGCCGACGAGTTCCTGGTCATCGCCGAGGACCTGCCGGAGCCGCAGATGGCGGCCCGCATCGCCGAGACGATCCTGGTCGGCATGAGCCGGCCGTTCGGCATCGACGGCCAGCAGCTGTTCATCACCACCTCGATCGGCATCAGCCTGTTCCCCGGCGACGCCACCGACATCAACGCCCTGCTGCGCGACGCCGACACGGCGATGCACAACGCCAAGGCGTCGGGCGGCAACAACTACCAGTTCTTCACGCCGGAGATGAACGAGGAGGCGGTCGCGCGCCTGTCGCTGGAGCACAGCCTGCGCGAGGCGGTGGAGCAGAACCAGTTCATGCTGCACTACCAGCCGAAGATCTCCCTGGAGACGATGGAGGCCGTCGGCGTCGAGGCGCTGATTCGCTGGCAGCACCCGGAGCAGGGCATGGTCTCGCCGGCGCGCTTCATCCCCGTGGCCGAGGAGACCGGCATGATCGTGCCGATCGGCGACTGGGTGCTGCGCAAGGCGCTGGAGCAGATCCGCGACTGGGAGCGCCGCGGCCTGACGCCCCTGCCGGTCGCGGTCAACGTCTCGGTCCGCCAGATCACCTCCAGCCACTTCGGCGAGCGGGTGTGGCAGCTGCTGGAGGAGTACGGGGTCAGCCCCGACCTGCTGGAGCTGGAGATCACCGAGACGGCGATGATGTCCAACCTCGCCTACATCGTCGACGCGCTGACCGAGGTGCGCAACCACGGCATCAGCATCGCCATCGACGATTTCGGCACCGGCTACTCCTCGCTCTCCTACCTGCGGCGCCTGCCGATCACCACGCTGAAGGTCGACCGCTCCTTCGTGAACGAGGCGACGACCAACGCCGACACGGCCGCCATCGCCGCCACCATCATCGCCATGGGCCGCCAGCTCGGCCTCAAGGTGGTGGCCGAGGGGATCGAGACGGAGGAGCAGCTGGAGTTCCTGCGCCACCACCGCTGCGACCAGCTGCAGGGCTATTATTTCAGCAAGCCGCTGCCGCCGGGCGACCTCGAGGGCCGCTTCATGAAGAAGGCGGCGATGGTTGCGTTCGCCTCCTGATAGGCGAAACTTCCTTACGCCTGCGCGGCCGAAAGCGTTGCAATTTTGCCAAACCACCGTATGAAACCGCGCCTGCCCCGCGTGCGGCGCATTGGGGCCTTGACGCCGTCGCACGGCTCCCATTACTGCTAGATGCTTGAATTTCCGCACTTCCGGGGCAGTCCCGGCCGGCGGAGGCGCCCCGAAGAGGGTGCCGATACAACAAACGTGGAGCGAGGAGGAACGCATGGCTCGGAAAATTGCGCCGCAACTGCGTCTTGACCGTCGGTTCTTGGCCGGCGCGAGCGCGGCGGCCCTGTTGGCACCGCTGGTCGCGGCCGGAAGCGCGCATGCGGTGCAGTTCAACCGGGGCGAGCTGTCGGGCAGCTTCGACACCACCATCACCCTGGGCGCGCTGTTCCGCATCCAGGACCAGGACCCCGACCTGATCGGCCGCGCCAACGGCGGCCGCGGCAACTCGATCAACGGCGACAACGGCAACCTGAACTACGACAAGGGCCTGGTCGCCCTGTCCGGCCGCGTCACCCACGAGCTGAAGCTCAACTACGGCAACATCGGCGCCTTCACCCGCGCGACCTACTTCTACGACGTGGTGAACGCGGACAACCGGAGCGCCGACTTCGGCCGCACCGACCGCTTCGCCCTGTCCGACGCCGCGGTGGAGCGCGTGGGCAAGGACTTCCGCCTGCTGGACGCCGTCGTCTTCGGCGACTTCGCGGTCGGCGAGCAGTCCAACGTCTCGGTCCGCCTGGGCAACCAGGTGCTGAGCTGGGGCGAGAGCACCTTCATCGCCAACGGCATCAACGCCATCAACCCGGTCGACGTGTCGGCCCTGCGCGTTCCCGGCTCCGAGCTGAAGGAGGCCTTCCTCCCGGTCCCGATCGCCGACGTCAGCGTCTCCTTCACGCCGGACCTCAGCCTCGAGGCCTTCTACCAGTTCAAGTGGGACCAGACCGAGCCCGAGGCGAACGGCACCTTCTTCAGCACGTCGGACGCCGCCAGCCCCGGCTCCACGCACCTGTTCATCGGCTTCGGCAACCCGCTGCTGGCCGACGACCCGCGCACCGGCGCCGTCGCGGCGCACGTGTTCAACCCGCCGGTCACCAACCCGATCACGGGCACGGTCGGCGCCACCTCCCTCACCCCGCTCGGCACCTACGTGCCGCGCCTGAAGGACGACGAGCCGGACGACCAGGGCCAGTACGGCCTGGCGCTGCGCTACTTCTCGCCGGAGCTGGGCGACACCGAGTTCGGCGCCTACTACCTGAACTACCATTCGCGCCTGCCGCTGTTCAGCTCGGTCGTCGGCCCGCTGACGGCGCTGGCCACCAGCGCCTCCACCTTCACCCGCGCCAGCGGCTACCGGCTGGAGTACCCCGAGGACATCCAGCTCTTCGGCCTGAGCTTCAACACGCTGGTCGCCGGCGGCATCTCGCTGCAGGGCGAGTACTCGCTGAAGAAGGACCAGCCGCTGCAGCTGGACGACGTGGACCTGCTGCAGGCGACGCTGGCCGCCCCGGCCGTGTTCACCGCCCGCCAGACGGGTGCCGGCGCCGGCAGCGCCTCCTTCGACGCCGCGGTCGCGGCGGCCGTGGCCGGCAACCCGGCGCTGGCCCCCTTCGCCGGCCGCACCTTCGAGCAGATCCAGGCGGCGGCCCCGCAGGTCGCGGCCGCGATCAGCGCCGGCATCCGCGCCGCCCCCGGCTCGCCGGGCGGCACGCGCGCCGAGTTCCAGGCCTTCGGCGGCGCCCGCCAGCTGGCCGCGACCTCGGCCATCTTCAACTCCAACCCGATCATCCGCCGCCTGGGCGGCATCACCGAGGCGAACGCCACGACGTTCTTCAACCGCCGCATCCAGGGCTGGGTGAAGCACGACGTCAGCCAGGCCCAGGTCACCGCGACCAAGGCCCTGCCGCCGATGATGGGCGCCAACCAGGTCGTGCTGCTGGGCGAGGTCGGCGCCACCTACGTGCACGACTTCCCCGAGAGCAGCGTGCTGCGCTACGACGGTCCGGGCACCACGGTGGGCGGCAACGCGAATTTCGTCGGCGTCGGCGGCATGCCGAGCTTCCTTGACGACGGTTTCGCCACCAAGTTCTCCTGGGGCTACCGCGCGGTGGCGCGCTGGGACTACCTGGGCGCCATCGCCGGCATCAACCTGTTCCCCAGCATCAGCTGGCAGCACGACGTGAACGGGACGACGCCGGGTCCGGTCAGCAACTTCCTGGAAGGCCGCAAGGCGCTGAGCTTCGGCCTGCGCGCCATCTTCCGGGAGCAGTGGACCGCCGACCTGAACTACTCCGCTTTCTGGGGGGCCGGAAACTTCAACCAGATCCGGGACCGCGACTTCATCTCGGCGAGCATCAAGTACTCGTTCTGACGGCGTGACCCGGACTCAGGAGGAAATGCGATGAACAGCTTCAAAGCCGCCCTGCTCGGCGGCGCACTGGCCCTCGGTCTGGCGTTCCCGGCGGCGGCCCAGTCGGCCTCCGACCTCGGCAAGACCCTGACGCCCTTCGGGGCGGAGAAGGCCGCCAACAAGGACGGCTCCATCCCCGAATGGACCGGCGGCATCACCAAGCCGCCGGCCGGCTACAAGCCGGGCGAGCACCACGTCGACCCGTTCGCCGGCGACAAGGTCCTCTTCACGATCACCGCGAAGAACATGGACCAGTACGCGGACAAGCTGACGGAGGGCCAGAAGGCCCTCCTGAAGACCTATCCCGAGACCTATAAGATAAACGTCTACCCCAGCCACCGCAGCGCCTCGGCGCCGCAGCGCATCTACGACGCCACCATCGCCAACGCCTCGCGCGCCAAGCTGGCCGCCGGCGGCAACGGCGTGGAGGGCGCGCAGGAGGGCATCCCCTTCCCGATCCCGAAGGAGGGCGTGGAGGCGGTCTGGAACCACGTGCTGCGCTGGCGCGGGGTGAACGTGCAGCGCAAGGTCGGCCAGGCGAACCCGCAGGCCGACGGCAGCTACACGATGATCACCATCGATGAGCGGGTGAAGTACCTGTACAACCAGCCGGGCGGCAACCCCGGCTCCAACACGTCGCTGTACTTCCTGCAGGAAGTCGTCGCCCCGGCCCGCCTGGCCGGCGAGATCCTGCTGGTGCACGACACCATCAACCAGGTCGCCGAGGCCCGCAACGCCTGGACCTACAACCCCGGCCAGCGCCGCGTGCGCCGCGCCCCCAACGTCGCCTACGACAACCCGGGCACCGCGGCGGACGGCCTGCGCACCTCCGACCAGCTCGACATGTACAACGGCTCGCCGGACCGCTACACCTGGAAGCTGGTCGGTAAGAAGGAGATGTACGTCCCGTACAACTCCTACAAGCTGCACAGCAACTCGCTGAAGTACGACGACATCGTCAAGCCCAAGCACATCAACCAGGACCTGGCCCGCTACGAGCTGCACCGGGTCTGGGTGGTCGAGGGCGACCTGAAGCCCGGCACCAGCCACATCTACGCCAAGCGCCGCTTCTACATCGACGAGGACAGCTGGCAGATCCTCGCCGCCGACCAGTACGACGGCCGCGGCCAGATGTGGCGCGTGGGCGAGAGCCACGGCATCAACTACTACGACGTCCCGGTCTACACCTCCACGCTGGACGCGATCTACGACCTGCAGTCCGGCCGGTACACGGCCATCGGCTTCGACAACCAGGAGCCGATGTACAAGTTCGACCAGGAACTCACGGCAGCAGACTTCTCTCCGGACTCGCTGAGGCGGGCCGGCGTGCGGTAAGCTCGCAGGACGGACGGCCGGCCGGGAAACCAGCCGGCCGTTTCCCTTTCCAGACCCTCCTCTCCACACCCAGCCGGTGTCATGACCCTGCGATCCCTCACGGCCGCGCTGGCCGTCGCCGCCCTGGCGGCAGGTGCGAGCCTGCCCGCCGGCGCCCAGGAGGCCGCGGCCCCCGCCGAGGCCGCCAAGGCCCCCACCCTGAAGCCCGCGGCCATCGCGCCGCTGGCCGCCCAGTCCCTCCTGCTCGACGCCGCGCGCGCCGGCGATCGCCTGGTCGCGGTGGGCGAGCGCGGGCACATCCTGCTGTCCGACGACAGCGGCAAGAGCTGGCGCCAGGTCCCCGTCCCCGCCAACGCGACCCTGACCGGGGTCAGCTTCGCCGACGCCAAGCGCGGCTGGGCGGTCGGCCACGACGCCGTCATCCTGCACACCGAGGACGGCGGCGAGACCTGGGCGCTCCAGCACCAGGCCCCCGAGTGGGAGCAGCCGCTGATGGACGTGCTGTTCACCGACCCGCAGAACGGCATCGCGGTCGGCGCCTACAGCCTGTTCCTGGAGACCGCCGACGGCGGCAAGACCTGGACGCAGCGCCGGATCATCGAGGACGACTACCACTTCAACGTCATCTTCGCGCCGGCGCCGGAAAGCCGGATCATCGCCGGCGAGTTCGGCGGCATCTACTACAGCGCCGACCAGGGAAAGAACTGGACCCAGCTGCAGTCCCCCTACGAGGGCTCCTTTTTCAGCGGGCTGGCGCTGGGGCCGCAGTCCTACCTGCTGTTCGGGCTGCAGGGGAACGCCTTCACCACCGCCGATGGCGGCCGCACCTGGACCGAGCTTCCCGCCGGCAACACGGCGGGGCTGATGGGCGGGACGGCGACCAAGGACGGGCGCGTCGTGCTGGTCGGGCTGGCCGGCACGGTGCTGACCAGCACCGACGGGGCCAGGAGCTTCACGCTGAACCAGCGTCCCGACCGCATCGCGCTGGCCGAGGCCATCGAGGCCCCGGACGGCACCCTGATCCTTCTCGGTGAGCAGGGCGCCCTGCCCGCCGCCTCCCGCTGACCCGGGAGAGGAGAGCCGTCCCGATGTCCAAGAAGCCCTTGCCCCAGATCCTGGAAGGCTTCGCCTTCCGCAACCGCGCCCTGCTGCTGATCCTGTTCGCCCTCATCACCGCCGTGATGGGCTGGAACGCGGCCAAGCTGCGCGTCGACGCCGGCTTCGAGAAGCAGCTGCCGATCGACCACCCCTACATGGAGACCTTCCTCCAGTACCAGAAGGACTTCGGCGGCGCGAACCGCGTGCTGGTCGCCCTCTCCGTCAAGGAAGGCGACATCTACACGCCGGAGTTCTTCAAACGGCTGAAGGCGGTCACCGACGAGATCTTCTTCGTCCCCGGCGTCGACCGCGCCAGCGTGACCTCGCTGTTCACGCCGAACGTCCGCTTCATCGAGATCGTCGAGGACGGCTTCGCCGGCGGCAACGTCATCCCGGCGGAGTTCCAGCCGACGGCCGAGTGGCTGCCGGTCGTGCGCGAGAACGTGCTGAAGTCCGGCCAGGTCGGCCGGCTGGTGGCGGAGGACTTCACCTCCGCCCTGGTCAGCGCCCAGCTCATCGACCGCGACCCCCGCACCGGCGAGCGGCTGAACTACCTGGAGGTCGCCGACCGGCTGGAGTCCATCCGGACCAAGCTGGCGGGCGAGGGCATCGACATCCACATCATCGGCTTCGCCAAGGCGATGGGCGACATCGCCGACGGCGCCGCCGGGGTGATCGCCTTCTTCGGCCTGGCCTTCGTCATCACCGCGGTCCTGGTCTACGTCTACGGCAAGTCGGCGATGATGACGGCGGTGCTGCTGCTGGTCTCGGTCACGACCGTGATCTGGCAGATGGGCATCCTGGTCCTGTTCGGCTTCGGCATCGACCCGCTGTCGATCCTGGTGCCGTTCCTGGTCTTCGCCATCGCCATCAGCCACGGCGTGCAGAACGTCGGCACCATCACCCAGGAGATCGGCAAGGGCGCCGACATCTACACGGCCAGCCGCATCAGCTTCGAGCGGCTGTTCGTCCCCGGCGTCTCGGCGCTGGTGACGGACGCGCTGGGCTTCCTGACCATCATGGTGATCAACATCCGCATGATCCAGGAGCTGGCGATCTCCGCCTCCCTGGGCATGATGATCATCATCCTGACCCATCTGGTGATCCTGCCGCTGGCGCTGTCCTACCTGCCGCTGGGCGAGGGCTACCGCCGGCGCGTCTCGGGCCAGGTCGGCCGCTTCGACCCGATCTGGCGCGCCTTCGCCATCTTCGCCAAGCCCAAGGGCGCCATCCCCGCCGTCATCATCGGCGTGCTGATGACGGTCTGGGCCGGCTACACCTCGCGCGGGATGGTCATCGGCGACGTCGAGGCGGGCGTGCCGGAGCTGTGGCCGGACAGCGTCTACAACCGCGACGCCGGCCTCATCGTGGACCGCTTCGCCATCGGCGTGGACGTCATCCAGGTCATCACGGAGGCGCCGGCCAACGCCTGCATCAACTACGACATCGTCAAGCAGATCGACGAGTTCGACTGGCACATCCGCAACGTCCAGGGCGTGCAGTCCACCATCTCGCTGCCGACCGTCATGAAGACGGTCAACGCCGGCTGGAACGAGGGCAACCTCAACTGGCGCATCCTGCCGCGCAACAGCCAAGTGCTGGTCCGCACCGTGTCGCCGGTGGAGACCTCCACCGGCCTGCTGAACGCCGACTGCTCGGTCATGCCGATCCTGGTCTTCACCAAGGACCACAAGGCGGAGACCATCGACCGCGTGGTCAAGGCGGTGGAGAGCTACCAGAAGGAGAATCCCTCCACCGACGTGAAGTTCCGCCTCGCCACCGGCAACGTCGGCGTGATGGCGGCGACCAACCAGGCGGTGACCGCGGCCGAAAAGCCGATGCTGGTCTACGTCTACCTGACGGTGATCCTGTTCTGCATCATCACCTTCCGCTCGCTGGTGGGCACGCTGGCGACGGTGCTGCCGCTGATCCTGGTGTCGCTGCTGTGCAACGCGCTGATGGCGATGCTGGGCATCGGGCTGAAGATCTCCACCCTGCCGGCGGCGGCGCTCGGCGTCGGCATCGGCGTCGACTACGGCCTCTACATCTTCAACCGGCTGCAGGCCTACCTGAAGCACGGGCTGAACTTCGCCGAGGCCTACTACCGCACGCTCCAGGAGACGGGCAGCTCGGTGCTGTTCACCGGCCTGACGCTGGCGGTGGGCGTCGCCACCTGGTCGCTGTCGGACCTGAAGTTCCAGGCCGACATGGGCACGCTGCTGACCTTCATCTTCCTGGCCAACATGGTGGGCGCCATCATCCTGCTGCCGGCGGTGGCGGCGCTGCTCTACCACTTCTTCCCCAGGCTCTACCAGAAGGAGGTCGAGCGGGCCTCCAAGCGGGAGTTCGGCGCGCACTGAGCGCGGCGGACACCCTGGACGACGAAGGGCCGCGGCACCCGCCGCGGCCCTTTCCTTTTGCGCCCCCTCAGGAGGCCGGCGGCGGGGGCGGGACCGGCACCGGCAGCACCTCCTCCACCCAGCCCTTGCCCAGGCGCGGCAGGTCGGCGGTGCGGAAGGCCAGCGTCGGGCCGCCCGCCTCCAGCGACTGGAAGCGCGCCAGCCGGCGGGCCAGCTTCTTGTCCACCTCGCGCACCAGCTCCAGCCAGTAGCGCGCCATTTCCTTGCCGATGCGCGGCACCAGGGGCTGCAGCCCGGGGTTCAGCACCCGCACGTTGACCGGATGGAAGACGAAGGTGGCGTCGGCCCCGGCGGCGCGGCGGTCGCCGGCGGCGAACAGGATGGTGCAGGCGGAGTGGCAGTGGCCGCCCGCCGGCACCACCATGCGCACCTCCGCCTCAGGCGGCAGGGCGCGCAGGAACCAGGCGGCGCTCAGCGCGTGGATCAGCAGGCCCCCGTCGCTGTCCAGCTCCACCGTCAGCCGGCAGGCGCCGCGGCTCAGCGCGCCGGCGATGCCCTCGGTCAGCGCCGCCATGCCGGGCCGGTGGATGTCGCCATGGACGGCGAAGCTCGCCTCGGCGCCGCTGCAGACGGGAAAGGCCGGCACGCGGACCGGCGGCAGGGTCTGGGTGATGGCGGCGCGCCCGACCGGCGACCGCCCCTCCCCCGGGATGGTCTGGGCCCGGGCGGCGGAGCCGGCGGCGCCGAGGCAGGCCCCGAGGAGACAGGCCCCGAGGAGGCAGGCGAAGAGGGGCCGGGAGAGGCGCCCGGGGATGCGCATGGCAGGCGAACCGACGATGGTGGGTCTGCGGCGTCCGCCGCGGGCCGATCATCTGGGCACGCCGCCGCCCCGCTCCCAGGGGCGCAATGGGGGTGGAAAAGACGAAGGGCCGCCGGTTTCCCGGCGGCCCTCCCCCCCCATCCAGGTAAGGATGGGCAAGTAAGGATGGCGTCAGAAGCCGAAGCGGACGCGGCCCATGAAGGCGTGGTCCTGGCCGCGGTCGTCGCTGTTCAGCGTGCCCTCCCAGCCGACGGAGGCGCTGAGCGTGCCGCTCTCCACCGAGACGCCGGCGCCGCCGACGTACCAGTTGGTCTCGCCCGCGCCCGGCTCGGCGAAGCCGCGCTGGCCGCTGGAGAGGGTCACGAAGACGCGGCGCGCGTCGTTCAGGTGCTCCTTCTCCCAGGCCGCCTTGAGGTAGGGGGCGAACACCACCCCCTCGGAGCCGAGGCGCGCCGACAGCTGGGCGCCGACGGAGCTGACCAGCGACTCCGCGTCGGTCTGGTCGACCGTCAGGCCCAGGGCCGCCGCGTTGTCCTCGGTGTAGCCGTCGATCTCGGTGTTGATGTAGCGCAGCGAGGCCAGCGGGCCGACGGAGACCGGGCCGGACACGAAGTTCCAGCCGGCGGTCAGCGCGGCACCGTAGGTGTTGCCGTGGGTGCTGGCCTCGGCCGTGGAGACCGGGGCGAACCGGGTGGCGCGGCGGATCTTCTCGTAGTCCTCGAAGCTGTAGGAGAAGCTGCCGTCGAGGTACAGCGCGTCCATCGCCGCGGTGAAGTAGCCGGTCAGCGAGTAGCTCTTCACGTCGGTGTCGCCGGCGCCCAGGTCCAGGTCCTGGCTGCCGTCGCCGTAGCCCAGCATCAGGCCGGCCATGACGTTGTCGTCGACCATGTAGTCGGCGCCGGCGGCGACGGTGTAGGCGTCGTAGTCGAAGCCGGACTGGCCGGTGAAGGCGTCGCGGTCGCCCTCCACGTAGTTGCCGTAGAGGAAGACGCCCACGCGGCCGTCGGAACCGGCGGCGGCCGCCTGGCCGGCGCCCATGCCCAGCGTGCCGGTGCCGGCGCGGGCACCCGCCAGGCGGGCGCTGGCGGCGTCGGTGACCGCCTTGTGCATGGCGAGGCCCAGCTGCGTGCGGGCGGCGACCGTCTCCGGCGCCTCGAACACCGCCGACAGGGTGCCGGAGACGAACTGGGCGGTCAGGGCGTGCGCGGTCGTGGTCGGGTGCACGGCGTCGAAGAACAGCGTGCCCTGGGCGCCCTGCTGGGTGGCGCAGACGCCGGTCAGCGCCGTGCCGGTGAAGCACGGGATGGTCAGGTTGTTGAAGCCGTAGGTCGCCGGGTTGGCGAAGACGGCCTGCAGGGAAGAGTTGATGTCGACCAGGATCACGTTGGCGCCGGTGGCGGCGCTGACGTCGCGGGCGAAGCCGGCGAGGAACGTGTTGTGCACGGCCGTGAGCTGGTTCGCCTGGGCCGAGGCGGCGGCGCCGCCGGCACGGCCGGCGACGGTGTCGCCCAGGTTCGGCAGGTTGAACAGCAGCACGTTGCGCGCCCCGGCCTGGACCAGGCGGCTGGCGGCGTTGGCGGCGTTCAGCGCGACGTTGCGGGCATAGCCGGTCGCGTCGGCGGTGGGGGCGCCGAAGAAGTCGAAATAGTCGTTGGCGCCGATCCAGACCGCGTAGAGGCCGCGCGAGTCCAGGGACGGGGTCGCCGCCAGGTGGCGCGTGATCTGGTTCTGGATGTCGATGACCTCGGCCGAGCCGGCGTTGGCGCCGCCCAGCGCGCGGCTGGTCATCGGGATGCCGCCCAGCAGCGCGCCGACCTGCTCGTTCCACACGGGGCCGTTGGAGAAGCGGCCGTTGAAGTAGGGGGCCGGCGGCGCGGCGCCGAAGGCAGCCAGGTTGCCGGTGTCGCTCAGGCTGTCGCCGAACACGGTCAGCGAATTGAAGCGCTGCGGCGCCTGCTGGGCCTGGGCCCCGCCGGCCGCGAGCGCGAAGACGGCGGCGAGCGCCGTGGTACCCATCAACCTCTTTATCATTATGGTTCCTCCCGGATGTCGGATCGTCGAGGTGTCGCCCGACCTGTGCCGATGCTGCATAGGCCAACCAGAAGGCCGGAACTCATGAGCGTTCGCAACGCTTAATGGGGCGGCGCGACGATTGGATGCGGGCGCGCGGCACCCGTGCAACAGGTCGCCGGGACGGAACCAGGACAGGAGGACGCGGCATGATCATCGTCACCACCGACAGCGTCGACGGACGGCGGGTCCAGGCCTATCTGGGGCTGGTCGCCGGCGAGGCCATCGTCGGCGTGAACATCTTCCGGGACATGTTCTCCGGCATCCGCGACATCGTCGGCGGGCGGGCCGGAGGCTACCAGGCGGCCCTGCGGGACGCGCGCGAGCACGCGCTGGAGGATCTGCGCCAGGCGGCCCGGGAACTCGGCGCCGACGCCGTCCTGGGCGTCGACCTCGACTACGAGGTGCTGGGCAAGGAGAACGGGATGCTGATGGTGTCGGTGAACGGCACCGCGGTGAAGCTCGGCTGAGCGTCCGGCCAAGGCGAGGCCGCCGCCCCCGGTGGCGTGCCGGGGGCGGCGGGGGGCGGCCGGTCAGAGATACTCGATCGACCCGCCCGGGCCGAAGACGGCGGACCAGTCCGGCACGCCGGCCAGCTCGACCGTCTGGGGGAACACCTCGGCGACGACGGGGGCCGGCGCGGCTTCGGCGTAGGCGTCGGCCGCGGGGGCCGGCGCCTGGCCGAAGTCGAAGACGGCGGCGGACGCCTGCTTCGGGGCCGCGGCGGCCTCGGCCCCGACCAGGCCGTAGGGGCCCTGGTGGTTGCCGACGATGGACACGCCCTTGGGCCCGCCGGCGGTGGTCACGTCCGCCTCGCCGGAGCCCTTCACCACGTTGTAGCTGACCTCGGCGCCGCGCACGCCGTGGCCCAGCACCAGGATGCCGTTCTTGGCGCTGTCCAGGACCACGTTGCCCTGCACCACCACGTCGTCGGTCACCTGAGAGGACTTGTTGTAGACCATGATGCCGGCATGGCCGCTCTTGGTCCCGCCGGTGTCGGTGACGAGGTTGCCGAACACCCGCACGTCCTTGACGCCGTAGGTGTCGTAGTTCGGCTCCGAGGCGATGTAGATGCCGGCGAGGCCCGCCTTGTTGCCGTCCACCGTGTTGTGGACGATGTCGATGTGCTCGCCGCCCACGGTCGTGATGCCGCGGCCCCAGACATTGTCGACGACGGTGTTGCCCTTGATGGTGATGTCGTGCACCGGCGACTTGGCGCTGCGGTAGCTGACGACCGCGATGCCGTCGTCGCCGGCGTTCACCACCCGGTTGCCCTGCACCAAGATGTGGTGCGAGCCGTGGGTCATGTGGATGCTGTCGGCGTTGGTGCCGCTGACGTCGTTGCCGACGATGCGGCCCTGGTTGGAGTTCTGGACCAGGATGCCGGCCCCGAACGAGTTCTTGATCGCCACGTTCTCGATGGCGAAGTCGGTGGCGCCCTTGACCAGCACCTTGGCGGCGACGCCGCTGTGGCCGCGCGCCGTGGCGTCGCTGTCCAGCGTCAGGTTGGTCAGGCTGGCGCCCTTGCCGCCCAGCATCAGGGCCTGGTGCTCGCCGCCCACCGCCTTCAGGACGGAGCCGGCGCCGGCACCCGCGATGTCCACGCCGTCGATCTTCAGGGTGCCCTTGTGGAGGAACACGCCCTCCGGAACGTGGACGGCGAGGCCCTCGGCCTTCGCCTCGTCGATCGCCTTCTGGATCGCGGCTCGGTTGTCGGTCTTCCCGTCGCCCACCGCCCCGTGGTCGGTGATGGAGACAAAGGTCCGTGCACTCATCGGTCGCTTCCTTCGATACCTTCATGCCCGGACGGGGGCCGCATCCTCCCGCGCACCGGAGGCGCTGGCAGGGAGAAGAAATCGCGGCGGTGAGGTGAATGTCCGGGCACCTCGATGTGAGGCGGACCCTAGGTGCGTATGGTTAATCGATCCTTACCGGCAGGATTGTACTGCCGGAGGGCCGCACAATACCGGCGGCCATATCGCGATCTTGTCGCATTTTCGAAACGGCAGGTACTTTGATCCCGGAAAGACTTGGTTACCGCGCGGATAGTCTGTGAAGCCTTGGGAATCAGGCGGTTCCGGGAACGCAGAAGAAAAAGGGGCGGGCAGGCCGCCCGGGCCCGCCCGCCCCTCTCCCCGGGGCTGCTGTGACAAGCGCCTTACTGGCTGGTCGCCTGCTTCAGGTAGGCGATGAGGTCGGCGCGGTCCTCCGGCTTGGGGATGCCGGCGAAGGCCATGCGGTTGCCCGGCAGGAAGGCGCTGGGCTTGGCCAGCCACTCGTCCAGCTTCTCCGGCGCCCACTCGAAGTTGGCGGCGGCCAGCGCGGGGGAGTACTTGAAGCCCTCCACCGCGGCGGTCTTGCGGCCGAACAGCCCGTGCAGGTTGGGCCCGACCTTGTTGGCGCCGCCCTTCTCCACCGTGTGGCAGGCCTTGCAGCGCAGGAACACCTTCTCGCCCTTGGCCGGGTCGCCCTCCTGCGCCAGGGCGGCGCCGGACACCAGCAGCAGGGACAGGGCGGCGGAAATCGCGAGCTTCATCGATGCGGCCTCGTTGCTCGTGGAAGGGATAAGCCGCATCGGACGGTAAGGGGGCGCACCGTCCCCGTCAATCGCGGGTCCCTGCGGCAGGGCGGCGCGTCCCCGGACGCCCCGCCGCTCCCCTTCCGGGCGTGTCCCTCAAGGCAGCAGGCCGATGTCGCGCTTCAGGTGGTCGCCCAGCTCGTCCACGGTCAGCGCCCGCACCCGGCGGCGCTCGGCGAGGAAGCCCTGGATGGCGACGCCCAGTCCGCCCAGCACCACCGACATGCGCGGCGGCGGGGCGTCCCAGCCCAGGCTCTCCACACAAATCTCCTGATTCATGGCGGTTCTCCATCAGATCGGCCGACGCTCCGGCGCGGCCTCGATACCGAGGAGACTGGCCCCGATCCGCGGTGGCGACAAACGAGTAATCCCGATATGATGGATAAGCCTGCCTTATCCATGGAGCGCCGCCGATGGGCCGCCGTCTGCCGCCGCTGAACGCCCTGCGCGCCTTCGAGGCCGCGGCGCGCCACCTCTCCTTCACCAAGGCGGCGGACGAGCTGGCGGTGACCCAGGCGGCCGTCAGCTACCAGATCAAGCAGCTCGAGGACCATATCGGCCGGCCGCTGTTCCGCCGCCTGACCCGCAGCCTCGCCCTGACCGAGGCGGGGGCGGAGCTGCTGCCGGCCGTGGCGGACGCCTTCGAACGCATCCGCGCGGCCGTCGCCCGGCTGGAGGAGCGGCGCGACGGCGGCGTGCTGTCGATCAGCACCCTGCCCACCTTCGCCACCCAGTGGCTGGTCCCGCGGCTGGGGCACTTCCAGCTGATGCGCCCGGACATCGCCGTGCGCCTGGACGCCAGCGCCCGGCTGGTCGACCTGGAGGGGGAGGGCTACGACGTCGGCATCCGCAGCGGGCGCGGCGAATGGCCGGGCCTGTCGGCGGAGAAGGTGGTGGACTACCGCATGACCCCGCTGCTGAGCCCCGCCCTGGCGGAGCGGCTGGACGGGGCGCGGGCGCCGGCGGACCTGCTGAGGGTCCCGATCATCGGCTCGCTCGACACCGAGGACGCCAAGGACTGGCGCGCCTGGTTCCGGCTGTCCGGGATGGAGGTCGCCGCCCTGCCGCCCGGCCCCACCTTCGACACCCAGGCGATGGCGGCGCAGGCGGCGATGGCGGGACAGGGGGCGGCGATGCTGTGCCCGACCTTCTTCGCCGGCGACATCGCGGCCGGGCGGCTGCTGGTGCCCTTCCCCGACCTGGTGCTGGAGCCGGGCATCGCCTACTGGCTGGTCTTCGCCACCCGGCGGGCGGAGGAGCCGAACATCCAGGCCTTCCGCGCCTGGATCCGGCGGGAGATCGGGGCCTGCCCGGCGCCCTGCGCCTCCTGGCCCGAGATCGGGCCGGCGGCTGTCAGAGGCGCCCCAGCCGCGCCGCCGCCCTGACGGCGACGGCCCCCGCCATGGCGCCGGCCAGGGCCGGCACCAGCGCCACGCCGGCGGCGATCAGGCCGGCCGGCAGCACCGCGTCGGGCGCCACCCCCAGGGGCACCGGTACCACCAGGTGCGAGCCCAGCACGCCCGCGGCGATCGCCAGCGCCCAAACAGGCGCGGCGCGCGGCACCAGCGCCCCCAGCAGGAAGCCCGACGCCAGAAGGATCGTGACCGTTTCCGACAGGGCGGCGGAGGCGAGGTCCCACAGCCCGGCGATGGCGCCGAAGGCGGCGCCCAGCAGGGCGAAGGCGGCGAACTTGGCGAGCGAGACGGTGACCATGGGCCTGCCGGGGTTGCGGGGGCGGGAGAGGGCCTTGGCCTCCCCGTCACCCCCATCCAACACCCGGAATGCGGCGGAAGCCGGGCACGCGTCGGGCGCCGCCGGGGCTTTTCGCCCTCACATCTCCTCGGGATTGCGGTCGAACCGCTCGCCGCCCTTGACCAGGTAGCCGCGCTCCGGCGGGTGGCGGTGGGTCGATTTCGCCAGCGCCGCCTTGGGGCTGGCCGCCCACACCATATAGCGCCGCCCCGACCGCCAGGAGGACACCACGTCGTCCGGCGCGTGCTTGGCGATGCGGTTGAAGTTGGGGTGGGTGATGGTCACCACGTAGGCGCCGTCGTCCGGCGCCTTGCGCTCGTCGAACAGATAGAGAAACTGCTCGTTCGCCTTGCGGGCGGTGACCTCGCGCTCGGTATTGTCGATGCTGCCCTGCAGCTCGGCCAGCTCGCGCGTCATCTGCCGCTCCTCCCGCTTCAGCGCGAGGGTCGTGCGCGCCTTCTCGCGGACCAGCTGGCTCAGCTCGTCCACCTGGCGCAGGCGGCCCTCCTGCGTGCGCCTGGCCTTGCCGATGCGCTTGTAGGCCGAGCCCATGACCTGCCCGGCCGCGGCCATGCCGGCGATGACGCCGATCCACAGGGCGTAGCCGCCGCTCACGGGGCCACCTCCTCGGGCATGTCGAGGCCGACCATCGCGTCGTCGTCGGGCTCCCGGATCTCCACGATGTGGAAGCCGTTGGAGACGGGGTAGTAGGACTCGATCAGGTTCTTGGCGTCGCCGATGTTGGGCGCCCAGGCGTAGACGAACTGGGTCCGGCTCCAGGACTTCGACAGGCCCGGGACCTCCTTCTGCTCCATCAGGGCACGCTGGACGTGCCGGTTGATGACGGCGGCCACGAACTTGCGCGGCGGCCGCTCCGGCCGCAGGAAGGCGTCCTCCTCCCCCAGCACGCGGACCAGCGTGTCGCGGGTGTCCTCGATGTCGGAGAGGCGCTTGGCGACCATGTAGTTGCGGCGGCGGTTGGACTTCAGCTCCGCGTCGGCCCGCGCCAGCCGCGGCACCATCTTGTCCCGGCGGTCCTGGAGCTTGCGGGCGAGGCTGGAAAGGGCGGCGAAGCGGGCGTCCAGCTTCTCCGCTGCCTCGCCCTTCAGCACCGACTGCTCGATGCTGTGGGTGATGCCGAGTGCCGCGAGGTAGGCGAGCCCCCCGATCATGAGGCAGATGACGGCGGCTTCCACCAGACTGCCGAGCATGGGGTTGGCACCACCTTCTACCACCGGGACCGGGCTAACGAAGCTGTCGGAAGGCCCGCTTGTCAAGCCATTACACGAGCGAACGGGTTACCGCTTCCTTACCTGCCGGCGCCTACCCGCCCCTGCCCGGCGCCGCGTCGAAATCGGTCAGCGGCGTCTGCCGTCCGATCAGGTCGTTCAGGATCAGGATGGCGGTGGTCAGCTCCGCCTCCAGCGTCGGGTCGGCGCGCCCGCGCATCGCCGGCTCCCGCAGCCGCCGCAGCGCCTCGTGCAGCGCCTGCAGGTCGCGCGACAGCCGCTCCGCCGCGCCCAGCGCGCGGGTGTCGCTGATCGCCAGCAGGGTGAAGTAGCGCCGGCTGGTGCGCACGAACAGCGACAGCATCATCAGGTCGAGCCGGTCGAACTGCTGGCGCGCCTCCTCGGCCTTGGCGGCGCTGCCCTCCTGGCGCAGGCGCCAGTCCTTGGCCGTCTCGTCGATGCGCCGCTCCAGCAGCGAGGCGAGCGCCTGGAAGTCGGTCAGCTTCTCCCGGAACCCGTAATAGGCATGGTCGCGGAACCGCGCCGGGTCCGTCCGCGCCTTCTCCGCCAGCAGCATGGCCTCGACCGCGTGGTCGCGCAGCGCCGCGAACAGGGCCTTGGCCTCCGTCTGGCGGGAGGTGCGGTCGCGGTCGGGGGGCGGGGGCATGCCGTCGGCGGTCCCTTTGCGTCGTCACGGAGCCGGGAGGGTAGCACAACCCGGGCTTGCGGTCAGCGCCCGGCCGGCTCCGGCCCGACGCGCACCGCCAGCTTGCCCATGTTGCCGCCGCTGAACAGCTTGCGCAGCGACTTCACCGCGTTCTCCAGCCCCTCGTCCAGGTCGACCTTCCATTTCAGCCGCCCGTCGGCGATCCAGGGGCCGACCTCGCGCGCCATCTCCCCCATGCGCGGCAGGAAGTCCAGCACGATGAACCCCTCCATCCGGCAGCGGCGGACCAGCAGCACGTCCATGTTGCGGGGGCCCGGCTGCGGCTCCGCCGTGTTGTACTGGCTGATGAGGCCGCAGAGCGGGATGCGCGCCCGCTGGTTCAGCAGGCTGTAGACCGCCTCGGTGATCCAGCCGCCGACATTCTCGAAATAGACGTCCACGCCCTTGGGGCAGGCCGCCTTCAGCTGCGCGCGGAAATCCTCGGCCTTGTAGTTCACGGCGGCGTCGAAACCCATCTCGCGCACCAGCCAGTCGGCCTTCTCGTCGCTGCCGCAGATGCCCACCGCGCGGCAGCCGCGCAGCTTGGCGAACTGGCCGACCAGCGTGCCGACGGCGCCGGCGGCGGCCGACACCACCACCGTCTCGCCCTCCTTCGGCTGGCCGATCTCGTAGAGCCCGAAATAGGCGGTGGCGCCGGTCATGCCGAGCACGCTGGTGAAGGCCAGCAGCGGCACGCCCGGCAGCCGGGGCACGATGTCGAAGCCCTTGCCGTCGCTGACCATCCAGTCGGCCCAGGTGCCGAGGCCGGTGACCACGTCGCCGGCCTTGAACTTCGGGTGCCGGCTCTCCGTCACCTCGCCCAGGATGACGCCCCACATGACGGAGCCCAGCGGGATGACGGGCAGGTAGCTGGGCTTCTCCATCCAGATGCGGTTGGAGGGGTCGAGGGAGAGATAGATGGTGCGGATCAGGATCTGGCCGTCGCCGGGCGTCGGCACCGGCTCCTCCCGCCACTGCAGGACCTGCTCGTAGTTGTCGCCGCTGGGCCGCTCCACGAGGATCCACTGGCGGTTGACGTCCTGCTGGCCCATGAGCCCTTCCTCCCCGGTTTCTTGATTGTGCCGTGCCGCCACTGTGGCACAGGCCGGGCGCGGGGGTCACGGCGAAAACCCCTGTCGCCGCCGCCGCCCCAGGGGTTAGGATGGCGCCAGGGGGGAAGCGCCGGGAAAGGCGTATGATCATCGGCTTGCCCAGGTTCGACGCGCATGACGAGGCCCGGTTCGTCGCCTGGCGGACCGAGGGCGTGCGCCGCGTGGTGGCCGGCCCCATCGCCGTGGGCGCGCTGGCGCTCTTCGGCTTCACCGGCTGGGACTGGGCGCTGGACCCGGGCGCGGTCCTCTGGACGCTGCTGGTCCGGCTGGCCGGGGCCCTGGTCATGCTGGCCTGCGCCTGGCGGATGATGCGCGACCCCGCCAGCCCCATCTTCCCGCTGTCGGTGCTGAGCCTGACCGCCGGCACCGGCGCCATCGCCGTGACCCAGGCGGTGGTGGAGAACGGCTTCGCCTACGGCACCGCCGGCCTGGCGCTGTTCCCCACCGTGTCGGCGGTGGCGGCGGTGCGGGCGCGCGACATCCCGCTGCTGAACCTGGCGCCGGCGGCCTCGGTCGGGGTCATGCTGGCGGTGGACGGGACGCACGGCTTCGTCCTGTTCAACTCGCTTGCCTTCCTGGCGACCGGCATCTTCTCCGCCTACATCCTGGCGCTGGGGCTGGAGCGATCCTACCGCGAGGCGTTCCGGCTGGAGCTGAGCCTGGAGGCGGAGGCGCGGCGGGACGCGCTGACCGGCGCCGCCAACCGCCGCCGGTTCGAGGAGCAGGCGGCCACCGAGGTGGAGCGCGCCCGCCGCTTCCGCCGGCCGCTGTCGCTGCTGCTGCTGGACCTCGACCATTTCAAGCGGGTCAACGACGACCACGGCCACCAGACCGGCGACGCCGTGCTGCGCGCGGTGGCGGAGATCTGCGGCCGCTCCATGCGCCAGACCGACCTGTTCGCCCGGCTGGGCGGGGAGGAGTTCGTGGCCCTGCTGCCGGAGACCGGGCCGGACGACGCGGTGGCGCTGGCCGAGCGGCTGCGCCGCACCCTGGCGGAGACGCCAATCGCCGCCCCGGGCACCGCACCCTTGACGGTGACGACCAGCATCGGCGTCGCCGCCTACCGCGGCGGCGAGGCGACCTGGCAGCAGATGCTGGCGGAGGCCGACCTCGCCCTCTACGCCGCCAAGCGCCGCGGGCGCGACCGGGTGGTGGCGGCCGACGGCCTGGAGGCGGTGGCCGCGATGCGCTAGGCTGCCGGCCATGGGCACGCTCGACGTCCGGCTGGTGCCGGCCCTCTCCGACAACTACGTCTACCTGCTCCGCGACACGGAGACGGGCACGGTCGGCATCGTCGACCCCGCCGAGGTGGAACCGGTGGAGGCGGCGCTGGAGCGGCTGGGCTGGCGGCCCACGGTCATCCTGAACACCCACCACCATGCCGACCACACCGCCGGGAACGCCCTGCTGAAGGAGCGGCACCGGCTGACCGTCATCGGCCCCGCCGCCGACCGCGCCCGCATCCCGGAGCTGGACCAGGCCTACGGCGAGGGCGACACGTTCCGCTTCGGCGCCCGCCCCGTGCGCGTCTTCGACGTGCCCGGCCACACGCGCGGCCACGTCGCCTTCTGGTTCGAGGACGCCGACGCGCTGTTCTGCGGCGACACCCTGTTCGCGCTGGGCTGCGGCCGGCTGTTCGAGGGGACGCCGGCGCAGATGTGGGCCTCGCTGCTGAAGCTGCGCGGCCTGCCCGACGCCACCCGCGTCTATTGCGGGCACGAATACACCCTGTCGAACGCCCGCTTCGCGCTTGCCGCCGACCCCGGCAACGCGGCGCTGCGGGTGCGGGCGGCGGAGGTGGAGGCGCTGCGGGCCCGCCATGAGCCCACCATCCCCACCCTGCTGGGGATCGAGCGCGCCACCAACCCCTTCCTGCGCGCCGACGACCCGGCCCTGGCCGCCGCCCTGGGCATGGAAGGCGCCGGCCCGGTGGAGGTGTTCGCCGAGACGCGCCGCCGCAAGGACGGTTTCCGGGGCTGAGCCCCACCCTGCCAGAGCCCCCGAAGAGGCCCCGATGAAGCTGCGCTACAGCCAGACCTCCCCCTTCGTCCGCAAGGTGCTGATGGTCGCCCACGAGACCGGCCTCGCCGGCCGGATCGAGATCGTGCCGACCGACGTGTGGGAGGTCGACGCCCCCGTCACGCGGGAGAACCCGCTGGGCAAGATCCCGACGCTCATCACCGACGACGGGCTCGCCCTCTTTGACAGCCCCGTCATCTGCGAGTACCTGGACAGCCTGCACGGCGGGCGGCGGCTTTTCCCGGCGGAGGGGCCGGCGCGCTGGACGGCGCTGCGCCAGCAGGCCCTGGCCGACGGGGTGTGCGACGCCGCCGTGCTGCGCCGGGTGGAGACGCTGCGGCCCGAATCCCTGCGCTCCGCCGACTGGATGGAGCGCCAGCGCCGGGTCATGGAGCGCGGCGTGGACCTGCTGGAGCGGGAGGCGGACCAGCTGGAGGGAGAGGCGACCATCGGCACCCTGTCGGCGGCCTGCATGCTGGACTACCTGGACTTCCGCTGGAAGTCCGACGGCTGGCGCCAGGGCCGCCCGCGCCTGGCCGGCTGGTTCGAGCGGATGCGGGAGCGGGAGAGCTTCCGGCTCACCCTGCCGCCCACCGAATGATCCCGGCCGGTGCCATGACGCCCGCCGGCATGACGCCCGAGCGCATCATCGAGCTCCTCGGCATGCGCCCGCACCCCGAGGGCGGCCACTATGTCGAGACCTACCGGCACGCGCCGCCCGGCGGCGGCCGCGGCGCCTCCACCTGCATCTACTTCCTGCTGAGGGCCGGCGAGCGGTCGCACTGGCACCGGGTGCTGGACGCCGACGAGGTCTGGCACTGGTACGCCGGCGATCCCCTGGCGCTGGGCATGGCCCCTTTCGGCGGGGCTGCGGCGGAGCATGTCCTC
>DASPKT010000392.1:0-2349 GCA_035627915.1 Azospirillaceae bacterium
GGCGGGCAGAACGTCAACAAGGTGGAGACGGCGGTGCAGCTGCGCTTCGACGCGGCCGGCTCGCCCAACCTGCCGGACTGGGTGAAGGCCAAGCTGAAGACGCTGGCCGGCAAGCGCATGACCGCCGAGGGCGTCGTCATCATCACCGCCCAGCGCCACCGCACCCAGGAGATGAACCGCGCCGACGCCCGCGACCGGCTGGTGGAGCTGATCCGCCAGGCCACCGTCCGCCAGGCCGTGCGCCGCCCGACCAAGCCCAGCTACGGCTCCAAGCTGAAGCGCATGGAAGGCAAGGCCGTCCGCGCCGAGGTCAAGCGCATGCGCGGCCGCGTGGACCGGGAATGACGACCGATCTCCGCGTCGGACGGGTGCGGCTGTGAGGGCCTGCGTGCTTCGACAGGCTCAGCATGAGGGACGGTGGATGCCAGGCCCGGCGTTCAGGGCAGCAGCAACCTCCCCATGGAGCATCAACACGCCCCTCAGCCTGAGCCTGTCGAAGGCCGCACAACGCCCCCGCTGCCCGACACACCCCCCTGCACCGGGCACCCCCGCATGACCCACTACGACGTGATCGTCGCCGGGGCCGGGGCGGCGGGGCTGTTCGCGGCGGTGTTCGCGGGGCGGCGGGGCCGGCGGGTGCTGGTGCTGGACCATGCCGAGGAGGCCGGGAAGAAGATCCTGATCTCCGGCGGCGGGCGCTGCAACTTCACCAACCTGGGGGTGGAGCCCGGGCGCTATCTCTCGCGGAACCCGCACTTCGCCATATCGGCCCTGCGCCGCTACACCCAGCACGACTTCCTGGCCCTGGTGGAGCGGCACGGCATCCCCTGGCACGAGAAGAAGCTGGGCCAGCTGTTCTGCGACCGCTCCGCCCGCGACATCGTGCGCCTGCTGCTGGACGAGCTGGGCGACGCGCGGGCCGAGCTGCGCCTGTCCTGCCGCATCGACGCGGTGGCCCGGGGTGACGGCGACCGGGGTGACGGCGACCGGGGCGACGGCGACCGGGGCGAAGGCGGCCGGGGCGAAGGCGGCCGGGGCTTCGCGCTGGACACGAGCCACGGCCGCTTCACCGCGGACAGCCTGGTGCTGGCCACCGGCGGCCTGTCGATCCCGAAGATGGGCGCCACCGGCTTCGCGCTGGACCTGGCGCGGCGCTTCGGGCTGGGCGTGGTGCCGACGCGGCCGGGGCTGGTGCCCTTCACCTTCACCCCCGACGACCTTGCCCGTACGAAGGACCTCTCCGGCATCGCGCTGGACGCCTGGGTCGAGGCCGGCGGCGCGCGCTTCCGCGAGGCGCTGCTGATCACCCACCGCGGCCTCTCCGGCCCCTCCATCCTGCAGGTCTCCAGCTACTGGCGGCCGGGGGAGCCGGTGGCGGTGGACCTGGCGCCCGACCTGGACCTGGGCGAGCACCTGAAGGCGCAGAAGCGCGCCCGGCCCAACGCGGAGCTGCGGACCGTGCTGGGCGACCTGCTGCCCCGCCGCTTCGCCGAGCGGCTGTGCGAGACGGAGCTGGAGAGCCGCCCGCTGGGCCGCATGACCGACAAGGACCTCGCCGCCGCCGCGGCCCGGCTGAAGGGCTGGACCGTGGTGCCGGCGGGCACCGAGGGCTACCGGACGGCCGAGGTCATGGTCGGCGGCGTCGACACGGCGGAGCTGTCGTCAAAGACCATGGAGGTCCGCAAGGTGCCCGGCCTCTATGTCGTGGGCGAGGCGGTGGACGTCACCGGCTGGCTCGGCGGGTACAATTTCCAGTGGGCCTGGTCCTCGGGCTGGGTCGCCGGCCAAGCCGCCTGAGCCGATCCGCCCGTTCGCGCGTTGTCCCCCCCGAGACCGCCCGCGAGACCGCAAGCCGGAGGACGTCGCATGAGCCCCTTCACCCTGACCGTGGCCAAGGCCCTGTCCTGGTTCGGCTATATCCTGATCGCGACCGGCGTGCTGGCGGCCATCGGCGTCGGCTTCCTGGGCGGCATCCCGGGGCTGGCGCTGTCGGGCATCGCGCTTCTGGCGGCCCTGTTCCTGGGCCTGCTGACCATCGGCTTCGCCGTCAACCTGCGCCTGCTGCACACCATCTCGGAGAAGCTCGACGTCACCGTGGTCCCGGCCCGGCAGGCGCCGCCGCAGCCCCAGGCCCAGCGCCGGCGGGTGTAGGGCGCGGGGTCGCAACGCCGCTCCCCGTGGGGGCCGCCATGTGGGCGTTCCCCCTTGGAAACCGTTCCACGAATGCCGCGCCCTGAACTGCCGTCCCCTCTCCCAGGGGGAGAGGGACAGGGAGAGGGGGTACGGGGCTTCAGGACCTTCTCCGAGGCGGGGGACAGGCGCCCTTTCCTGCACCCTCTTACCCCCTCT
>DASPKT010000393.1:0-8796 GCA_035627915.1 Azospirillaceae bacterium
CAGCCGGAAAGCCCGTCCGCCAGCAGGTCGTGCACCGTCCCGCCCATCGCGCCCTCCCTCCGGTCACAGTTCCGCCGCCGTTGCGGCGTCCGGCCTACTCCTCGTAGTCGGGAATCTCGGGGAACTGGTCGTCGGCGGCAGCGCCGTCGCGGGTCCAGCCCTCGTGCCGCTGGCGGTAGAGCGACCGCATGGCGGCGTAGTAGTCGACGCTGTTCTTGCGGAGGTCGTCGATGACCTCGATGTAGCCGGCGCGGGCGTCCAGCACCGACGTGCCGGCGCGGGTGTAGGTGAACTCCGTCTCCCAATGGTGGCCCTCGGCGACGTGGCCGGCCGGGTCGGCCAGGAACTCCACGCCGAAGCCGGCGGCGTCGCGCACGGTGGAGGGGCCTATCAGCGGCAGCACCAGGTAGGGGCCGGACGGCACGCCCCAGACCGCCAGGGTCTGGTCGAAGCTCTCGTACTCGTAGGGCAGGCCGTGCTTGGCGGCCACGTCGATGATGCCGCCCAGCCCGACCGTGCTGTTGATGAGGAAGCGGCCGGTGGCGACCTCCGCCCCCTTCCAGTCGCCCTGCAGCGCCTGGTTGGCGATGGTCAGGGGCGAGCGCAGGTTCTGCAGCACGTTGCGGATGCCGGTCTGGACCGGCGTCGGCAGCACCGCCCGGTACACCTCCGCCGCCGGCCGGATCAGGATTACGTCCAGCGCCTCGTTGAACCAGAAGATGCCGCGGTTGATGGGCTCCAGCGGGTCGTCGGCGCTGTCGCGCGACAGCGCCGGCGCCTCCTGCGCGGAAGCGCCCTGGAGCGGGGCGAGGAGGCAGGCGCCAAGGATGGTCGCGCAGGCGAGGCGGTGGGCTAGGCTGGAAGCGGACATGCGGAGGGGCCCTGGGGGAAGGGGGGAAGGGACGGCGCGCGGGGCGGGCACGCTGCCGGACGACATACTACAGATCGGTGTGCAGTGCGGGAATGTCCATTCCAGCGTCCCCGGGCGCATGCCACGCATGGGGCCCTGTGACGGCCGGCACAGCGCCCGGCCGTGCGCCTGCACGACAGGATGCCGCGATGCGAGGCCCTGTAACTGGCGCCCCGACCCTGCTAATCCCATGGCACCATGAGCGACACGCCCGATCCCCCGCCGTCCCCCGAGCCGCCGCGCAGGCGCGGCTGGATGGGCGACCGGCTGCTGTGGCGGGTGCTGGGGAACGCCGGCATCCTGCTGGGCGGCAAGTCGATGAACGGGCTGTTCAGCCTGGTCTACCTGGCGCTGGCCGCCCGCGCGCTGGGGGTCGAGGCGTTCGGCGTGCTGGTGCTGATCCACACCTACACCCAGGCGGTGGGCGAGATCGCCAAGTTCCAGTCCTGGCAGGCGGTGCTGCGCTACGGCACCCCCGCGGTGTCGGAGGGGCGCATCCCCGACTTCCAGCGGCTGCTGTCCTTCACCGTCCTGCTGGACCTGGGCAGCGCCGCCGTCGGCATGGCGCTGGGGGTGATGGCGGCCGGCGTCGCGGCGCCCTATCTGGGCTGGCCCGCGGAGATCGTGCCGGCGGCCATGCTCTACACCACCTCCATGCTGTTCATGGTGACGGCGACGCCGACCGGCGTGCTGCGCCTCTACGACCGGTTCGACCTGCTGGCCTACCAGAGCACGCTGGGCTCGGCCGTGCGCATGGTCGGGGCGGCGGCGGCCTGGGCACTGGGCGGCGGGCTGACCGAGTTCCTGGCGGTCTGGTACGTCTCCACCGTCGCCGCCGGGGTGGCGCTGTTCTGGTTCACCTGGCGCGAGCTGGGGCGGCGCGGGCACCGGACCGGCTTCCGCTGGGTCTGGCGCGGCGCCACCATGGGCTTCGACCGCATCTGGACCTTCGTCTGGAACACCAACCTGAACACCAGCCTGACGCTGGTCTTCACCCACATGGGCACGCTGGTCGTGGGCTGGGTGATGGGCCCGGCCGAGGCGGCGCTGTTCCGCGTCGCCCGCCAGTTCGCCGAGGCGATGGCGAAGCCGATCAAGCTGCTGACCCCGGCCATCTACCCGGAGCTGGCGCGCCTCGACACCGAGGGGCAGGTCGGGCGCATGCGCCAGCTGATGGTGCGTTCGGTCCTGCTGGCGGGCGTCGGGGCGACCGTCTTCCTGGCGGTGCTGGCGGTGGCGGGGGACGAGATCCTGCGCCTGACCGTGGGGAAGGAGTATGTCGGGGCCACGCCGGTCATGCTGCTGCTGACGGTGGCGACGGTGGTCGGGGTCTGGACCTTTCCGCTGGAGCCGATGTTGATCACCATCGGCAAGGTGGGGGCGGCGCTGAAGGTCCGGCTGTGGACCACGCTGGTCTACCTGCCGCTGCTGGTCTGGCTGCTGCACACGACGGGGCTGGAGGGGGCGGGCTGGGCGGCCATCGCGGCGGCCGTGATGATCCTGCTGGGGCAGCTGGTGCCGGTGGTGCGCTGGTTCCGGCGCCGGCTGCCGGGCTAGCCCGGACGAGCCACCCTCCAAATGTCATACCCCTATCGACGGGGACGACATTGCCGAAAGCCACCGCGTTTGATATGCCCTGCGGTTCGGGCGCGCTCCTCGACTAGGTGTAGCGCCACCAGATTCGGATCCGCGCAACCTATGCTCACGCCGACCCCTTCGGACTCCCACCTGCCGGTCCACCGCGTCGCCGACTTCGCCACCGTGGCGGAGGCCATCGACCATGCGGCCCTGGGCCGGACCGGGGCCAATTTCTATTCCGGCAAGGGCGAGCTGACCGAGGCGCTGCCCTATTCGCTGCTGCGGGAGCAGGCGATCGACCTGGCGCGCCGGATGCTGGCCTCCGGCCTGGGGAAGGGCGACCGCGTCGCCATGATCGCGGAGACCGAGGGTGACTTCCTGCGCGCCTTCGCCGCCTGCCAGTATGCCGGGCTGGTTCCGGCGCCGATGCCGCTGCCGGCGGCCTTCGGCGGCAAGGACGCCTACATCGCCCATATCCGCCGCATGATCGAGGGGGCTGCCGCCAGCGCCGCGCTGGCCCCGGCCAGCCTGCTGGAATGGCTGCGCGCCGCCGCCGACGGGCTGCCGCTGAAGGCGGTCGGGACCGTCGCCGCGTTCGACGGCGTGGACGGTTCCGGCGTGTCGCTGCCGACGGTCGGGCCGGACGATCTCTGCTACCTCCAGTTCTCCTCGGGCAGCACGCGCTTTCCCAAGGGCGTCGCGGTCACCCAGCGCTCGCTGATGGCGAACGCCTTCGCCATCGCACGGCACGGGCTGCGCATCGGCCCGGCCGACCGCTGCATGTCCTGGCTGCCGCTCTACCACGACATGGGGCTGGTGGGCTTCCTGCTGACGCCGCTGGTCACGCAGCTGTCGGTGGACTACCTGCCGACCCGCGAGTTCGCGCGGCGGCCGCTGATGTGGCTGAACCTCATCACCCGCAACAAGGCGACGCTCTCCTTCAGCCCGACCTTCGGGTACGAGCTGTGCGCGCGCCGCGCCGAGACCGCCTCGACCGAGGGGATCGACCTCTCCTCCTGGCGGGCGGCCGGCATCGGCGGCGACATGATCCGCCCGGGAGTGATGGCCCGTTTCGCCGAGGCCTTCGGCGTCCGCGGCTTCGACAAGGGCGCCCTGCTGCCCAGCTACGGCATGGCGGAGGCGTCGCTGGCGCTGTCCTTCGCCCCGCCGGGCGCCGGCGTGGTGACCGACCGCGTCGACATGGACCGGCTTGAGAACGAGCAGGTGGCGGAGGCGCCAGGGCCCGGGGCGGCGCGCGTGCGCGACTTCGTGCTGTGCGGCCCGGTCCTGCCCGGCCACGGGCTGGAGGTACGGGACCCGCAGGGCCGCGCGCTGCCGGAGCGCCGGGTGGGCAAGGTCCATGTCCGCGGCCCCAGCCTGATGCGCGAATACTTCAACATGCCGGACGAGACGGCCGAGGTGCTGTCGCCCGACGGCTGGCTCGACACCGGCGACCTCGGCTACCTCACCGGCGGGCAGATCGTCATCACCGGCCGGGCCAAGGACCTGATCCTGGTCAACGGCCGCAACATCTGGCCGCAGGACCTGGAATGGTCCTCCGAGAACGGGGTGGACGCGCTGCGCAGCGGCGACGTCGCCGCCTTCTCGGTGGACGCGGAGGGGGGCGAGTCGGTGGTGGTGCTGGTGCAGTGCCGGCCGACCGACCCGGCCGTGCGCGAGGGGCTGCGGACCCAGGTCTCCGGCCTGCTTCGCGCCGCCCACGGGCTGGACGTGGAGGTGGTGCTGGTGCCGCCGCACAGCCTGCCGCAGACCTCCAGCGGCAAGCTCAGCCGCTCGCGCGCCAAGCAGATGTACCTGCGCGGCGACTTCGCCCCGGCCACGGCCGCCGGCTGAGATGACGGCGCCGCTCGCCGCGGTTACCGGGGCCACCGGGTTCCTCGGTCGCCACGTGGTGGCCGCGCTGGCGGCCGCCGGCTGGCGGACCCGGCTGCTGGTGCGCCAGGACCCCGTCCACCCGCTGTTCCGCGACCTGGTGCCGGAGATCGTGCCGGGCGACCTCGGCGACGGGCGGGCGCTCGCCCGGCTGGTGCGGGGCGCCGACGCGGTGGTGCACCTGGCCGGCCTCATCAAGGCGGTGGACCGTGCGGCCTTCATGGCTGTGAACGAAGGCGGCAGCGCCCGGCTGGCGCGCGCGGTGGCCGCCGAGGCGCCCTCGGCGCGGCTGGTTGTCGTGTCCTCGCTGGCCGCGCGGGAGCCCGGCCTGTCCGACTACGCCGCCAGCAAGCGGGCGGGGGAGGAGGCCGCGGTGAGGGAATGCGGGCCCGCCCCCTGGGTGGTGGCGCGCCCCTCCGCCGTCTACGGCCCCTGGGACCGGGAGACGCTGGCGGTGTTCAGGGCCGCGTGCGGCCCCGTGGTGCCCGTGCTGGGCGGGCGGGAGGCGCGGCTGGGCCTGATCCACGCCGCGGACGCCGCCCGCGCCGTCGCCGCGCTCTGCCGGCCCGACGCGCCGGCGGGAAAGGTGTTCGAGCTTTCCGACGCGCGTACCGACGGCTATGGCTGGGACGAGGTGATCGACGCGGCGGTGGCGGCGGTCGGGGCCCGGCCGCCGTTGCGGGTGCGGGTGCCCGGCCCGATTCTCCGCGCCGCCGGCGCCGCCTCGGGCCTGCTTGCCCGCGCAAGGCGCAAACCTGCCATGCTCACCTCCGGAAAGGTGCGGGAGGCACTACATAGGGACTGGTCCTGCCCGGCCGACCGGCAGCCCCCCCAGGCGCTCTGGCGCCCCGAAATCGGGCTCGCGGAAGGCTTTGCTGCGACTGCGTCGTGGTACCGCGCCCAGGGGTGGCTTCCCTGACTTCGCAGTGCGGTGTGGCGGTGCTGCAATCACCCTCCGGGATCAATGTTACGCTTTGTTACAGAATGCGGTTTCCCCTTGCATCCCGGCCCTTTGCATTTACCTTACGCAATCGTGACGGTTCTGCTGCGGTGCAGTATGCCGCCCGTCACTTGTGATCGATACGGACCGTTCAGGGCTTAACGAATAAATGACTTCTGGCATCGACGACATCATTGCCGAGATCACGCGGGCCCTGGGACCGACCCTTAACTCTCCGGTCACGATTACCGGCGATACCAACATCGTCCGGGACCTGGGCCTCGACTCCCTCGCGGTGATGAACTTCGTGATGGAGCTGGAGGACAAGTTCGACGTCTCCATCCCGCTCGACAAGATCGCGGAAGTGGAGACCGTGGGCGATCTCGCCCGGACGATTCAGGAACTTCAGGGGGCGTAAGCGGAACATGACGATACTGGCCAAGTTCGCGCCGTTGCGTGAAGCCTACGAGGGCCTGAAGGCCGTCGGCCGCGATCCGTTCTCGATCCAGTTCGATCGCATCCTGTCGCCGACCGAGGGCATCCTCAACGGCCGGCGGACGATCCTGCTGGGCACCAACAACTATCTCGGCCTGACCTTCGACCCGTCCTGCGTGGACAAGGCGATCGAGGCGCTGGTGGAGCAGGGCACGGGCACGACCGGCTCGCGCATCGCTAACGGCTCCTACGCCGGCCACGGCGACCTGGAGGCGGCGCTGGCGGCGTTCTACGGCCGCCGCTCCTGCATGGTCTTCACGACCGGCTACCAGGCCAACCTGGGCATCCTGTCCACGCTGGTGGGCAAGGACGACCACCTGATCCTGGACGCCGACAGCCACGCCAGCATCTACGACGCGGCCAAGATGGGCACCGCCCAGGTGACCCGCTTCCGCCACAATGACCCCGACGATCTCTACAAGCGCCTCCGCCGCCTCTCCGACCAGCCCGGTAACAAGCTGGTCGTGGTCGAGGGCATCTACTCCATGCTGGGCGACACCGCCCCGCTGAAGGAGATCGCCCAGGTGAAGCGCGAGACCGGCGCCTTCCTGCTGGTCGACGAGGCGCACTCGATGGGCGTGCTGGGCCAGCGCGGCCGCGGCCTGGCCGAGGCGGCGGGCGTCGAGGCCGACTGCGACTTCATCGTCGGCACCTTCTCCAAGAGCCTGGGCGCCGTCGGCGGTTTCTGCCTGTCCGACATGCCCGACTTCGACGTGCTGCGGCTGGCCTGCCGGCCCTACATGTTCACGGCCTCGCTGCCGCCGTCCGTCATCGCCTCCACCATGCAGGCGCTGAAGCGCGTGCAGGAGGAGCCGGGCCTGCGGGTGCGGCTGATGTCGAACGCGCGCCGCCTGTACGACGGCCTGAGCGCCGCCGGCTTCCAGGTCGGGCCCGAGGCGAACCCGATCGTCTCCATCCAGCTGCCCTCCAAGGAGCTGGCGGTGGTGTTCTGGAATGCGCTGCTCGACTCCGGCCTGTACCTGAACCTGGCCCTGCCGCCGGCCACGCCGAACGGCATGGCGCTGCTGCGCTCCAGCGTCAGCGCCGCCCACACGGCCCAGCAGATCGACACCGCGGTGTCGCTGTTCGTCCAGGTGGGCCGCGAGCTGGGCGTGCTGGCGCCGGAGCCGATGCGCCAGCTGCGCGCGGCCAACGCGTAAGCCGGGTTCAATAGACCAGGGAAAGGGCGGTCCTCAGGGGCCGCCCTTTTCGTTTCGGGGCTTCCTCAGGCCCGCCGCCAGAGCGTCGCCCGCCAGTCCTGGGCGCGCCGGGGGACGCCGGGCGGGCGGCGGTACTGGCCCAGCAGGCCGAACCCCGCCGCGCGCGCCATGCGGTCGAAGCTGCGGGGCCGGCGGAAGGCGAGGTGCCGGCCGTCGATCCAGCCCTCGCTGTCGTCGCCGGTGGGATCGCAGGCGAACAGCACACCGCCCGGCCGCAGCGCCGCGTGGAGCCGGGCCAGCAGACCGGGCAGCGCCGGCGTGGGGATGTTGAAGAGGACGGCGTTGGCGTAGACGCCGTCGCAGATCTCCCGGTCGAACCCGTGCGCCAGCAGGTCTCCTTCGATGACCGGGCAGCCGGAATGGGCTCGCGCGTGCGCCGCCAGGGTGGGCGCTGCCTCCAGCCCGACCGGCCGGTGCCCCCTGTCCGCCAGCGCCTTCAGCGTCCGGCCCGGCCCGCAGCCGAGGTCCAGGATGTCATGCGGCCCGGTTCCGCCGAGCGCGTCCAGGAAAGCGTCGACGTTGTCGCCGTCGTCGTGCTCCAGCAGGGCGCGGACATAGTCCGCCGCGTGCGACTCGTAATGTCCGGCGCTGGACGGCGGCGCCGTCACCGCACCGCCCCCTGGCGCCTCAGCCGCCAGAGGATGCGGGGCGCCGACAGGATGGGATGGCGGCGCTGCCAGGGCGTCAGCTCGACCCGCACGCCGGAGTGCCGTTCCACCTTCCAGGCGAGGTAGTCGACGCCGCCGGCGAAGGTGAAGGCGGCCTTCACCAGCCGCGCCACGTTCAGCACCTTGCCCAGCCGGCGCCGCACCGCCCAGCCGCGGGCCGCCGCACGCCGCTCCGCCGGGTCGAGCGCGGGGGAGAGCACTCCGGCCCCCGTCTCGGCGGCGGTGATTCCGCCGGCCTCGAGCGCCGGGCGGAACAGCGCGGCGTAGCGGGCGGGGTCCGTGTCCACGATGTGGCCCGGCCGCTCCGCCCGCTCGGCCCGCAGCTCCGCCGCGTAGGTGTGGCGGAACAAGGCGGTCCAGAACTCCAGCGGCGTGCCGGAGGAGGGGCCCAGCCGCACCGACCAGCGCACCGCGGTGGCGACGGCCGCCGCGACCGCCTCCGCCGCCCAGTCGCGCGCCTGCCCGTCGCGGGCCAGCACGAGGGCGGCCGGCTGGGCGAAGCGGGCCCAGATGGTGGTGTCCTGGCTTTCCGGGCGCACGGCTCGGCGGAACTGGCGACGGGTCATGATGGCGACCTTGGCGCGGACCGTCCGCCCGCCCACGGGCAGCTCCCAGTAGGCGACGTTGGGCGGCAGGGCCGCATTGGCCGCCGCGGCCAGCGCGCCGCCGTGAAAGGCGCGCAGGCTGTCCACAAGCACGTAGAAGTCCAGCAGCCCCTCCAGGTCCCCGGTGCGCAGGCAGGACCCGTAGAACAGCACCGCGGCGACGGTGTCCCCGTGGCGGGCACGGATCGCCTCGGCCAGGGCGGTCGCCTCCGGCATGACGGGGCGGGCCAGCTCGGCGGCGACGGCGGCGCGCAGGGCCTGGGGACGGGCGTCGGCCATGGCGCCTTCAGGGGACCACGAAATCGACGGTGCGCGGTGCGGTTAGCCGGATCCGGCCGCCGGGCCCCGGCTCGTAGACCTCGCCATCGATGATGAAGGGCTGCTCCAACTCCATCTCGATGATCCCGGCGGTGCCGCTGGCGTATCCCGACTCGAGCATCCAGGGCCGCGGCCGGCCGCGCATCACCGGCAGCAGGGCGCGGGCCAG
>DASPKT010000394.1:0-5251 GCA_035627915.1 Azospirillaceae bacterium
TAGAGGCCGTGCGCGTCGTTGGGGAAATGCCCGGGCACCCAGTCGATCAGCAGGCCGATGCCGGCCTGGTGGCAGGCGTCGACGAAGTACTGGAAGTCCTCCGGCGCGCCGAACCGGCTGGTCGGCGCGTACAGCCCCACCGGCTGGTAGCCCCAGGAGCCGTCGAACGGGTACTCGTTGACCGGCATGGTCTGGATGTGGGTGAAGCCCATCTCCTTGACGTAGGGGATCAGGCTGTCCGCCAGCTCGCGGTATGTCAGGTACCGGTTGTCCTCGCCGCGCCGCCAGGAGCCCAGGTGCACCTCGTAGATGGAGATCGGGGCGGTGAGCGCGTTGCGCTCGGCCCGGGCCGCCATCCACTCCGCGTCGCGCCACTCGTGCCGGTCGATGCGGGCGACGATGGAGGCGGTGTGGGGGCGCATCTCGGCCCGAAAGCCGTAGGGGTCGGCCTTCAGCGGCAGCAGCCCGCCGTGCGCCCCGATGATCTCGTACTTGTAGACGGTGCCCTCGCCGATGCCGGGGATGAACAGCTCCCAGATGCCGGAGCCGTGGCGCAGGCGCATGACGTGGGTGCGGCCGTCCCAGCTGTTGAAGTCGCCGACGACGGAGACGCGGCGGGCGCTGGGCGCCCAGACGGCGAAGCGGACGCCCGCCACCCCCTCGAGCGTGTCGAGGTGCGCGCCCATCTTCTCATACGAGCGCCAGTGCCGGCCCTCCGCCATCAGGTACTGGTCCAGCTCGCCCAGCACCTGGGGGAAGCGGTAGGGGTCCTCGGCCTCCCAGCTGTGCGGCCCGCGGTGCAGGCGCAGCCGGTAGTGGAAGGGCAGGGCGCCGGGGAAGCTCCCCTCGAAGAAGCCGGCGTCGTGGCGGCGGCGCAGCTCGCCCAGCACGGAACCGTCGTCGCCCAGCACCTCGACCCGCTCGGCGTCGGGCCGGAACACGCGGATGGAGACCCGGCCGGCCCCCCCCGACCCCTCCTCGGCGTCGAGGTGGGGGCCGAGGACGGCGAAGGGGTCGGCATGCGTGCCGGCGGCGACGGCAGCGATGGTGTCGGTGCTGAGGGCCATGGCGTGCTCCGGGGGGGGGGGGGGGTCTTGGTAAATTGGTAAACGCAGGCGGGCGGGACGGACCCGTCCCGGGTGCAACAACAGGTCAGGCGCGATTTGTCATCCGCCGTTCGCGGATCGGGCGCTTCGATTTCGCGAGATTGTCGGCCAGCGTCGTCCCCTTGCGGAGCGCCACGGCCACCTGGAGCACGTCCACGACGGTGAGATGGGCGAGGCGGGACGTCATCGGCGTGTAGACGCCGGTGTCCTCCACCACGTCCACCAGCAGCGGCACGGTCGCCCGCTCCGCGAGCGGCGAGCCGCCCGTGGTGATGGCGACGACCTTGGCGCCGGCGTCCAGCGCCAGGTCGACGCTGCGCAGCAGCTCGCGCGTGCGGCCCGTGTGGGAGATGGCGACGACCACGGCGCCCGGCCCCAGAATGGCGGCGGCCATGGCCTGGACGTGGAAGTCGGTGTAGGCGGCCGTGGGCACGCCCAGGCGGAAGAACTTGTTCTGCGCGTCCAGCGCCACGATGCCCGACGCGCCGAATCCGAACAGCTCGATCCGGGTCGCGTCGGCCAGGATGGAGACCGCCTTCTCCAGGCTGTCCGGGTTGATCTGGTTGCGCACCCGGGTCAGCGCCGTGATGGCGCGGTTGACCACCTTGGCGGCGACGTCCGCGACCGGGTCCTCCGCCAGCACGTCGGAATGGATGTAGGGCGTGCCGGTCGCCAGGTCCTGCGCCAGCCGCAGCTTGAAGTCCTGGAAACCGGAGCAGCCGACGGAGCGGCAGAAGCGCACGACCGTGGGCTGGCTGACCGACGCCTCGCGCGCGACCTCCGACACCGAGGCGTTGACGATCGAGTGCGGCTTGCGCAGGACGATGTCGCCGATCTTCTGCTCGGACCGGCGCAGGCCGGGCATCATGCTCCGAATACGATCGAGCACCTGGTAACGCTCCCCAACCCCGTCGCGCCCCGGGCCCCCCGTGCGGGGAACCCCGGCCGGCCCATCATGGGCCCCGGCGCCATTCTTGTCACCGGACGACTCGAACGGCCGTCCTTGTAGGGAAATTACACGCTTAAACACACTGCTTGGCAAGCGAAAGACACCTTGGGGGCGGGCCCCGCTGCATCCTGGGTACCTCCTGGGGTGGTACGCCGCGCCGCAACCGCCGGGGCTGCCGCTTTATTAGTCATTGTTATTACAGCGCGCGATGTTGCGCCGCAGCGAGCGGGGCACGGATGCCACACCCGGACGGCTAATCGCGCGGAAGTCGCATGAAGGGTCTTGTCAGCCGCCGCAAACCGCGTTTGTAATGATACTACAAAGTGAGACGGCGGTGCCGGGGAAGCGGCGCCAGGGCCATGCGGCGGGGAAAGCGCCGGGCCAGGGCGATCCCGGCATATAAGCCGACATAGGGGAGGATACCCGTTTGCCCAGCCGTTCCAGCCGGAAAAATCCGGTGCGGGGACTCATGCGTACGTGTGCCGCCGCCGCCCTCGTGGCCGCCGGCCTCTTCGCGTCGCCCGCGCTGGCCCAGAAGCCCGACCGTCCCTGGTCCGAGGACGTGCTCTACTTCCTGCTGCTCGACCGCTTCGCCGACGGCAGCGACAAGAACAACATGGACGTCGCCCGCGGCGAGCCCGGGACCTTCCACGGCGGCGACATCGCCGGGCTGACCAAGCAGCTGGACGAGCTGGCGGACCTCGGGATCACGGCGATCTGGATCAACCCGGTCATGCTGAACATCCCGGGCTACGTCAGCGGCAACTTCCCGCACTGGGCCCACCACGGCTACTGGGCCGACGACTTCTCCAAGATGGACCCGCGCTTCGGGACCGAGGACGAGCTGAAGACGCTGGTGGACGAGGCGCACAAGCGCGGCATCAAGATCCTGCTGGACGTGGTCTACAACCACGCCGGCTACGGTTCCGCCTACACCAAGCGCCCCGACGCCCGGAAGCTGCTGCGGTCGGAGGATTTCGGCACCTGCGGGCCGGAGGGCGACGACATCACCTCGTGCCTGGCCGGGCTGCCCGACTTCAAGACCGAGGACCCCGAGGTCGCGAAGATGCTGATCGAGAGCCAGATCCCGCGGGCCAGGAAGGCCGGCGTGGACGGCTACCGGCTCGACACGGTGAAGCACATCCTGCCCGACTTCTGGGACACCCACCGGAAGATGACGCGGGACGCGCTGGGCGAGGACTTCTTCCTGCTGGCGGAGCTGTTCGGCGCCGACTACCAGGTCGCCGACCCGTACTTCGAGGCCGACCGCATGGACGGGGCGCTGGACTTCGCCTTCCAGGGCGAGACGTTGGCCTTCGTCCAGGGCCGCGGCCGCACCGCCGCCTACAGCCGCTTCCTGCAGAAGCGGCATAAGGTGCGGCCCGGCTACGTGATGAGCCACTACCTCTCCAGCCACGACGTGCCGGGCGCCCTGTTCCAGCTGGGCGGCGACATCGGCCGGTTCAAGCTGATGGCGGCCCTGCAGATGGCCAGCCTGGGCATGCCGCAGATCTACTACGGCGAGGAGGTCGGCCGCGCCGGCGGCGACTGGCCGGAGAACCGCAGCGACATGCCCTGGGGCAAGAAGGACGTGCTGCCCGGCAAGGGGGTGGAGCGGAACGAGGAGCTGCGCGCCTACTACAAGGCCCTGATCGCCGCCCGCAAGGCCAACAAGGCCTTCTCCCACGGCGACTACAAGGAGCTGTCGAAGGAGGGCGACCTGCTGGTGTTCCAGCGCAGCCACGCCGACAGCGGCAATGCCGTGGTCGTCGCGGTGAACCGGTCGGAGCAGCAGCAGGCGGCCACGGTGGCCCTGCCGGAGGCGTGGAACGGCAAGCCGGTCCGCGACGCCATAACGGGCAAGCCGGCCGGCACCGCGTCCGCCTCCTTCGCGCTGACGGTGCCGGGTCTCTCCGCCCAGTACCTGGTGCTCGCCCAGTAACGGCGCCGGACAGCAACCGCGCCCGCTCCAACCGCGCTCCCCGGCGCCCAACGAGAAGCCCCGCCGATGGCCCAGATCATCTTCGACAACGTCGCCAAGCGGTTCGGCGACGTCAGCGTCATCGAGAACCTGAACCTGCATATCCGCGACCAGGAGTTCATGGTCTTCGTCGGGCCGTCGGGCTGCGGCAAGTCCACCGCGCTGCGGATGATCGCGGGGCTGGAGGACATCTCCGCCGGCAGCCTCAGCATCGGCGACCGGGTGGTGAACGACGTCCACCCCAAGGACCGCGACGTTGCGATGGTGTTCCAGAGCTACGCGCTCTACCCGCACATGAGCGTGCGCGAGAACATCGCCTTCGGCCTGAAGATCCGCAAGCTGCCGGCCGCCGAGATCGACGCGCTGGTGGACAAGGCGGCCGGCATGCTGGGCCTGACCGACTATCTGGAGCGCAAGCCGCGCGCCCTGTCCGGCGGCCAGCGGCAGCGCGTGGCGCTCGGCCGCGCCATCGTGCGCAACCCCAAGGTCTTCCTGTTCGACGAGCCGCTGTCCAACCTGGACGCGGAGCTGCGCGTCACCATGCGCGCGGAGATATCCAAGCTGCAGCGGCGCCTCAAGATCACCACGGTCTACGTCACCCACGACCAGGTGGAGGCGATGACCATGGGCGACCGCATCGCCGTGCTGGCCCCGCTGAAGCGCCACCCCTCGGGCAACCTGATGCAGGTCGGCACGCCGCTGGAGCTGTACGACAACCCCCGCAACCTGTTCGTGGCGCGCTTCATCGGCACGCCGTCGATGAACGTGGTGACCATGCAGGTGTCGAACGACGGCGCCTCGCTCTCCTACCACGACCTGGTGCTGCCGGTGCCGGCCTCCTTCCGCGCCGGGATCGACGCCTACCGCGGCCGCCCCGTCGCGGTCGGCTTCCGTCCCGAGCATGTCGGCATCGCGTCGGAGCACCAGTGGAACGCCATCGCCCCCATCCGCGGGACGGTGGAGATCGTGGAGACGCTGGGCCACGAGGCGGTGATCCATTTCCGCCTGGGCGACGAGATCCTGATCGGCAAGGTGCGCGGCCACGGCGCGCTGCTGCCGCGCCTCGGCGACCCGATCGAGCTGGTGGTCAAGGCGGACTCGCTGCACCTGTTCGACCCCTCGACCGAGCAGCGCCTGGCGGAGCGGGCGGAGACGGTCGAGCCGGCCCACGCCTGAACCCGCCCCTGACCGGGATTCCAGCCGCCCCCGGCGGCC
>DASPKT010000395.1:0-36944 GCA_035627915.1 Azospirillaceae bacterium
GGGCCGGCTGTTCCTTGACCTGGTGGCGCAGGAATGCCCCGGCGTCTTCGCCGTGCACTGCCCGGCCGAGGCGGAGGCGCGCGGCAGCCAGGTCAGCCTGCGCCATCCCGACGGCTACGCCATCGTGCAGGCGCTGATCGCCCGCGGCGTGATCGGCGACTTCCGGGCACCCGACGTGCTGCGCTTCGGCTTCGCGCCGCTCTACGTCAGCCACGCCGACATCTTCGACGCCGTCGCCCACCTCGCCGACATCATGCGGACGGAGGGCTGGAAGGACCCCGCCTTCTCCCGCCGCGCCGCCGTTACCTGAGGCCAGAGACATGAGCCAGGACAAGCCCAACGCGCGCCCCGGCGCCGTCGACCTCTCCGGCGAGGGGGTGCACCTCACCCCGGACATGAGCTACGGCTCCTACCTGGGGCTGGAGCGCCTGCTGTCGGCGCAGAAGCCGCTGTCGGGCGAGCATGACGAGCTGCTGTTCATCGTCATCCACCAGGCCTCCGAGCTGTGGATGAAGCTGAGCCTGCACGAGCTGCGCGCCGCCGCCGCCCATATCCGCGCCGACGACCTCGGCCCCGCCTTCAAGATGCTGGCGCGGGTGGCGCGCATCCAGGCGCAGCTGATCCAGAGCTGGGACGTGCTGTCCACCCTGACGCCGGCCGACTACAGCCTGATCCGCCCGCACCTGGGCCAGAGCAGCGGGTTCCAGTCCTACCAGTACCGGATGCTGGAGTTCATGCTGGGCAACAAGCACCGCGGCATGATCGCGGTCCACAAGTCGGACCCGGCCGTGCACGCCGAGCTGGAGCGCCTGCTGGGCGAGCCCAGCCTGTACGACGAGAGCCTGCGGCTGCTGTCGCGGCGCGGCTTCGACATCCCGGCGGAACTGCTGGAGCGCGACTTCAGCCAGCCCTACCGCCCGGACAAGCGGGTGGAGGCGGCGTGGCTGGCGGTCTACCGCGACACCCACCGGCACTGGGACCTGTACGACCTGGCGGAGAAGCTGGTCGACCTGGAATACCGGTTCCAGCAATGGCGCTTCAGCCACATGAAGACGGTCGAGCGCATCATCGGCTACAAGCCGGGCACCGGGGGCACCGGCGGGGTCAGCTACCTGGTGAAGGCGCTGGAGCTGAACTTCTTCCCCGAGCTGCTGTCGCTGAGGACCTCGCTGTAAGCCTGCGCGTCCGGGACATCACCCGGCCGGTGCGGCCGGGCATCCCGGACTGGCCGGGCGACACCGAATACGGGGAGGGACGGACCCGGGCCGTCGGCCCGGGATACCCGGTCAGCGTCAGCCGGCGTACCCCTCCGCCGCCTCCAGCAAACTGGCGTAGCGCCCCGGATCGGTGGCGCCTTCGGTGTTGATGAGCAGGACGCGCGACGCGCCGTCCAGGCCCAACGCGGCCCGGATGCCGGGGTCCCCGGCGGCGCGGAGCAACCCGGCCAGCCCAGCCGCCCCACTTTCCCCGGCGACGATGGCGGGATCGGTGCCGAGCGGGCGGGCCAGCCGGCGGAGGGCGGCGATGGCGTCGGCGTCGGTGCAGGTCATGAAGGCATCCGCGCTGCGCGACAAGATGCGCCAGGCGCTCAGCGACGGTTCGTAGCATTCCAGCATGGCCATGACCGTCGGCCGGCCCGGGGCGACCGGGGTCGGCTGCCCGTGCCGGGCGCTCTCCAGCAGGCAGGCCGCCCGGTCCGGCTCGACGACGACGACGGTCGGCCGTGCGGTACCGCAGACAAGGGCGAGATGCCCGGCCACCGCCGCGGCGAGGCCGCCGACGCCCGCCTGCACGAAGACGTGCGTCGGCGGCATCGCCAGGGCCTGGAGGGCTTCCCGGACGACCAGCGTGTATCCCTGCATGATCAGGCCGGGAATGCGTTCATACCCGGGCCAGGACGTGTCGGAGACCAGGCACCAGCCCTCCGCGGCCGACCGCCTGGCCGCCTCGGCGACGGAATCGTCGTACGTGCCGGGAACCCGGACGACCGTGGCGCCCAGCCGCGCGATGGCATCGGCGCGCTCGGCCGAAACCCCCTCGTGCACGAAGACGACCGCGCGCGCCCCGACCAGACGGGCTCCGGCCGCCACCGAGCGGCCATGGTTGCCGTCGGTCGCGCAGCAGAACACCTGGTCGGCGGCGACCGACCGTACCGCCGGCGCCTGGAGTTCCTCCGGGGCGACCTCCCGTCCGAGGGCCCGCCCGGCCGCCTCGAGCACCAGGCGGATCAGGGCGAACGTCCCTCCCAGCGCCTTGAAACTCCCGAGGCCCAGCCGCTGCCCCTCGTCCTTTACCGCGATGCCGCCCAGGCCCAGGGAGGCGGCGAGGACGTCCAGGGCGAGGAGCGGGGTCGGGCGGTGCCGGGGACAGAGGCCGATCTGGCGCTCGACCGCGAGGGCGGCGTCACCGGACAGGAAGGCGGCGTCGGCCGGTTCGAGCGGGCGCCCATGGTCGGCGTGCGCATTGATCAGCAGCATCTGGACCTCGGTGATCGGGGAGGGGCGCTCAACGGGACGGGGTCTCTTCCAGCCACAGGAAGCGGGCCGGATGCACATTGATGCTGTTGTCGACATAGCCGCGCACGGTTCCGGCGACGAGCCGGCGGAACGTCTCGTGCATCAGGGGGATGAGAGGCATGTCGGCAAGGGCGAGCGCCTCCGCCTCCCGCATCTTCGCGCGGTAGGCCGCCGGATCGGCGATGGCATCCGCCTCCGCCATCAGCCGGTCGAACGCCGGATTGCTGTAGCCGACCGACGAGGTCGGCTGGGCGGTACTGCGCAGCAGGTCGAGGTGGCCGAAGGGGAACGGGGAGTTCCAGGTGCGCCGGACCAGGTCCTGGAAGGACTTCTCGGCCAGCCGCGCCAGCAGGACCTTGCCCTCGATGTTGTTGAGTGTGACCTCGACGCCGAGGGCCTGCTTCCACATGGCCGAGACCGCGATGGCGACCTGCCGGTGGCGGTCCAGGGTGTTGTAGAGGATCTCGATGCGCAGCGGATTGCCCGGCCCGTATCCCGCCTCGGCGAACAGGCGGCGCGCCTCCTCGATGCGCCGGGCCTGGGTCCAGTCGGCCCAATCGGGCCGCGGCGGGTCGTAGCCGCCCCCGGGCGGCGTGATGGTGTAGGCCGGGACCTCGCCGCCGCGGGAGACCCGCCGGACCAGGGCCTCGCGGTCCACGGCGAGTGCGAGCGCCCGGCGCAGGGCGGGCTTGCCGGCCCAGGGCTCCTTTCCGAGGTTCGGCAGGTAGTAGTAGGTGTTCATCGCCTGCACGATGCGCAGGTTCTCCGGCAAGTGGGCCTTCAGCCAATCCACCTGGGTCGCCGGGATCGTGTTGGTGATGTGGAGTTCCCCAGCCCGGAACCGCTTCAGCTCGGTGTTGGCGTCCTCCGTGGAGTGGTAGACGACCGCGTCCAGCCGGACGTTGGCGGCGTCCCAGTAATGCGGGTTCCTCACCAGCCGGACGTGGCTCTGGGGCACCGCCTCGGCGAGGATGAAGGGACCGGTGCAGTGGAAGCGGCCGGGCCTGACGAAGTCGCCCTTGTGGGCCTCGACCGCGCTCCGCTGCAGCGGAAACATGCCGCGTTGGCTGGCCCCGAAGCCGAGGAAATCAGGGAAGGGACGCCAGAGGCGGATGACGACGGTGCGCGGGTCGGGGCTGCTGACGCCCAGGCTCTCCGGCGGCATCTCGCCCCGGCCGATCTCGCGGGCGTTCTCGATGGCGTGCAGGAACTCCGGGAACCCGGGAAGGGTCTCCGGGGCCACGGCGCGCCGCATCGACCATACGAAGTCGTCGGCGGCGAAGGGGCTGCCGTCGGACCATTTCAGGCCGGGGCGGAGCGTGAAGGTGTAGGTCTTCCCGTCGCTGCTGACGGTCCAGCGCTCGGCCAGGCCGGGGATAACCTGGGCCGAGGCATCCAGCGCCACCAGCCCTTCGCAGAGGTCGCGGACGACGGCGTCGCCGATGCTGGAGGTGAGCCGGTGGGGATCCAGCGTTTCCGGGTCCCCGCCATTGCCGATGTGGATCACCCTCTCCGCATGCACCGGGCCGGTCATGAGGATGGCGGCGGCGAGGCAGAGCCCCGACAGTGACAGGCGCATGCCGAACGTCTCCTCGGCCGTGGTCTTGGGATCGCTGGGGTGTCGCCGGGTCCTCCCGGGCGCCGCGGCCGCGGGCCGGGCAGGCTCCCGTCGCCGGCATCTGCCCGACCCTATTCGGACGGGTTGTACATGACGACGAACATCAGGAACCGGGTGGCCTCGAGGATCGAGGCGGCGGTGACGGTGATCCTGTGGGACCCGGTGCGCTCGACCGCGGGCAGGTAGGACAGCACCTCCGGATGCAGCTGGGTCTTGAACTCGACCTCCAGCCGGATCGGGCCCGGCACCGTCAGGCACGGGCGGGTCGCGCGGGATTGGAAGGCTTCCTGGAACCGGCTGCGGATCAAGGCGCAGGCCGCGGCCGGCGTCAATGTCCGGGTGGACTGCCGCCCCTGGGACCATTTGACCGTCGCGCCGACGACGTCGCCGACCTGCTCCCGGCATTCGGCGACGAAGGCGTCGTCACCGCTGACAAGGAGCACCGGCACGTCGAAGTGTCCCGCAACGGCGGCATTGAGGTAGGCTTCCGACGCGACCCGGCCATTGATCCAGACCTCGCGGATCAGGCGGCCGCTCAGGGTGTGGGCGAGGCCGCCGTCTCTCGATCCCGCCCCCGCATGGTAGCCGAGCATGACCGAGCCGACATACGGCCCCTCGTCGATCCCCTGCATCATGCCGAGACGGCGCGGCCATCCCCGGACGACCTGCACATAGTCGGGCAGCCGGTCCATCTGGAGGTTTTGCGCGTTGCCGTGCGAGTCCGCCACGACGACCTGCTCCACGCCCAGCGCGTGGGCCTCCTCGGCGACGGCGGCCACCGTCTCCGTCATCCAACGCCGCGCCGGCTCATATTCGAAGCCCGAGGGCATCAGGTGATCGCGCGACGTCACGCCGGCGATGCCTTCGATGTCGGCGGATATATGGAGTCGCATTCCTAGCCTTCCTGTTCCGGCGCCGTTCCCGCCCGGTTTCGCCGAGCTGCCGGGGCCGGCACGCCTAGCGCAATGCCTGGGGCTCCAAGGGCATGCGCAATCACGATAACTGTTGTCGAATGTGAGAATATTCTCTATACGGAGACAGGTCAACCCCGTTGCGGGGGACAATCGGCGCCTGGCCTGGATTGCTCCCGGCGTGTCAGGCGGGTTGGGGGCCCGGACGTGATCTCGATTCCCGGCAGGGGGCTCCGGCAGTCTGACATGCCAGGACAGGTTCCCTGACATTCCACGACATGGCGCGGCAGAGCCGCAGCAACCGAACCAGGACACCATGACCCTCACCGACATCCCGCGCCTGACCCTGGCGGCCTGGCCGACGCCCATCGAGCCCTTGGAAAGGCTGAGCCGCGAACTCGGCGGACCGCGCCTCTATGTGAAACGGGACGACTGCACCGGCCTCGGCGGCGGCGGCAACAAGATCCGGAAGCTGGAGTATCTGCTCGCCGACGCGCGGGCCCGGGGGTGTGATGCCCTGGTCACGACGGGCGCGCTGCAGTCCAACCATGCGCGGCTGACGGCCGCGGCCGCCGCCAAGCTGGGCTGGCCGTGCAGTCTGGTGCTGACGGACTCGGTCGATTGGCGCCGGCCGGAGTACAGGCGGTCGGGCAACCGGCTCATCGAGAGGCTGCTGGGGACCAGGGTTGAGATCGTGGCAGGCCCGGACGAGCGTGACGAACGCGTCGAAGCCGCCCTGGCGGCCCTGCGCGCCGACGGCCGCTGGCCCTACCTGATCCCCCTGGGCGGTTCCGATGCCGTCGGGACGCTGGGCTACGCCGCCTGCGCGGCGGAGCTGCAGGGGCAGATGCGGGAGCTCGGCCTCCGCTTCCGGGCCCTGGTCACCGCCACCGGATCGGGCGGCACGCAGGCGGGGCTCGTCCTCGGCAGCCGTCTGGCCGGGCTGGACCTGGAGGTCGTCGGCATCTCCGTGAACAAGCCGGCGGACCGCCTGCGGGAAACCGTCGCGGCGCTGGTTGCCGGAGCCTCCACCCTGGTCGGCGGCGATGGTCAGCCGGACCCGGAGATCATCGTCGACGACCGGCATTTCCAACCGGGCTATGGGCTGCCATCGGAGGCGATGACGGAAGCGGTCCGCCTCTGTGCGCAGCTCGAGGGCCTCCTTCTTGACCCCGTCTATTCCGCCAAGGCCATGGCCGGGCTGATCGCGCAGGTGCGGGAAGGGCGGTACGGCCGGGACGATGCCGTCCTCTTCCTGCATACCGGCGGCCAGCCCGGACTCTACGCCTACGAGAGCTGGTTCACCGCGGGCGAGGCGCCGGCATGAACCGGCTCCAGGTGCCCGGTCCGGCCGGTCCTCTCCCCGCTTTTCCAGTTCGTCAACGACAGGCCCTGGGCGCGCCTGGACATCGCCGGCACCGTGCCGAAGGGCGCCACCGGCTTCGGCGTCAGCTTCCGGTGATGCGATCACTCGGACCGAGGGCGGCGTGGCAGCCGGCAGGTTGGTCATGACCGGGCCCGCCGATACGCGCCCGGACCAGGGCGCGCCCGAGGGGAGCAGGGGTTGGCGGTCGCTGTTTCCGATCCTCTCCTGGCTGCCCGCCTATGACCGGCGCCTGCTGGCCGGCGATGCCGGTGCCGCCGCCATCGTCACCGTCATGCTGGTCCCGCAGAGCCTCGCCTATGCCATGCTGGCGGGACTGCCGCCGGAAACCGGCCTCTACGCCTCGATCCTTCCCCTGTTCCTCTACACCATCTTCGGGACCAGCGGATCGCTCGCCGTCGGGCCCGTCGCCGTGATCTCGCTGATGACCGCGGCGGCGGGCGGGGCGGTCGCCGAAGCCGGCAGCGCCGAGTACCGGATGGCGGCCGTGACGCTAGCGCTGCTGTCGGGCGCGATCCTGCTGTCCATGGCCCTTCTCCGGCTTGGCCGGTTCGCCGGCCTGCTCAGCCCCGCGGTTGTCTGCGGGTTCACGGCCGCCGCCGGCCTGCTCATCGCGGCAGGCCAGATGCGCCATGTCCTGGGCATCCCCCTGCCGGGCGACACCCTGCCTGACCTGCTGGCCGCGATGGGCGCCGGGATCGGAGGGCTCAACGTCTACACGACGGGGCTGGGAGCGGGGTGCCTGACCTTCCTGGTCTGGAGCCGGCAGCGGGCGAAGCCGCTGTTGCGGCGCCTGGGCGTCAGCCCCTGGGCCGCCGACCTTGCCGCCAGGGCCAGCCCGCTGCTTGCGATCGGCATGGCGATCGGGGCCGTTCTTCTCTTTGGCCTGGAGGACCGCGGGGTCCCCGTCGTCGGCGGGATACCCCCGGGGATGCCGCGGTTCGGCGTACCCTCGCTCGACCCCACCCTCTGTCTGCAACTGCTGGCACCGGCGGCCCTCATCAGCCTGGTCGGCTACATCGAATCCCTGTCCATCGCGCAGACCCTGGCGGCCCGCGCGCAGGGATCGGTCCGGGAGAACCAGGAACTCGTGGCGCTGGGTGCCGCCAACGTCGCGGCCGCCGTTTCCGGAAGTTTCCCGATAACGGGCGGGCTGGCCCGTTCCGCCGTCAACGCCGACGCCGGCGCGCGGACGCCGATGGCCGGAACCCTGACCGCGGCCGGCATCGCCGCGGCCTCGTTCACCATCGCGCCGCTTCTTCAGCACCTGCCGCAGAGCGTGCTGGCCGCGACCATCATCGTCGCCGTGCTGGCGCTGGTCGATCCCGGCGCGATGAAGGCGACATTCCGCCGGTCCCGCCGGGACGCAGCCGTGATGACCGCCACCATGGCGGGCGTCCTGTGCCTGGGCGTGGAGACCGGGCTGGCCGCGGGCCTGGGCATGTCGCTGCTGGTCGAGCGCCAGGCGTTCCGCACCGTATTCGGCCGTCTGGCGTGACCGGCCCCGCGAGCCCATGCCCTGAGGTAAGACCCCATGGACCAGTTCGACTTCATCGTCATCGGCGCCGGCATCGCCGGTGCCTCGACCGCAGCCTGGCTCGCAAGGAGCCGCTCGGTGCTGCTGCTGGAACGGGAGAGCTCACCCGGCTATCACACGACCGGGCGTTCGGCCGCCCTTTTCGCCGCGACGTACGGGAACGCCACGATCCGCTGCCTCACCGCGGCCAGCCGCCCTTTCCTTGAGGCCCCGCCGCGCGGCTTTGCCGACCACCCGCTGCTGGCCCCGCGCGGCTGCCTGTTCCTGGGGCGGGCCGACCAGGCCGGCAGCCTCGCAGCGATGGCGCGGGAGCTGGGGGAGGGCGCCTGCCGGTGGCTGGACGCGGAGGACGTGGTCCGGCGGGTGCCGGTGCTGCGCCATGGCTATGCTGCCGGCGGGCTCCTGGAGCCGGACGCGATGGACATCGACGTCCACGCCCTTCACCAGGGGTTTCTCCGCCTGGCCCGCACGGAGGGCGCCGTGGTGCGGACGGACGCCGGCGTCGATGCCGTGACGCGCCGGGGCGGATTCTGGGAGGTGCGTTGCGGTGGGCTGATCCATCGCGGATCTGTTCTGGTCAATGCCGCCGGCGCCTGGGCCGACGAGGTGGCCTGCATGGCGGGCGCCGCCCCGGTGGGTTTGGCGCCGTTGCGGCGCACGGCGATCCTGCTGGACCCGCCGGCCGGCATGCGGCCCGATGCGTGGCCGGCGGTGATCGACGCGGACGAGCAATTCTACTTCAAACCCGACGCGGGAAAGATCCTGGCCTCGCCCGCCGACGAGACGCCGTCGCCGCCCTGCGATGCCCAGCCGGAGGAGCTGGACATCGCCATCTGCGTCGACCGGCTCCAACAGGCTGCCGACATCCCCGTCCGCCGGGTGGGACACGCCTGGGCCGGTCTGCGCTGCTTCGTCGCCGACCGCACGCCGGTGATCGGCTTCGACCCGGGGGTTCCCGGATTCTTCTGGCTGGCGGCCCAGGGTGGCTACGGCATCCAGACCGCTCCCGCCTGCGGCCGGCTGGCCGCTGCGCTGGCATTGGGCCGCGACATCCCCCCAGACATCGCATCGCTTGGACTTTCCGCGGGCGCGCTGGCGCCCGGCCGCCCTTCCATCGCTGGAGACACCCTGCCATGACCGACTTTCCGAGCCCCCACCTGGCGCCGTTCACCCGGGTAGGCGACCTCCTCCTCCTGTCGGGCCAGCTCGCGCTGGGACCTGACGACCGCATCCACGGCGGCACGATCGAGGCGCAGACCGACCTCGTGCTGGACCGCATCTCGATGGTCCTGCAAGGCGAAGGGTTGACGCTTGCCGATGTGGTGAAGACCACGGTGTGGCTCGTCCGCACGGACGACTTTTCCGCGTTCGACCGCACCTATGCCGCCAGGTTCGGGTCGCATCGGCCGGCCCGATCCACGGTGCGCGCCGACCTGGTCCTGCCCGGAGCGCTGGTGGAGATCGAGGCCGTGGCCGCGCGGCCGAAGCCCTGAATCCAACTGCCGCGGAGCCGCGACCAGTTGGACGCACCGGACCGCCCGTCCTTCCGGGCCGCCGCATCCCCCAGCCGCCGGCATTGCGCCGCCCGGGCCCGACACAGAGAGGGCCGGTGACCGGCGCTCATCCACCTTGCGACACGAGGGAGCGTGCACGCATGCTGGACGGAGCGGAGAAGTGGCGCCAAGGAAACCACCCCATGAGTTCTATCCTACCCGCGACCCTGCCGTGGCGGGTGGCGGCCGTGCTGACGCTGGGCTGCCTTGCCGGTTCCCTGGCCATCCTGCCGCAGATGTTGACGCTGGCCGCAACGGCCGATCCATCCCTGACGGAAGGGCTGCCCCCCTGGCCCCTGCTGCTCCTGGTGACGGCCCTACAGTCGCTGGTGGTCTTTGGCTTGGCGGCCACGGCCGGCTTGGCGATGGCGCAGCGGCTGCGGCATGGGCCCGACCTCCTGATGGCGTGGCTGTACGGACGGCCGGCACCCGACGCCTGGGCACGGCTGCGCGACGGGCTGGCGCTCGGGCTGGCCAGCGGCATCGTCCTTGGCCTCGTGCAGGGGCTGCTTGTCCAGCCCCTGATGCCTCCGGGCCTGAGCGGGCCCACAGCACCTTTGTGGATGCGTCTGCTCGGCGGCATGCTCTACGGCGGCATTGCCGAAGAGGTTCTGCTGCGCCTGCTTGTCGTCTCCGGTTTGGTCCTGCTGCTGCAGCGTCTGACAGGGCGTCGGCCGTCGCCCCGGGTCTGGTGGAGCGCGATTCTGGTGGCGGCCGTCCTGTTTGGGGTGCTGCACCTGCCCGTCGTCGCGGCCATGGGGCCGCTGACGCCCCCGCTCGCTGCCGCGGTGACCATGGTCAACGCATCCATGGGGCTCGTGTTCGGCTGGCTTTACTGGTGGCGTGGGCTGGAGGCGGCGATGCTGGCGCATGCCGCGGCCCATCTGCCGTTGCAGCTCATTGTCGGTATGGTCGCCTGAAGCTGGTTGGTGACCCTGATCTGGAAAGCGCCTCCGGCCTGATCGCAAGAAATCCGCTAAACTGACCTTCAGACAACGATCTGGGACGATAAGATTCTATTCCGGAAATCGGGCGTTGCGCAGCTGGTCCGTCACCGGCCAGCATTCCTGGCGATGACCCTCCGATGCCGGACGGAGCTGAGCTCCGTCCGGTAGGCGACGTTCAGAAGCGGTAGCTGGCGCCAAGACCGCCAAAGAACTGGTCGGCATCCCCGTCACGCCTCACGAGCGGACTATCGGCTGCCTCTCCGAGCAGACGTGAATAGCCCGCGAGCCCGGTCAGCGACCAAGTCCCAGAGAGTGGATAGGTGCCGTACACAGTAAAGCCGGCGTTCTTCAGACCCGCTTTCACGTCGTGGCGAACGCGGCCGCTGCGCAGGGCCTGTTCGGCGGAGATGCCGAAGAACGACTGCATGTAGTTGTCGTCGGCCCAGGTGAGCGAAGGACCCGCGAACACCGCCGCGCCGGGCCCGATCGGCAGGGCATAGGTCAGCGCCAGCTGGGCGGTTGTTCCCTCGTGACCCCTGTCAAGAAGGTCCCGCTGGATGTCGGCCGACAGGCTGACCGGACCGACCTGGTACGTGGCGAAGATGTTTCCCATAGCCGTGGCCCTGATGGTGCCCAGCCCTTCGAGGGCGTCGTTCTCCTTCTCCCGTCGACCGGCGTCGATCCCGTAGGACACGCCGGCGGTCAGTCCGTTCCACTGCAGCAGGTTGACCCCCAGCCCCCGGCGATCCAGGAAGAACCAGTCGCCATAGGTGATCTCGATGTCCGGGACCGGGTGGAGCTCATACTCGTCCGATCCCTCGTAGTCGGGGGCTGCGACGCCGACCAGCCCCAGGCGGACGTTCCAGCCGTCAGACGGCGGGTCCAGCTGCTGTGCCGCCGCGGGAACGGCGAGAACGGTCGACAGGGCGAGCCAAACGGGCAGGCGCGTGGGTCTGGTCATGATGAGTAGGTTCCGTTGTTGGTCCTGGTGCGGGCACAAGCCCGGCAGGAACGCGGGCAGCGGCCGGACGCGGAAAGGACCGCGATGCCGGCCGCCGCTCAGCCGTTCAGGTGAGGGCATGCTTCCCGGGGACGGGTTCGGTTGCGCTGGTGGCGAGGTTGGCACCGCGCCGGCTGGACAGGCCTGCTGGCGCAGTGTCCAGCGGCGCGGCAGCCTTCTAGGCCAAATCCCCGAAAGGAGTAACACGTTACCTGTGCATGTCAGATATGAAAAATGCTCGGATTTGGAAAGGACGTGAATTTCCGGTTCCGGGGCAACCGGAGCCAATTGGCGAACCCACATCGGTGGGAAATGCCCAGGGGGCAAGCGCAGCAAGTTCCAGCGCTTTGTGGCCCGTGATCGACGGCACTCCGCCGGACCTGTTGCCCGGTTATGCGTTGTCAGATATGAAACAGGGAAGCATAACAGGAAAAGCGTGCCGCCCGGCGGCGCGTCCGGAGGTACCATTGAGGATATTCGCCGCCCAGCTCGCCACCGAAACCAACAGCTTCTCGCCGCTGCCCACCGGCTGGGCGGCGTTCGAGGCGTACGGCATCGTCCGGGGCGACACGGCCGAGCCGGGCGGGCCGCTCGGGCCGCAGATGGCGCTCTGGCGGGAGCTGGCGGCGGCGGACGGGCATGAGTTCGTCCGGAGCGTGTCGGCCTTCGCTCAGCCGGCCGGTCCGACGCTCGGCCCGGTCCACCGCACACTGCGGGGTTGGATTCTGGAGGACCTCGCGTTGGCCATGCCGGTGGATATGGTGCTGCTCGGCCTTCACGGGGCGATGGTCGCCGACGGGTGCGACGACTGCGAGGGTGACCTGCTGGCCAGGGTGCGGGCGCTGGTCGGGCCCGACGTTCCCGTCGGCGCCGTCCTCGATCCGCACTGCCACCTGAGCCCGGCGATGCTGTCCGCCGCCACCGCGCTGATCGCCTTCAAGGAGTACCCGCACACCGACATCCTGCCGCGGTCAGAGGAGCTCTACCGTCTCTGCGCGGACGCGGCGGCGGGTCGGACCCGGCCGGTCACGGCCGCCTTCGACTGCCGCATCGTCGGCGTCTGGCCGACAACGACGCCGAGCATGCGCGGGTTCGTCCAGGAGATGCAGGCGGCGGAAGGCCGCGATGGCATCCTCTCCGTTTCCCTGGGCCATGGTTTCCCCTGGGGCGACGTGGCCGACGCGGGTGCCAAGCTCTGGGTCGTCGCCGATGGCGACCGGGCTGGAGCGTCGGTCCTGGCGGAGCGGCTGGGGCGGCGGTTCCACGCACTCGGCCGCGGCGCGACCGAGCCGCCGCTGGACCTGGATCTGGCGATCGACGAGGCCCTGGCGGCCCCGGCCGGTCCCGTGGTGATGGCCGACGTCGCGGACAATGCCGGCGGTGGCGCGCCCGGTGACAGCACCTTCGTCCTGCGCCGCCTGCTGGAACGCGGTGTACGGGATGTAGCGAGCGGCTGCTACTGGGACCCGGCCGCCGTGGCGCTGTGTCGGGAGGCGGGCGTCGGGGCGCGGTTCCAGCTCCGCATCGGCGGCAAGCTGGGCCCGGCCTCCGGCGACCCGGTGGATCTGATGGTGGAGGTGATGGGCCTGTCGGATGCGCATGCCCAGCCGGCCTTCGACGGGACCCAGCCCCTAGGGCCGTCCGCCTGGGTGAAGGGGGAGGGGATCGACCTCGTCCTCTGCTCCATCCGCAGCCAGGTCTTCGCGCCCGAGGCCTTTGCCGGCCTGGGGCTCGACCCGGCGGCGCGGCGCCTGGTCGTGGTGAAGTCCACCCAGCACTTCCACGCCCGCTTCGCGCCCCTGGCGGCAAGGATCCTCTACGTCGCCACTCCGGGCGCCATCGCGCCGAGCTTCGGCACCATTCCGTATCGCAAGCGCAGCCTGGCCTTCTGGCCGCGGATGGCCGATCCCTTCGCGGCATGAGAAAAGGGGCGGCATTCCCGCCGCCCCTTCCCTGATCCCCATCACACGCCTTCAGAAGCGGAAGGACAGGTCGGCGCCCCAGAAAGCCCCCCGGTCGTAGGCCACGGTTTCGATCAGGTTGGGCAAGGTCAGGTCGTGCTGGATCTTGAAGCGACGGTCCAGGAGGTTGCGCCCGAACAGGCCGAGCGACCAAGCGCCCTCCGGATCGGCGAGCGTGATCCGCAGGTTGACCAGCCCGTAGCCGTCGGTCGCCAGCCGCTCGATGTTCTCCGGTTCGGCGTAGCTCCTGCCGCGGTACTGGTGCTCCGCCCGCAGGCTGGCGATCAGGCCGAACAGCGGCTGCTCGATCTCGGCCGAGAGGGTGGAGAGGAGGCGCGGCACCGGCACCCGGTTGCCCGCCAGCTGCAGGCTGCCCTGCCGGTAATCCTTGTACTCGATCTTCTGATAGGTGAGGTTGCCCGCCAGCCGGAGCCAGGGCAGGGGCGAGGCCTGCAGCTCCGTTTCCAGCCCCTCGCCCTCGATGCTGCTCTCATAGAGGCGGATGGCCGTGTCCACCAGCGCCCGCGAGATGAGGTTGCTGTAGTCGTAGCGGAAGACGGCAGTGTTCCAGACCACCCGGTCGTCCAGCAGCGTCGCCTTCGCGCCGGCCTCGTAGCTCCACACCGTCTCCGGCGAGAACGCCTCCTCCGTCGGGCGGCCGGGGTCGAAGCCGCCCGTCTTGTAACCCTTGGTGACGCTGCCGTAGAGCATGACGTCCTCCCGGGGTTTCCAGTCCAGGGTCAGGCGCGGGGTCCAGCCGGAGAAGGTCCGGGCGCGATGCACCGTCCCGTCGGTCGCCCCATAGACGCCATCGCCGAAGATGGCCCGGAAGGGGCCGGCGAAACGGTTTGTGGTGACGGACTGATCGACCTCGTCGCGGGTATAGCGCAGGCCGCCGGTCACCCGCAGCTCGGGCGTGAGCCGATAGGTCGCCTCACCGAACCCCGCGTAGCTGTCGATCGTCTCGCGGCCCCGGCGGGTCTGCGTCTCGCTGAGCGAGGACGGCACCGGCGCGCCGAACATCCGCAGAATGTCCCCGCCCGGCGTGATCGAGAGGACCTCGCGCTCCTTCTCCCGGTAGTAGCTCGCACCGGCCAGCCAAGTCAGGCGCTCTCCCGTCCCGGAGGTCAGCCGAACCTCCTGCGAGAGCTGCTGGAGATCGACGTCCACGGACTGCGAGACGAGGTTCAGGACCGTGTAGTCCGCTTCCGCGGCGAAGGCCGAGGCATCGTCGCGGTAAGCCGTGACCGTCGAGAGGGTGAGCTCGCCCAGCTCCGCCTCGACGCGGGCCGACAGGCTGCGGGCGCGGATCTCGCTGTCGCCGAACCGGTCGTAGGCCACCGGCCCGAGCGGATCGGTCGCGCGGTGCCCGGGCAGCGGCAGCACGTTCGTGGAAGCTGCGCCCGGGCCGTCCGACGCGCCGTACTCGCCCGTGACGGTGACCAGGACGGTTTCGGCCGGGGTCCAGGCGGCGCTGGCGCGGAACGCGGCCGAGTCCTCGTAGCCGACCTTGCGGCCCGACGTCAGCTCGCGGACGCGGCCGGCACCGTCGGTCGCCTGCCCGGCCAGGCGCAGGGCAAGCGCCTCGCCCACGGGACCGCCGGCGCCAGCCTCGATGCGGCGCTCGCCGTAGTCGGTCGCCTGCAGCAGGCCGCGGACCTCCGCCGCACCGAACCCGGGCCGGCGCGACTGGACCGCGATGGCGCCGCCGATGGTGTTGCGGCCAAAGAGCGTCCCCTGCGGCCCCTTGGCCACCTCCACCCGCTCGATGTCGTAGAGGCTCAGATTGGCGATGCGGGAATGGCCGATATAGACATCGTCCTGAAAGACGGCGACGGACGGATTGGCGCCCAGGGTCGGATCGTTGGAGCCGATGCCCCGGATGTTGAAGAAGCCCTGGCGCAGGCCCGGCGTGTCCGAGGTGGGAACCACCCCGGGCACATAGCTGCCGACATCCGTCAGGGTGCGGATGAAGGCCTCGCGGGCGAAGGCCTCGCTTACCACGCCGATGGCGATGGGCACGTCCTGCAGCCGTTCCGCGCCCCGCCGTTGCGCCGTGACGATGACCTCCTCCAGCCCGCCGTCCTGCGCCGCCGCGGGAGCGGACGCCGCCAGCAGCCCGGCCAGGACACTCAAGCTCACACCGTTCTTCACCTTGCGCACCGACGCCTCCCGTTTGGCTCGTTATCGGCGGCATCCTAAGCGAGTGGTTATCATATAGTCAAAACAGTTTTCATATATTGCTCATGTGCGACGGAACAGGTGCGTTCGCACCATGGCGGATGCACCGCGGACAGAAATCATTTACCTTTCTGCGCGACGGCGGTCGGCCGACGGGTGTGGAGCGGGAAGGCATGAGCGGAAAAGGTCTTTCACAACTGGCGCGCCAGCTGCGCCGGACACGCGAGCGCCTCGGACTGACCCTGGCCCAGGTGGCGGCCCGCACCGGGCTGTCGGTCTCCATGCTGTCCAAGGTGGAGAACGGCAAGACCCAGCTCACCTACGACAAGATCCTGCAGCTCGCCCGCGGGCTGTCGATCGACGTGTCGGAACTGTTCAGCGAGAGCTCCGGGCGCATGTTGCCGGGGTGCCGCGTCGTCAACCGCGCCGCCGACGCGCAGTTCGTCTCGACGCCGAACTACGAGTACTGCCTGCTGAGTTCGGAGTTGTCGCGCAAACGACTGATCCCGATCTACGCGGTGAACAAGGCGCGGTCGCTGGACGAGTTCGACCAGCTGATCTCCCACGCGGGCGAGGAGTTCGCCTATGTCATCGAGGGGACGGTCGAATTCCATTCCGAGGCCTATGGACCGGTCCGACTGAATGCCGGCGACTCCATTCACTTCGATTCGTCCATGGGCCATGCCTACGTCTCGGTAGGCGAGGTGCCCGCCCGCGTGATCTCCGTATGCTCCAACGCCAGCATGGTCGAGGAGATCATCGCCGCCGCCGACAAGGCGGCGCCGGCCCCGCCTGCGGCCCCGGCCAAGGCACGGCGCGCCAAAGCCTGACGCCGGGACACCGCGGCCAAAATTTTCATATCTTGCCATTCCACGCATTATGATCCACAAACCCTCCAGTCGCCGCCCGTACGCAGACGGGGGCTATCGGAGGATCGTTCATGCGGCGATGGCTGCTTGCCCTGGGATTGCTCGTCCAACTCGCGTCGGCCGCCTCCGCGCAGCCGGCCCCGGCGCCCCTCGAGGCCGCCGCCCTGGAGGCCTTCTTCGACGGCCTGGTTCCTGAGCAGCTGGAACGTTCCGGGATCGCCGGCGCGGTCGTCGTGGTGGTGCGCGGGGACGAGACGCTGTTCGCCAAGGGTTATGGCGTCGCCGACCGCAGCACGGGGCGACCGGTCACTGCCGATACCCTGTTCCGCACCGGGTCGATCTCCAAGACGGCGACCGCGATCGCGGCGATGCGGCTGGTGGAGGAGGGCCGGCTCGACCTCGACCGGCCGGTGGCCGAGTATCTCGACTTCGACCTGCCGATGCCGCTGGGACCCGTCACGCTGCGCCATCTGCTGACCCATACGGCGGGCTTCGAGGACAGCGTGAAGGACCTCCTGCTGCCCCCCGGCGCGGCGGTGCCGAGCCTGCGCGACCTGCTGGCGCAGCGCGTGCCAGCCCAGATCCATGCGCCAGGCAGCGTCGCCGCCTATTCGAACTATGGCATCACCCTCGTGGGCCATCTGATCGAGCGCGCCAGCGGCGAGCCCTTCGAACAGCACATGCAGCGCGTGCTGCTCGATCCCCTGGGCATGCGGCGCGCGACCTTCGTCCAGCCGCTGCCGGCCGGGCTCGCGTCCGACCTCGCCGAAGGGCATCGCGCCGGCGAGGAAACACCGCTGCCCTTCGAGATGATCCCCTGGACGCCGGCAGGCGCGTTGTCCGCGGCCGGTACGGACATGGCGCGCTATATGTCGGCCCTGCTGACGGCGGCGGACGGCGCTCCCTTCCCGGTCGGGGCCGGGACATTGAGGGCGATGACCTCCCCGCAGCATGTCGCCCACGCCGGCATGAACGCCGGCGGCTTCGCCTTCTTCGAGGAGAACAGGGGCGGGCGGCGCGTGGTCGGGCATGGCGGCGCCACGCCCATCTACTCGACCCAGATGAGCCTGTTCCTGGACGAGCGGGTCGGCCTCTATGTCGCCTTTACCGGCCATGGGGCCGCCGGATCGGAGCCGCTGCGGACCCTCGACCGCTTCGCCGAACAGTTCCTGCCGACACCGCCCCTAGCCGCGGCTGCTCCCGGAACCGCCGCCGATGACGAGCCGGTCGAGGGGTACTATACCATGACCCGCCGCAATCTGACCGGACGGAGCGAACTGCTGGGCCTGCTCGTCGGCCAGGTCGCGGTCACCCGGAACGACGACGGGACGATCTCCGCGAGCAGCGAGCGGACCCTCGCCGGCCAGCCCCGCCGCTTCGCGCCGCTTGGGCAGGGCGTCTATGGCGAGGTCGGCGGCACCGGCCGGCTCGCCTTCTCCCGTGAGGCCGACGGGCGCCGGGTGCTGCATGGCGATTTCCCGGGCTTCGTCTTCCGCGAGGCCCCTTTCCTGCAACGGGCGCCCGTCGTCCTGGGACTGCTGGGCACCGCCGTGCTGGTGATGGCGGCTTCCCTCGTCCGCTGGCTCGCCGGCCGTCTCCGGGGCCGTCGGGAAGGCTGGGCACAGTTTCCGCTTCGCCTGGCGGTCGTGCTCAACCTCGCCACGGTGGCGGCATGCGTGTGGCTGCTGGCGATCCTGGCGGACGTGGAGGGGCTGGCCGCCTTCTCGGGGGCCAACGACCCCTGGGCCTATGCCCTGGCGGCCCTGGCCGCGGCCGCCGTGGCCGCGAGCCTCGCCAGCCCGGTCAGCGCCGCCGCCCGCTGGCGCAGCGCCGGATGGGCCGGCCGCGCCGGTACCACGCTGGTGGCGGCCGCCTGCCTGCTGACGGCGGCGCTGCTGGTGCGCTGGAACATCGCCTCATTCACCGCTTGGTACTGACATGGCCGACCTTCGCAATTCCGCCTATCCGCCGCCCCGCACCGCCTGGCCCACGTTGCTGCTGCTGGTCGGCGCGGTCCTGCTGGCTTATGTCGACCGGCAGGTGATCGCCGTCCTCGTCGAGCCGATCCGCACGGACCTCGGCCTCACCGACACCCAGTTCGGCCTGGTGCAAGGGCCGGCCTTCGCCCTGGCATACGCCCTGGCCGCCCTGCCGCTGGGCCGGCTGGTCGACCGCCGCAGCCGCCGGAACCTCATCCTGGGCGGCTTGGCGGTCTGGTCCGCGTCGACCCTGCTGTGCGCCGTAGCTACCGATTTTTGGACCCTGCTGCTGTTCCGTGCCGGTGTCGGCATGGGCGAGGCGTGCCTCATCCCCGCCGTCTTCTCCCTGATCCCGGACCTGTTTCCGCCGGAGCGGCGTGCCTCCGCCTATGCCGTCTACATGGCCACCGTGGTGCCGGGCGTCAGCCTGTCGCTGGCCTTCGCCGGTTCGGCCCTCGCCTGGATTGAGCGCGGCATCCCCTTTCTTCCCGAGCTGGCGCAGAGCTGGCGCCTGACCTTCGTGCTCGTCGCTCTGCCGGCGCCGCTGTTCGCCGGGCTCTTCCTTCTGATGCGCGAGCCCGCCCGGCAGGAACGCGTGGCCGCCGGCGGTGCCGGTTCCGCCATCATCTCCTACATCCGCCGGAACCTGCCGCTGCTGGCGGCCGTCGGCCTCGGTGGAGCGCTCGCCAGCGTCGCTTTCACCGCCTGGCTGGCATGGTTGCCCGCTTTGATGGGCCGCCGGTTCGGCGTGCCCCCGGCCGAGGCCGGACTGTGGGGCGGCATCGCCGCGGCTGCCGCGAGTGTCATCGGGGGACTTCTTGCAGCCCGGGTGGCCGCGCGCCTGCGGGGCCGGCCCGCCCCTGAGATGTCGGCCGCGCTGCTCTTGGCCGGCCTGGCGCTTCCCGCCGCCGCCGCGGTGTTCGCGGCCACCTCTCCGGCACAGGTACTGGGGGCGATGGGCGTGCAGGCCGTGGCCTGGGTGGCGGTGCTCACCCTATGGCCCGTCATGATCGCCGCGGTGACGCCCAACGAGTTCAGAGGCCAGATCGTCGCCCTGGTCAAGCTGGTGGAATACCTGCTGATCAGCGTCGCGGCGGTGGCGGTGGGGATGCTCTCGGACCATTTCTTCCCCCGGCCGGAGCAGTTCCCCACCGCCCTCTACATCGTCGCGGCCGTCGCCGCCCTGGGCTCCGCCGTCGCCCTGGCGCTCGGGCAGGGGCGCGTCCGCGCGGGCACCGCGACCGATGCTCCGCCCGCGGAGGCGACCCGATGAACCGGTTCGACTTCATCATCGTCGGTGCCGGTATCGCCGGCGCCTCAATGGCCGCGGCGCTGGCACCGGGCAAGCGTGTCCTCCTGCTGGAGCGGGAGTCGGCGCCCGGCTATCACACGACCGGGCGATCGGCGGCGCTCTTCTCCGAAACCTACGGCAATGCCGTCATCCGCCGCCTGACTGCAGGCAGCCGGCCCTTCTTCGAGGCCCCGCCTGCCGGCTTCGCCGCGCATCCCTTGCTGACCCCGCGGGGGTGCCTGTTCGTCGGGCGCGCCGACCAGGCAGGCACGCTGGCGGCCATGGCCCTGGAATTGGGGGCGGGGGCCTGCCGGTGGGTCGGCGCCGAGGAGGTGCGGCGCCGCGTGCCGGTCCTGAGGCACGACTATGTCGCCGGCGGCCTGCTGGAGCCGGACGCGATGGACATCGACGTCCATGCCCTGCACCAAGGCTTCCTGCGGATGGCACGCGCCGCCGGTGCGGTGCTCCACACCGATGCCGCAGTGGAGGGGCTGGAGCGCCGGGAGGGGCTTTGGTGTGTGCGGTGTGCGGGCGGGGAGCATCGGGGCGCTGTCCTGGTCAACGCTGCCGGCGCCTGGGCGGAGGAGATCGGCCGCATGGCCGGCGCCACGCCGGTGGGCCTGGCGGCGCTGCGGCGCACGGCGATCCTCCTGGACCCGCCGACGGGATGTCGGCCGGACGGATGGCCGACGGTGGTCGACGCGGACGAAGCCTTTTACTTCAAGCCCGACGCCGGCAAGATTCTCGCCTCCCCGGCTGACGAGACGCCGTCGCCGCCCTGCGACGCCCAGCCGGAGGAGCTGGACATCGCCATCTGCGTCGACAGGATCCAGCAGGCGGCGGACATTCCGGTGCGGCGCGTCGAGCGCGCCTGGGCAGGCCTGCGCTGCTTCGTGTCGGACCGGACGCCGGTGATCGGCTTCGATACGACCGCCCCAAACTTTTTCTGGCTGGCCGCCCTCGGAGGGTACGGCATCCAGACCGCCCCTGCCGCCGGACGGCTGGCGGCCGCGCTGGCGCTGGGGGGCGGCGTGCCGGCCGAGCTGGCCGCGCTCGGCCTCGCCCCCGACCCCTTTTCACCCGCCCGCTTCGCCACCCACCAGGAAACCACCCGATGATCCGACCGCCCCACCTCTCGCCGTTGGCCGCCGCCGGTTCCACCTTGTTCCTGTCGGGCCAGCTGGCGCTCGGGCCGGATGGCCGCATCGCCGGCGACACCGTCGAGGAGCAGACGACTCTCGTACTGCAGCGGATCGCGGTGCTTCTCGCGGGAGAGGGGCTCAACCTGACCGACGTCGTGAAGACCACGGTCTGGCTGGCGCGCGTGGAGGACTTCCCCGGCTTCGACGCCGCCTATGCCGCGCGGTTCGGCGCCCATCGTCCCGCCCGCTCGACCGTTCGGGCCGACTTGGTGCTGCCCGGCGCCCTGGTCGAGATCGAGGCGGTCGCCGTCCGGCGGTCCTGAGCCCCATCGCGCGCTGGCCTGCCCGCGACGGCCGCGGCCGCTGTCGCGCCGGGCAGTCCACCGTCAATCGGAGTACCATCCGTGCAAGTCTTCCCGTCCCGCGGCGCGAGCGCCCTTGTCCTGGCGGCGCTCGTCCTTCCCCTGCTTGTCATGCCCGCCGCGGCGCAGGCGCCCCGCGCCCCATTCTCGACCGTCTTCGCCGGCCCGGTGAACAATGCGGGCATCACCTCGGGGGGAGCCGCGTGGGGCGACTGTGACGGCGACGGCGACGACGATCTGTTCGTCGCCAACATGGGCAACTTCGACAATTCCCTGTTCATCAATCAGGGCGACGGCCGGCTGGTGCCGGCGCCGGCCAGCCCCGCGACCGGAGACGGCGGGCAGTCGTCCGGCGCGAGCTGGGCGGATTTCGACAATGACGGGCGCCTGGACCTGTTCGTCGCCAACCAGATGAACCAGGATGACTTCCTGTATCGCAACGTCGGCGGCTGCGCCTTCGAGCGGGTCGGGGACGCCGTTCCGGCGACGGCGCAGGGCGACGGCTATACCGCGGCCTGGGCGGATTTCGACAATGACGGGCTGGTCGACCTCTTCGTGCCCGGCAACCGCGGACAACGGAGCCACCTCTACCGGAACCTCGGCCGGAACGGCTTCGGCCGGGTGTCCGCCGGCCCCCTGGGCGACCTGCGCACGACTGCGTACAGCCCTGCCTGGGGCGACATGGACGGCGACGGCGACCAGGACCTCTTCATCGCCACCGAAGGAGCCGACGATCCCAACCTGCTATTCCGCAACCTCGGCGATGGGCGCTTCGAGCAGGTCGCGGAGGGACCGGTCGCGGATGACGCCGGCGTGTCCTCCGGTGGCAGCTGGGGCGACCACGACAATGACGGCGACCTCGACCTGTTCGTCTCCAACGGCGGCTACTACGGCCCCGAGGCACCAGGCACGCTCTATGAGAATCTGGGCCGCGGCACCTTCCGACGCGTGCAGGGCCAGCCGCTCACCGACGAGCCTCGCAGCGGACAGACGGCGGCCTGGGGTGATTACGACAACGACGGTGACCTGGACCTCGCCCAATGCGCCTACCGGCGGGGCGTGCTGCTCTACCGCAACGACGGCGCGGGCGCTTTCACGCGCATCGAGCGGGGCGTCCTGGTGAACAGCCCCGGCTATGCCGTCTCCTGCACCTGGGCGGATTTCGACCGGGACGGCCGGCTGGATCTCATGACGACCGCTTGGGAGAACCAGAACGACCTGCTCTGGCGCAACGAGGGCCGGGAGGGTGGATGGCTGGCGCTGCGGCTCGAGGGAACCTCGTCCAACCGTGCGGCCCTGGGCGCGCGGGTGACGGCCCAGGCGCGCATCGGCGGCAGGGCCGTCACCCAGACCAGGGAGATATCCGGGCAGACCGGTTCGCGTGGGCAGAGCAGCCTGGAGGTTCATCTGGGTCTCGGCGATGCGGCCGTCGTGGAGCGCCTGCACGTCCGCTGGCCCTCCGGGCGTGAGACGGTGCTGCGGGACATCGCCGCGAACCAGTTTCTCGCGGTGCGCGAGGGCGAGGGCATTGTGGCGGCCTCGCCGGCACGCTCCCGCGACGATGTGGTGACGGCGCCGAACGCCACCGCGGCGATCGCGTCGGCAGGCCTGGACGGCTTGGCCGGACTGCTCGACAGGGCTGCCGCTGCCCGCACGCTGGACCGCGGCGCGCTGGAGCTGCTGCTGGCCTTCATCGAGGGAGGCATGGTGGAGGACGGAGAACCCACGCTGGCGGCCTACGCACTGATCGCACGGCACTTTCCGGCATCGTCCCAGGCAGCGTTCGGTCGGGCGGAGATGCTGCGGGCCCTGGGCCGCGTGGACGAGGCGGCGGCGCTCTATGGGACAGTCCTGGCCCTTGTCGGCCAGGAGGACGCCTTGCCGGAGAGGCACCGACGGGTGATCCTTGCCACCGCCCGCCGCTACGCCGCCGGCCCGCTGCCTTGACGGCCGCGCGGTTCCTTGTTCCGGGAGGAAGGGACCCGCGAGCGGGTCGCGGCGATCGGGTCCGGCCCTCCGACCTGCATCTCCAAGGCGAGTTCTGCCACCACCATGCCTAACCGCGTCGCTTTCGTTCTCGTTGCCGTCTCCGTGCTCTCCCTGGGCTGCGTCTACGTCGCGTGGCGGAGCCAGGACCGGCCCGTCGCCTCCGATCCCGCGGCGTCCGATCAGGGAGAGCCGGCTACGGGGCGCGTGGAAACCGGGCTCCTCGCCGGCAAGATACCGTATATCCGCGGGGGCTCCGGGCCGAAGCATGCCCTGGTATTCTTTGGCGGGAATGCGTTGTTCAAGCGCCTGGACCGGTCGTCGGATCCTGGCCGCTACGCAGGTCAGATTGCCGGCCTGCTTCCGGAGGGTTTCCGCTTCACCATCCTCGGTTACGAGGAAACGCCCCCGGCGGACTACACCATCGACACGATCGTGAGGGACATGGCCCCTCTGGTCAGGGATCATCTAGGCAAGCCGGATCTGGTGATCGGCATCTCCTTCGGCGGTTTTGTCGCCCAGCGCTTCGCTGCCGAGCACCCGGACTTGGTGAAGCGGCTGGTCCTGCTCGTCAGCGGCCACCGATTTTCCGAGGAAGGATGGGCCGCGATGGGCCGGCAGTTCAAGTCGCTGGAAACCGGCGACTTTCACTCCCTCGTGACCGACAGCGTCCTTCTCTTCCGTCGTCCATGGTACAACTGGCTTGTGCGCTTGAAGTTCTGGAAAGACCGGAACCGGCTGGCTTCGGAGTTCAAGGATGCGACGCTGATCCTTCGCTCCTACCGTAGCCTGTTCTCCGAGGATTTTGCCCGCAACTCGGACTTTGCGCGGCGGATCTCAGCGCCCACGCTGGTGATCGGGGGAACGGCGGACCAGTTCTTCGGGACACAGATCTTCCGCGAAACAGCGGAGATGATCCCTGGCGCGCGGGTCGTGCTGTTCGAGCACGAGACCCATATGGTGCCGCTCGAACGGAGCGGCGACGTAGCGGGCGCCGTTGCGGCGTTTCTGAACGAGGCGCCGCATGATGCCGAGGCCGCGCGGAACTGATCGGAACCGTCTCAAATCTGGGGATTATGCCGGGTGCATTGCCCTTTGTGATCCGGCGCCATTCTGGGGCCCCTCTTGGACCAGATGAGCCCAGGTTCATCAAGGACTTGGAATAGGGGTTCGGTGCCGATCGGCGTCGAACCCCCGTGCCGATCGACACGGGACGGCACCCAGCCCGCCCGTGGCCGCCGTTGGCGCGGCCGGGGAGGCGCGGTCAGGGTCCGCCCGGCGGGGAGGCCGGTGCCGGAACGGTCACCGTCACACACCGCCCCCTTGTCTGGCAGACCGACAGGTTCGCCTCCAGCTGCGCGGTGATCGCCTCCACCAGCATCGTCCCGACCCCGGGCTTGCCGGGCGTCATCGTTCCCGTCCCGTCGTCGCGGACCTGCAGGCGCAGGCTGCCTGCCGGATCCCGGTCGACCGACACCTGAATGGAGCCGCGCCGATCCCCCGGATAGGCGTGCTTCAGGCTGTTGACCACCAATTCGTTGGCCAGCAGGCAGAGGTGCAGGGCCCGGTCCTCGTCGACCAGGAGCGGTTCTCCCGCGTGCTGCAGGACGATCGGGATGCGGTCGCCGTGCAGCGCCTGCAGGTCCGTGACCAGCGCCCCCAGTTCCTGCCGGAGGTCGACGGCCCCCAGCGTCGGCGAGGTGTAGAGCTGGCGGTGGATGCGGGCGAGGAGGGAGATCCGCTCCATCACGGCGTCCAGCACCGGTTTCACCTCGCTCTCCGGACCGGCGGCGGCGGCTTCCACCTGCAGGATGGCGCAGATAGCCTGGAGGTTGTTCTTGATGCGGTGATGGACCTCGCGGAACAGCAACTCCTGCTGCGCCAGGGCCCGCGCCAGGTCGGCGCGCGTGCGCTCCTGCGCCGCCAGCGTTTCCTGCAGCGCCTCGGCCGCGGCCCGGGCCTCCAGCCGCTCGACCACCAGGTCCGCCAGGTCCTGCAGCACCCGCTGCCGGGACTCGTCGAAATCCGCATGGGCGACGGTGTCGATCACGCACAGGGTCCCGACATTGTGCTGGTGGCCCGCCCGGAGCGGCGCGCCGGCGTAGAAGCGGATGGCGGCGGGCCCGGCGACGAGCGGATTGTCGGAGAACCGCGGGTCGGCCCGCGCATCGGGGATGACCAGCGGGCGCGTGCCGCGGATGGTGTGGTTGCAGAACGCGATGTCGCGCGGCGTGCTCTGTGCCTCCAGGCCGTAGCGTGCCTTGAACCACTGGCGGTTCTCGTCCAGCAGGGAAACCAGGGCGATCGGCATGCCGAACAGGGTGCTGGCGAGCCGCACGATGCGGTCGAAGGACGCCTCCGGCGGCGTGTCGAGGATGCGCAGCGACCGCAGCGCGTCCAGCCGTTCGGCTTCGGCCGCCGGGGAGCCCCGATCCTGGTGCGCTGGCATCGGCCTTCCCCGTTTCCAGAGACGTATATGAGCCGTCAAGAATATGTCACATTCCAAGCTCTGGTTGAACGCTGTTGCGAGGCCAACGCCAGCTACGCACCTCGCGGCGGCAGGCATCGTCCTGACGCCTCGGGAGCGGGACCGGTGGACCGGCGCACTTTTTACGATTGCCAGGCGGGGTGTCCGCTGATCGCCACGCGGTCTCCAGCATCGTACAGGTGGTGATCGGCCAATATTGCCAGGGGCATTGTTCTTATGCTGGCGGTTCCGGCGAGTTCGGTCCGTCTTCCGATAAGGCCGAGGGGTGCCGGCCGTCCTCATCCGGTTGCCCAGCTTGCCAGCGGCTGCGCCCGCGGATCAAACCTGGCTTGGCGGGAGCGGACGCCATTCTCCCGTCACGCCGGATGCCGGGGCAGGGACCAGGATCATGACCGGTGGTTTCAAATTCTAACTGCGGCGAGCCAGGGGTTCCGGCCTTTGCCGCCATCGCCGACAAGCAGCACCAAGTCGTCGAGCAACCAGAGCAGCGCGTCCGATTCATCCTCCGCGACTTGTGCATCGAGCATGGGCTGGCAGATTGAGCGGGGTAGGTTGGAACGCCGCAGTACGCGATGCTCGCGGTCGACATCGCCGCCCCGCCCTCGCGTTGACGAACCTAATCCAGCATCCATTCTGTACCAGGAATGCCAGTATGACGCCTGTCGTCTTGAAGTAGCCGTCGTTCTTGCGAGAAGGCGAAGCGCCGCTCGGCTAGTCGGGCCCGCAATTAAAGAGCCTCTCCTCGCAGGCCATTTGCCATGCGGCACAACTCTCTGGCACGAGAAAACATGCCGTCTACGTCAGATGGAAGATCCGACATTGCCAAAGTCCGGCGCTTGTTGCTCAGAATGAGAATGCACCCCGCTTCGTTGGAAGACAAATCGGCGGGCGAATGGCGGGCATGGGGTCGATGGATGGCGCCCCGTGGCTTTCCACCCCCCGCAGATCAGCGTTTCGCCCCTTGATCCGCCGAACGTCCAAAACGCCTCAGCTTGGCGGCGTAAAGGCAGAGCTCCCTGGCATCAGCGCTCTTGGCACGCAGATTTTCCCTCAGTAGGTGCACTTCATCTTGCAAGCGAACCGCCTCGCATCGGCAGTCGTCCGCCAAATCTCGGAAAACATCGCCTGCTTTCATGGTCTTGTCCAGTCAACAGCCATTCCACAATGATTAGGAATTCTACGCGACGCATGGGCATGGTCCTAAGGATATTTTGGTCCCTCGGGGGAGTGTTGGCGTGATTTTAGTACCGAGACATTGCGTGGCACCCCGGCATCGGCGTTCGACATGCATCCCAATGCTATGAATCGGCGCCCCTGTCGGTGCCTTTCGTCTGCCTGAGGGGCCAATGCACAACAATGGCTTAGACAGACGGTTCGACACCGATCGGCGCCGAACCTCCATGCTGATCGACGTTTGAGCGACATCGAGGTGGTCGGCTCCTCCCCGGTGGGTGCGGGAGACGCGCGCCGGGGCGATGGGTCGCGGTCCAACGATTGGGGCCCGCTGCAGGTGGCAGGTGGCAGCGCCGCCGGCCTGTCGATGCGGTTATGGTCGGGCAGGCTTGCCGGAGGCCCGCGCGTCTCAGGGGCAGGCCGGCGATCCTCCAGCGGGATTTTCCGGCGATGGGTCGCGCGCAGGTCCGTGCGGCCCGGCGGCATCGCCGGACCTGATCCTCTAGACCGGCGGCACAGGTCGGGCGGGTTCGCTGGGGTGTTCGCGACCGCCCGCAGGATCACCGCCCTCGGGTGCGGGTTTGGTCCTGGTGGTCAGGCCGTACGGGTCGCCAGCCACCGTGATGGGCCGCGTGTCGGGATTGTCACCGACCAGATCGACCAGGACAGTGCGGGCAGTTGAGCCTGCCGGGCCGTGGGCCGGCGCCATACCCTCAGGTGTGGCTGCATCAGTGCGCGTTGGACCCACTCCTCCGACCGGCGGAGGCCGCGCTCAACAATGGACCATGGCACGTCGGCCAGGTTCCTTCCGGGCGCGGGCCTGGGCACCGGACCAGGAGGTGCCTCAAGGTGCTGTTCCGGGTAGGGACGGGGCGTCGCGGATCGTCTGGCCCCGTCCCCGGCTCTAGCTCGGCGGCGCTGGACTGCCGGCCCCCTGTCGGCCATCGTCCTCTCCGCGAAGGGCACCTGCTTCGCCAGCGTCCGCAAGGCAGCCAATGAGGGCGGTGCGGAACGCCCGGGCGGCGGGCCCGAAGGGCTCGTCGAGACGCCGGGCGAGGTAGACCTCCGATGTGAGACGGCTGTCACGGCCGAGCGCCGCCGTCTTGAGGCGCACGAGGCGACCCTCGCAGAGGTCGTCCGCCACCTGCCAGGCCGGGAGACGGCCCCAGCCCAGGCCGGCCAGGATCAGGGAGTGCTTCACATCCTGGCTTCCGACCCGGCACATCTGGGGCGACAGGACGCCGAAGGTGCGGCCATCGGAGAGGGGCGTCGGATCGCTGAGCACGATCTGCAGGTGGTCGGCCATCTCGGCGAGCCCGATGGGGCTTCCAACCGCCCTCGACCCAAGCGGATGGTCTGGAGAAACTACAGCGACCTGCTCGACGGACGCGACCGCTTCCAGCTCCAGCGTGGGGTCCCGGAAGTCCTCTCCCACGAGTATCGCAAGGGTGCTGCGCTTCCCCCGCAGCGCGGCAACCGGCCCCCCGAGGGGCGCCGCCTCCAGTCGCAGCGCGACGGAAGGGAAGAGGGAGCGCACATGGACGAGGGCGGCTCCCACGACCGATAGCGGGAAGAGGGTGTCGACGGAGAGGGAGAGCTCCCGTTCAAGGCCTTCGCTCAAGCCGCGGGCGCGTGCTCGCAGCGCCGACACCCTCAGCAGGATGTCGCGCGCGTTGGCGAGCAGGAGTTCACCATCAGGCGTCAGCACCGGCCGGCGTACCGACCTGTCGAAAAGGCGGACACCCAGCAGGGCTTCCAGGTTGGCGATGGCCCCGCTCACCGCCGATTGCGCCCGCATCAGGCGGGCCGCCCCCGCCCTGAAGCTGCCGGCCTCCGCCACGGCGACGAACGTTCGCAATTGGTCAAGCGTCAGCGCGTCGATCATGATCGCCCATGCAGATCATTTGCATCAGGATTTTATCACTCCTGGCGATCAAGGGCGATGGCTACCTAAAAGGCGACGGGCATTGGACCCAACCAGGAGGAGAAGCCATGACGCGTGTTCTCGTGCTTTACTACTCGGCCTATGGCCATATCGAGTCGATGGCCAGGGCCGTCGCCAACGGGGCGACGGAAGCCGGCGCCAGCGTCGCCATCAAGCGGGTGCCTGAGCTCGTGCCCGAGGCGGTCGCGCGCAAGGCTGGCTACAAGCTCGACCAGGACGCCGCGGTGGCCTCGGTCGCCGAACTCGCCGACTATGACGCGATCATCATTGGAACCCCCACCCGCTTCGGAGTGATGGCGGCCCAGATGAAGAATTTCCTGGACCAGGCAGGGAGTCTCTGGGCACGGGACGCCCTTGTGGGGCGCGTCGGCAGCGTCTTTACCGCCACCGGCAGCCAGCATGGCGGTCAGGAGATCACGCTGCTCTCCACGCAGGTGGTTCTTTTCCATCTGGGTATGGTGGTGGTCGGGCTGCCCTACACCTTCAAAGGCCAGATGCGCATGGACGAGATCACCGGTGGCTCGCCCTACGGGGCCTCCACCCTGACGGATGACGGCACCGGGGGAGACCGCCGCCCGAGCGAGAACGAGTTGGCGGGCGCCCACTTCCAGGGGCGCCATGTGGCGACCATTGCCGGCCTTCTCAAGCCGACACGGTTGCAGGGGGCCGCGTGATGCCCTCGGCGGGGCAGATTCCCCTGGGCCCGACCGCCGCCGTGCTCGCGAGTGGCGTCATCGCCGCCTTCCACGTCGGGAAGGTCGCCATCGTCGCGCCGCACCTGCAGCTCGACCTTTCGATTGGGCTGGCGGCAGTCGGCTGGCTGACGGCCGCATTCGCAACGCTGGGTTTCCTGGCGAGCGCCCCTGCTGGCGCTGGCGTCGTCATACATGGGGACCGCCGGATGCTGAGGCTTGGCACGGTCTGCCTCGTCGCCGGAGCCGTGGGCGGGTCGCTGGCTCCCTCATACGGTATGCTGCTTGCGACGCGCGTCCTGGAAGGAACCGGGTTCGTGCTGGTGAGCGTGGCCGGCCCACGGATTCTCGAGCGCATCGCGCCTCCGGCGCGGCGGGATTTCGTGCTGGCTCTGTGGAGCTGCTTCATGCCTGCCGGCATGGCCGCCGCCATGCTGATCGGGCTCATGCTCGGTGGTTGGCGCCCGGTCTGGTGCGCGGGTGCGCTGCTGGCCGCCGGCGCTGCGCTTGCCATCGGCCGCGTGCCGGCCGGAGCGGCGGCCGGTGGGTCAACGAGAGGCTCGCTGCGGTCGGGGCTGGCCCTCCTGGTCCGCCGGCCGGCACCATGGCTCTTGCTGCTCGTCTTCGCCCTCTACAGTTTTTGCTTCTTCGCGCTGTTCAGCTTCCTCCCGGTGTTGCTTGCGGAGGAGCTCGGATGGTCACTTGGCGCCGCGGGCCTCCTTGGCGCCGTCGCCTCGGCTGCGAACATACCTGGCAACCTGGCGTCACCTGCGCTCGCTGCCCGGCTCGGCCGCGGGCGGCTTCTGGCCATCGCCGGTCTGGGTATGGCCGGGTGTGCCGTCGGCATCTTCCCGCCGCTGTTGCCTGCTCCGGTCCGCGTCGTCCTGTGCCTAGTGTTCTCTGCCGTCGGCGGCCTCGTGCCGGCGACGCTGTTCGCCGCCGCGGGTAATGTCGCCCCTGCCCGGACGACCCCACTGCTGTGCGGGCTGCTGATGCAGGGCAGCGCGCTTGGCCAAATGGCGGGCCCGGTCGCGGTCGGCGGGCTGGTGGACAGCCATGGCTGGTCCTCCGCCGGCTGGGCCACGGCTGGGGCCGGTCTGCTCGGCGCGCTGGCCGGTGCTGCCGCAGCGCGGCCAGGGCGACAGTCCTGCGGCGGCATCCGCCGGGATTGACCTGGCCCATGAAGCGACGCTGTCCGGCGTTCCCGCCAGTGTCCGACCCTGGTCCGGGCGCCCTCCAGGCTCACGAACCATCGTAGGCCTGCGGGCCGAATGCGGCGGGGCCGAGGGTGGTCTGCCGTCAAGAACCGCCGGTCCCGAAACGCTGTCTACCAGCGCTTGGTCGCCCCCGGGGGCACTGCCTCTGGGGTGGCGTGCCACCGCCGGGCCGCCTGGCACCACCCGCTGCGCAGCGTCCGCTCGCGAGGGGAGTGGCCGGGGCAGGCGGTCAATCCGGCCTCTCATCGTCGACGATGCCGCGGCGATGAGGCACCACCTGCCAACTCTCCTGGAAGCGGAAGGCTTGCACATTGACCAGGCGGAGGACAGCGCCGCCGCTGTCGAGATGGTGGCGGCCGGAGCCTACGGCCTCGTTCTGAAGGACACGCGGATGCCGGTCATGGGCGGGCGTGAGGCGACCCGACGCATCTGCCGGCCTCCCGTGTCCGCCGCCAGGGTGGCGGGTATCGGGTACTCGGCCTCCGCCACGGCCGCCGACTGCCTCGCCGCAGGGATGGACCGGTTCTTCCAGAAACCCATCAGCCGCAGTGACCTCATCGCCGAGGTCGATGCGGTATGCCCAGGAGAACCCGCCACCACGCATCGGCGGGACGGCCGCCGGTGGCGGCGCCGCGGCGCAGGTCGGCGAAACCCACCATCCGGCGGGCCTCCTCGTCCCACAACGCTAGCCGTGCGCAGCGCCAGCTCTCCAGCAGCGCGAGGCGGCCCATGCGGCCCAGCACCGCGTGGCCCTCCAGGCAGTCCTGCAGGCGGTAGTTCGGAATCCGGCTGTTGAGATGGTGGATGTGGTGGAGGCCGACATTGCCGGTCATCCATTGCAACACCGGCGGCAGCACGAAATATGAGCTGCCGCCGAGCGCCGCCTGGTGGAAGTTCCAGTCCTCTGCACTTTCCCAGACCGCGCCCTCGTGCTGGTGCTGGACGAAGAACAGCCAGCCGCCGATCCAAGCCGCGACCGAGACCGTGGGAATAAGGACCATCAGCACGGCGCCGATCCCGCCGGCGGCGCCCGCGAGACCGGCGCCGGCCACGGCGAGCGCCGCGTTAAGCGCCGTCACGTCGCGCCAGGCCGCCCGCCACGGAAGCCCCATGCCGTTGGGCAGGCGCTGGAGCACCAGGAAGTTCAGGGGCGACCCCAGGAGGACGAGCACCAGCGGATTGCGGTAGAGGCGGTAGGACCACCGGCCCCGCCGCGGCAGGGCGGCATACTCCCGCACCGTCAGGGTCCGGATGTCGCCGATGCCGCGCCGGGCGAGGTTGCCAGTGCCGGCATGGTGCAGCGCGTGTGCCCGCTTCCAGCTGTCGTACGGCGTCACGGTGAAAAGGCTGAGGGCACGGCCCAGCCAGTCGTTGCCGGCGCGCGCCGGCAGGAACGAGCCGTGGCCGCAGTCGTGCTGGATGATGAAGAGGCGCACCAGCAGGCCTCCCGCGGGGACGCAGAGCAGCAGCAAGGGCCACCAGCCCCGCGCCGCTCCCCAGAGCATCAGGCCGCAGAGGGCCAGGTAGGGCGGCAGGGTGGTCGCCAGCTGGACCATCGCCTTCCAGGCCACCGGGTCGCGGTAGTCCAGGCAATGCCGGACGAGGTCCCGGACCATGGCGGCGGTAACCGGCGGATCGGCGGTTCGGACCTTCTGCCGGGCCTGCCCCCTGGCAATTTCCGGCGGGCGGGCGTCAGCCGGGCGCATGCTCATCTCCAGGAGCGGGGGCGGCGCTCCGGCCCCGGCCGGCGTCAGGTGCGGCTCGACAGGCCGGAGGCGTTGGCGACCGTGTAGGGCTCCAGCGCCTCCAGCCGCGCGCGCGACCAGGACCGCATCCGGATTTGGGTTCCGCCCGGCAGGATCTGCGCCTCGTCGAGGGGAAGCGCCACGATCCGGTCGAGGCCGTTCAGCCCGACGATGAGGTGGGTGATCTCCGCCGTCTCCGGATCGACGAGGACGTCGGTGACCAGCCCGGCGTCCAGCCCGCCCACGTCGACGACCGTCTGGCCCCGCAGGGTATCGATCAGCCCGTCGGCATGCCCCGCCGAGGGGGTGGATCGGGCGGCATCCGGAGATGCCGCCGACGATCCGGACCCGAGGGTCAGAGCGGCCAGGAGGATGGTGCAGGGAAGGAACAGGGATGCACGCATGATGCCCTCGCTTTCCCGAAGCTGTGGCGGGCGCATGAGCCAGGAGGGAAAATCCATCCTCGCGCGGCGGCGCCGAACAGGATGGGAACATTAACAGCTCCTGACGCTCAAGGCACCTGCAACAACGCTCGATGACAGCGCATAATATTCATGAATAGCCGAATTCGCATATATTCTGAATACATTTGATCGCCCGGCGCCATTATTGGCCGGCGGCCGTGCCCCAGGGGATGGCGTCCCGGGGCGGCGGCGCACCGGCCGATTTCCTCCCCGGCGGGCGCCGCCACAGATCTCCTTCAGCGTCCCTATTGCGACCGGTTCGGAACGCGGATGGTGGCAATGGACCTGGTGTGGAGGGAGGGGCAGGAGGTTCAACCAACCCTGCTGTTCACATCGGCATGACGGCCTTGGCCCCTGCCTGTCGGGGAGACTCCGTGACCTTCGATCAGACCGTGGTCTGCGCCATCCTCGCCGGCATGGTGGCGCTGTTCGTCTGGAACCGTACGCCATGTCCATGCAGGGGATGCAATGTCCGGTCTGCCGCGTCGATCTCGTCATCAGCGAGCGGCAGGGCATCGAGATCGACTACTGCCCGAGATGTCGCGGGGTGTGGCTGGATCGCGGGGAACTGGACAAGATCATCGAGCGCAACTCGGCCCAGGCCGCTACCACTCCGCCCCCACCGCCCCGCCCGCCTGTATCCGGCGGTTTCCTCAATCCATCCGCCGCGGCAAGCCCTGGGGAGCGCAGGGCGACCGCTCCTGGCACGAGGGCGGCAAGGGTGGCGAGCGGGGGATGCAGCCTGGGTTTCTGCATCGACGCGCTCGGCGGCGCGATGCCAGTATTCGTCCTGCCGCCCCTTCGGCTCGCCTTCCGCCTGCCACAGCTCATAGGCGAGTTGCCGGATGAGCCGATCGCGATCCTCCAATTCATGGGGCATGTCGTGCCTCCCGTCTCCGGGGCTGGCCGGCTCGCGTGGCGGCGTCACGACGGCAGGCGCTGCAGGCCGGGCTCCAGCTTGTCATATGGCGCCGGGCCGGGCGGAACCATCTTGGGCAGGCGCGTCAGACCTGACTATTCCGGCGGGGATTCCAGCGGAAATCGCCCACCGGTCGTCCTGCCATATCGCTCTGACACCTCACGGTATCCCGTCCCCCATAGGAGGCGGCCCGGACGGCGGCCGGAGCAACTATTTTGGGCCCTCCCTGCAGGTAGGAGGCCCGACTTCCCATGTGTTGTTCTGAGCCGGAAGGGACGGGCAGGAATGAACGCACCCGCGGCCAAGCCAACCGGCCGCCGGATGCCTGCCGTGACGACTTCGCAGGTCTGTGCGCCGGGATGGCGGCGTCCGGCGGGTCCCGCGCTATCGTCGGGGGCACGAGGGCCTGCGGCTATGCGGCCGTTCTTTTTGCAGCCGGCGTCGCTGGCCATGCGCGGTGGAGGAACGATGATCGGAAAATTCCCAGGGTTTGCCGCCTTTTGCGCCGTCGGGCTCGTCCTGTCGGCAGCGACCGCCAATGCCCGGAACCCCGCCGGCCCGGAACTGGATGCCCACCTGATCCAGGAACTCATCCTGCACAACCGGCATGGCCTTGCGCTGCTCCAGGTCTGCGCGCTCCGAGCCGGCAACACGGACTTGATCGGGCATTGCCGGACGGCATTGGAGTCCACGCGCCTGACCGCCGCCGGCCTGGCGACCCTGGGAACGGCAGGGCGCTCGTACCGGGAGGACGGACACGGCCGTCCGGCCGCCCCCGCCGCCGGGATTCCGGCACCCGGAGGGTTAGACACCGCTCCGCCGGACATGCGGGACCGGCAGCGCCATGAGAACCTCGACAGACACTTGCTTCAGGTCCAGGGCGGCGCGTTCGACGAGCCGTTCCTGGTGGCGATGATCCAGCACCATCGGGACGGCCTCCAGACCACCGGCCAATGCCAGGACTCGGCGTCGCGCAGCGATCTCAAGCAGCTGTGCCGGCGCTTGGCCACGGACGAGGAGCAGGGCATGGCTCGGCTGCAGGCATGGCACCGCGCCTGGTTCGGCGGATGGACCAAGCCCGCGAAGTAGGGGGCCGGGATGGAATTCCACCACCGGCACGCCAAGGCACGCCAGCGTCCGCACGGGACCCCCGGCTGCCCCACGCCCGTGGCTCCCCTTGGGCTCACGCAGGAGCACGCCGGCGGACCCGCTGGACGCCGTCGGGCATGCGGTCCGCTGGCCTGGGTCTACGCCCTCGGCATCGGACCAGACCCCGAGGCCGGTCAGTCGAAGAGGTCGGAGAGGAACGACCGGCGCTTGTGACCTTGCGGGTGCCCGTGATATCCCGCCGGCGCAATCCAGGGGATACCCGTACCTGAGGTTTTCGGCGCGCTGGGCGGTGTCGCGGACCCGTCCCCGGCCCCGCGCCGCCGCCTACTTCAGTCGACCCATGGCGACCCAGGTTCCGGTTCGGAGCTTTTGAACGGTGCGGCGCCGCCGGCGCATGGCTTTCCCGTCTACGGCCGGAGGGAACGGCTGGCCGACGCGGCGGTGCATGCCGCCGGTCTCCTCCTGGGGCCGGCCGCCGGCCTGTGGCTGCTCGGCTCGCTGCCCGAAGGCGCGACTTTCGGCCACGGCGCGGCGCTGGCGGCCTACGTGCTGGCATCCGAGCACGCTGCGTGGAGTGAGGCTGCGCCACAATGGACGCAACTGGCTCATCTTGGCGTCGGGCTGATCGTCGGTTTCGTGGCGGGCACCATGTCTGCCGACCTCTTCATCTGACCAAGCCGTCGGCAGGTGGGTTTCCTGCCATTCTCGGGCAGGCAACCCACCGTTGCCGTGCCTGCGGACCGGCGGAGGAGCTGTCATTGGTCGCCAGAAAGGCTTCTTTGGATGGCGCCAGCAATCCGAATGAATAGCCGAAAACCTGGGAACGTCGCCTCCGGTGATCGTCAGCAGGCGTGCGCTGATGTGATCCGGCGCCAATTCGGGACCCCTTATTGGACTAAGCGATTCCAAGAGAATCAAGGATTTGGGACAGTGGTTCGATGCCGATCGGCGTCGACCCCCCGCGCCGATCTACAGTTCAGACGGGTGGTGAATAGGTTGTACGGCCCAGGCGCGAGCAAGAGCAGGATGGGGCGGAATGTCGCCAGAGCGCCGATGTTCCTGTTGCAAACGGATGGCAATGCGGCCAAGTGCGGCGCCAAGCGGAACCAAGTGGTCCGGCATTGCGTTCTGGTGCAGGGGTACTCTTCGTCGCAACGACGAATTGCGGCGCGGACCCAGGCAAATGTCCGGTTCCCGGCAGCGCTCTCTTTCAGGAAAGGACCCCCATGCCTACCCGCACCGCCAGCAGCACGGTGACCTTCACAAGGCCTTTCCGACTCACCGGCGTCGGCGAGATGCTGCCGGCGGGAACGTACACGGTGGAGACGGAGGAAGAGCTGATCGACGGCGTTTCCTTCCCTGCCTATCGCCGGACTGCAACCCTTCTCAGAATTCCCCCGGGGCCGGCCGGATCGGCGACGATGGTGGCCAGCATCGACCCGAGAGAGCTGCGCGCCGCCTTGGAAGCCGACGCCGAACCGACGTCGGTAGCGCGGACCGGGGCAGCCTCGCCTGACCGCCGCCATGGTTGAGATCCTCGGCGGCCCCGCCTGTGTAAGGCAAATGGTCGGGGACGGCTGAACGGTTGTCGACTGGCCCGCGGATGTACCCGGCACGCCCGATATCCATCTTCTGATGCATGAGGCGCACCATCGACGCGTGGGAAACCCGGAAGGAGCCGATGTGGAGACCAGCAGGCAAGTGACGTCCCCGGTTGACGCCTCCTCAGTGGGGAACGACACCTGGTTCGTGCCGCCCGTGGTTATCCCGGCAGTACTGATTATCGGGTTTGTCGTCTTGCTTCTGTTCGGATAGCTAGGTTCTGTCTGACGGCCCCGTGACGCTGATGCTGCCGCGCTGTTTGCGGCCGACCAGCGAGCGGGAGACGAGCGATGCGGCGGCACGAGCTGAGCCCGGAGCAATGGGAGCTGATCCGCGATCTGATGCCGGCAGC
>DASPKT010000396.1:0-3077 GCA_035627915.1 Azospirillaceae bacterium
GCGCGCTGCGCCATGTTCATGGCCCGCGGCATCGCCTCCGTCGCCCCCGCCTACATCCCCGGCCTGCCCGCGGACACGCCGCTGGCCTCCCCCGTCTATGCCGAGCTGGCGGGCCTGCCGCCCCTGCTGGTCCATGTCGGCGGGGACGAGGTGCTGCTGGACGACAGCGTGCGGCTGGCGGAGCGGGCCAGGGCCGCGGGCGTGCCGGTGGAGCTGAAGGTGTGGCCTGTCGTGCCGCACTGCTGGCAGCTGTTCCACCGCTACATCCCCGAGGGGGTGGTGTCGCTGACGCAGGCGGCCGCCTTCCTGAAGGACGCCGCCGGCCGCGCCGTCCGGGCGCCGGCGGCCTGAGCGAACCGGGGGAGGATGCGGGCCGCACCCTCCCCCGTCCCTCTCAGTGCGAGCCGTGGGCGTGGGCGGCGGCGGTGCCGCCCTTGCCGTCGGGCACGCCGATGCTGACGTTCTGCATCATGCCCTGGTCCTCATGGTCCAGGATGTGGCAGTGCAGGACGAACTCCCCGATGTAGCGCTCGTACCGGGTCCGCACCGTGATCGTGTAGCGGCCGGGTGCGGGGTCGACGCCGGGGGCGGGCGCCAGCAGGTTCTTGATCCAGATCGTGTCCTTCCACACGCCCTTCATGCCGGGATACTGCGGGTCGCCGTTGCCGGTACCGGGCGGCAGCGCGGGGACGGGGCTGCCCGGGACCACGTAGTCGTCCACGGCGCCGGGGGCGCTGACGTCGCGGCCCCTGGGGTCGGTGATGCTGATGATCTGGAATGGGTTCACGTGGATGTGGAAGGGATGGCCGACGAAGTTGGAGCGCAGCACCCACTCCTCCGCGGCACCCAGCACCAGCTTCCGGTCGATGCGGGCGGGGTCGTAGACCTGCCCGTCCACCTGGAACTTCACCTTCTGGTCGGGGTCGGTCTTCTGCGGGACCGCGATGTTGAAGACGAGCTGCTGGACCGGCAGGTCCTTGGCGTCCTCCAGCGTCCTGTGCCAGACGAACCTGGACAGCTTCAGCCCGTCCCTGAGGTCGTCCACCACCGCCTTGCGGATGCCCGCGTCGGCGATGGCGCGCTCCGCCGCGGCGACCAGGGTCGCGGTCAGCTCGGCCTGCACGTCGCCGGCGGGGGCCGCACCCTTGCCCTTGGCCGCCTCCACGATGCCCAGCAGGCGCCGGGCCTCCAGCCCGCCGTTGGGGCCGATGCCGCTGGCGTCGTCCACCAGGCAATAGCGCCCGGCCTCGGGGAAGTAGGTCACCACGTCGGCGCGGTAGCCCGGCTGCAGCACCGTCTCGGTCGTGCGGCGGGCCTGCGGGCGGGTCAGGCCGTCCAGCGCCACCTCCCAGAAGGGCAGCGGGTCGCCGCCGCAATTCTCCTTCATCCAGGCCGCCTGCTGGGCGGCGGCGGGGACCGGCGGGGCGCCGTCCTTGATCTTGTAGAATCGAGCCGTGACCGACTCGCCGACGCCGGCATGCAGCAGGCGCCAGCGCTCGAACCGGCCGGCCTGCACCTCGCCCAGGGTCGGCTGCACGCGGCCGTTGATGCTGGTGAAGCGGCCGGAGACCGGCCAGTTGGACTTGGGCCCGAACTGGTCGTAGGCGGTGATCTGGCCGACCTCGCCCGGATCGCAGGCCCAGTAGGTGGTGGCGCCGGCGCCGGCCGTCTTGATCTTGCCGTCCTTGTCGCGGCAGGCGTAGTGGATCTGCTGGAACAGCAGCACCTTCTCCGCGAAGGGCTGGCCGTCCCGGTCCTCCATCAGGATGTCCAGGTCGCCCGGCCGGTCGGCCGTCGGCACCCGCTCCGCCTTCACGATCAGCGCGCCGGCCATGCCGCTCGACACCTGCAGCGCGGTCGAGCCGTGCATGTGCGGGTGGTACCAGAAGGTGCCGGACGCGTGGTCGTCGGGCACGTTGTACTCGTACTGGAAGCTGACGCCCGGCCTGATCGCGACCAGCACGTTGTCGCTGTTGCCCGACGGGGAGACCCAGAGGCCGTGCGCGTGCAGGTTCGTGGTGTTGAAGCAGTGCGGCGTGTTCACGTCCGCCGGCTGCGCCGGGCAGCTGGGGTCGTTCGGGTCCATCCGGTTGTTCAGCGTGATGCGCACCGTCTGGTCCGGGCGCATGGTGATCGTCGGCGCCATGAAGGGCACCTTGGGGTCCACGCCTGTGCCCCGGTAGGAGCGCAGGCGCACCTTGTCGTCCCGGCCGGTCCAGGGGTCGAACAGGGTCCCGTCGGTCTCCTGCACGTCGAAGACGTAGGCGATGGTGTCCCGCGCGTCCGGCAGCGCTGTCGGCCCGGACTTCGGCGAGGGGCGCGGCAGCAGCGTCTGCATCAGGGTCTGGGCGTCGGCCCCCTGCGGCCGCGCCGCCGGCGGGTTGGCGAACTCCCGCGCGTCGCCGGTCACGTCCCTGGCCGCGGCCGGCACGGCCGACAGGCCGGCGGCCAGCAAACATCCCGCCGCGGCTCGCCCCAGCCGCCGCTTCCCGTACCTACCGAGCATCCTGCCTCCCTCGCGCATCATCCCGGCCCCCGCCGGGAGAGTTGATCGTGATGCGAGAGTAGCGGCTCACATTCTCCTAACAATATATCTATTCGGATGGGGTAGCCCGGCCCGGCTTCCTCACACCCTTTCCGCGCGGGCGTCCTCCGGCACGGCGGCAGCCAGGAAGGCGCGGACGCGCGGCACCAGGAAGTCCGCCAGCGCCTGCACCTTGGCCGGCACCAGCTGGCGGTGCGGGTGCAGCACGGCCAGCGTCACCGGCTCCGGGGGGAAGGCCGGCAGGACCGGCTCCAGGGCACCCGAGCGCAGGTGCGCCGCCACCTCCCACACGGGCTTCAGGACGATCCCCTGCCCGTCCAGTGCCCAGCCGGTCAGCACGTCGCCGTCGTCGGCGTCCAGCGGCCCGGTGACGGGCAGGCGCACCGGCCCGCCTTGCCCCTGCAGGGTCCACTGGTACTGCTGGGTCCCGGGGAAGCGCAGCAGCAGGCAGTCGTGCTCCAGCAGCTCCTCCGGCGCGCGGGGGCGGCCGCGGCGGGAGAGGTAGGCGGGCGCCGCGCACAGCACCCGCGGT
>DASPKT010000397.1:0-6234 GCA_035627915.1 Azospirillaceae bacterium
TGACCCGGGCGGGGCCGGCGGAATGGCCCCTGGCGGGCGTGCTCCAGCCCTGGCAGCAGGTGTTGGTGCTGACCGGCCTGCCCGGCATCGTCCTCGCCCTGCTGGTCTTCCTGTTCCGGGAACCGCCCCACCGCGCCGGAACCGGCCGGCGGCGCCGGCTACGGGCAGGCGCTGGCCTTCCTGCGCGCGCATGCCGGCCTGTTCGCCGCCGTGTTCCTGGGCTTCGGCCTCACCTACTCGGTCACGATCGGGTTCCAGCTCTGGACCCCCACCTACTTCGCAAGGATTCACGGCTGGGAGCCGGCCCGCATCGGCGTGGTGCTGGGCATCGTCCAGATCCTGTCGGCGGCGACGCTGCCGCTGCACGGCTGGGCGGTGGATGCGCTCTACCGGCGGGGCCGACGCGACGCGCACCTGCTCTGGTGCCTGCTGACCGTCGCCGCCGCGATCCCCTGCGGCGCCGCGGCGTTCGTGACCGGCGACCCCTGGGCGACCGTCCTGCTGTACGGGCTGTTCATGGCCTTCGTGCTGTCCACCGCCAGCATGGGCCCGGCGGTGGTCCAGGTGCTGGCGCCGCAGGCGCTGCGCGGCCGCGTCTCCGCCGTCTATGTGCTGGCCACCGGCCTCATCGCCATGGCGGGCGGGCCGGCCACCGTCGGCTTCATCACCGACAAGGTGCTGGGGGACGAGCGGATGGTGGGCGTCTCGCTGATCGCCACGGTGGCGGTCGTGCTGGTCCCGGCCGCGGCCCTGTTCGCCCTCGGCAGGCCCGCCATGCGCCGCCGGATGGGCGCCTGACGCCTCCTCAGTGGAAGGTCAGCGGCAAGCCCGCGACCGGGCTGCGGGCGCGGAGCAGGCAGCCGTTGCCGCGGGAGACCACGTAGAGGTCGCGCATGTCCGCCCCGCCCCAGGCAAGGTTGGTCGGCATCGACAGCACCGTCCCCGCCGGATCGGCGAGGACGTCCACCACCGCGCGGTCGGGCGTGATGGCGACCAGGCGGTTGGAGAAGGGCAGGGTTACCCAGAGGTTGCCCAGCGCGTCGAAAGCGATGCCGTCGGGATAGCCCAGGCGGGCGCGCGCCTCTGGCGGCAGGGCGCGGATGTCGGCCGCCATGGCGTTCGGGGCCACGTCGCCCAGCACGGGGCCGTAGGGCTCGGGCTCCCCCAGCGTGCCGTCCGGCCGGCGCTCCAGGCGCACCACCCGGCCCGCCGCGGTCAGCGCCACGTAGAGGTGGCGACCGTCCGCACCCAGGCAGCAGCCGTTCGGCCCCCGCAGTTCGCCGCGCGCCAGGAAGACGCGTCCGTCCGGGTGGACGCCGTAGACGAAGCCGGCTGGCTCGACATTGCCGATGTTGACCGCCGGCCCCAGGTCGAATGGGTGCAGTAGACCGTGCCGTCGGGCGCCACGACGGGGAAGTTGGAGGCCACCAGGGCGCGGCCGCCGACCGCGTCGGCCAGCGTCCGCGCCTCCCCCGTCCTGGGATCGAGCCGCTGCAGCGGCCCCGGGCCCTGGGCCAGCAGCCCGAAATGGGCCACCAGCAGCGTCCCGTCGTGGTCGAGCGCCAGGCCGTTCGCCGCCAGCGGCTGGCCGACGTGTCGCACCGCGCCGTTGGGCTCCAGCACCGCAACGGCCGAGCGGCCCTGGGACAGGAAGACCCGCCCGTCGGCGGCGACCGCCAGCCCCTCCGGCTTCTCCAGCCCGCCGGCCGCGACCGTGAAGTCCGCCGGGGTCATGGGCGGAAGCCCCGCGGCCCGCGCCGCCCGGCCGAGGAGGAGGGTGCCGCCGGCCGCGGCCATGCCGGCCAGGATCGTGCGGCGGTCGGTGGTCGGTCGGGTCTGCATGCGCGTCCTCCCTGCCGGCGCCCCATCGGGCGCCCTCCCGTGCGTTCAGCGGGCGTCCTTGAATCCCTTGCCCTCGGCGACCAGCCGCTCGATCAGCGGGGCCGGCCGGAAATCGTCGCCGTGCGCCGCGTGCAGCGCCCGCAGCCGCTCCAGCACCGCTGACGTCCCCTGCAGGTCGGCCCAGAACATCGGCCCGCCCCGGTATTTCGGCCAGCCGTAGCCGGTGACCCAGGTGATGTCGATGTCGGAGGCGCGGGCGGCGATCCCCTCCTCCAGGATGCGGGCGCCCTCGTTCACCATGGCGTAGAGCAGCCGGTCGAGGATCTCAGCGTCCGGCACGCTCCGCCGCGCGATGCCCTGGCGGGCGGCGAACGCCTCGATCACGCCGGCGGCGACGGGGGAGGGGGTGGGGTTGCGCTGGGCGTCGTAGTCGTAGTAGCCGCCGCCCGACTTCTGCCCGTGCCGCCCCATCTCGTTCAGGATCTCCCGCACGCTGGCCGAGGCCGTCTTGGCGCGGTCCCAGCCCACGTCCAGCCCGACCAGGTCGCGCATCTGGAAATGGCCCATGGGGAAGCCGAACTCGTACAGCACCCGGTCCACGTCCCAGGGGGCCGCGCTTTCCAGCACCAGCGCGTCCGCCTGGCGGTTGCGGGCGGCCAGGATGCGGTTGCCGACGAAGCCGAAGCCGTTGCCGACGACGACCCCGATCTTGTCGATGGTGCGGGCCAGCTTGACGGCGGTGGCGACGACCGCCTTGTCCGTCCGCTTCGTCCGCACGATCTCCAGCAGCCGCATGACGTTGGCGGGGGAGAAGAAGTGCAGGCCCAGCACGTGCTCCGGCCGTGAGGTCGCGGCGGCGATCTCGTCGACGTCCAGGTAGGAGGTGTTGGTGGCCAGGATGGCGCCGGGCTTGGCGATGCGGTCGAGCCGGGCGAACACGTCGCGCTTCACATCGATCTGCTCGAACACCGCCTCGATGACAAGGTCGCAGTCCGCGAGGTCCTGCATGTCGAGGGTGCCGGTGAGCCGGCCCATGCGCGCGTCGATGTCCCCGGGCGTCAGCTTGCCCTTGGCCGCCGTCGCCTCGTAGTTGCGGCGGATGATGCCGAGCCCGCGGCCCAGCGCCTCGGCCGAGGTCTCCACCAGGGTCACCGGCAGGCCGGCGTTGAGGAAGCTCATGGCGATGCCGCCGCCCATCGTCCCGGCGCCGATGACGCCGACCCGGGCCACGGGCAGCGTCGGCGCGTCGGCCGGGATGTCGTCCACCTTGGCGGCCTGCCGCTCGGCGAAGAACACGTGGCGCTGCGCCGCCGACTGGCTGTCCGCCATCAGCGCGTTGAACAGGGAGCGCTCGTAGTCCAGCCCCTCCTCGAAGGGCAGGGACAGCGCCGCCTCGATGCAGCGGATGTTGTATTCAGGGGCCAGGAAGCCGCGGAACCGCTTGGCGTTGGCCGTGCGGAAGGCGTCGAACAGGTCGGGCCGGCCGCGCGCCTCGTCCAGCCGCTCGGAGAGGTCGCGCACCTTGCGCAGGGGGCGCCCCTCGTCCAGCACGCGCCCGGCAAAGGCCACCGCGCCGGCCCGCAGGTCCCCCTCCTCGACCAGCTGGTCGAACAGGCCCATGGCGTGCGCCTCGCGCGCCGGGACGTGCCGGCCGGAGGTGACCATCTCCAGCGCGCGCTCCACCCCGACGATGCGGGGCAGGCGCTGGGTGCCGCCGGCGCCCGGCAGCAGGCCGATGTTGACCTCGGGCAGGCCGCATCTGGCGGACGGGACCGCCACCCGGTAGTGCGCCACCAGCGCCAGCTCCAGCCCGCCGCCCAGCGCGGTGCCGTGGATGGCGGCGACGACCGGCTTGGGCGCGTTCTCCACCACGGCCTGGAGATTGCGCAGCGTCGGCTCGACCGGCGGCTTGCCGAACTCGGTGATGTCGGCGCCGGCGAAGAAGGTGCGGCCCGCGCACATCAGCACGACGGCGCCGACGGCGGGGTCCTCCACCGCCCGGCCCACCGCCGCGGCGACGCCCTGACGGACGGCCGCCGACAGCGCGTTCACCGGGCCGGAGTCGACCGTGACGACGGCGACCCGTCCCTCCACGTCCAGGGTGGTGACGTCGTTGACCTTCATCGCTTCCTCTATCGGCTGGGGCGGCTGGGGCGGGGAGCCGCGGCGCGCGCGGCGGCGGCCTCCTCCCGCGCGCGCTGGCGGATGTAGTGCTGGAGTCCTGTGATCTCGGCCTCGGACAGCTCCTCGAAGGAGGGCATGCCGCGCTCGCGCAGGATGCCGTCGTGGAGGACCGCCTTCAGGCTGTCCACGTCCGTCGGCACGGCGGAGCGCGTCAGGTCGGGGGCGGCACCGCCGGAGCGGACGGCCGGGCCGTGGCAGATCAGGCAGCGCTGGGCGTAGACGGTCCGGCCCAGCGCCGCGGCCTCGGCGTCGACCTGGAAGTCGGGCTCCTCCAGGATGGGCGGCACCTCGCGCGATGCCGGGGGCAGGGCGCCCCTGGCGTCCAGCGCGAAGGTCAGCACCCGCCATTGCTGCGTATGGTAGTTCCACTCCGTCCCGATCCCCGCCGGGCTGGGGAAGCGGGAACCGGCGATGACGGTGATGTACTGCCGGCCGCCCGCCTCGTAGCTGATCGGCTGGGCGGCGACCGCGGTCTGCGCCTCGAAGCTCCACAGCAGCCGCCCGGTATCCGCGGCGTGGATGGCGAGCTGGCCCGTCGCGCGGCCCTGGATGACCAGGTTGCCGGCCGTGGTGGCGGTGCCGCCGTTGCGGTTGCCCTCCAACGGGATGCGCCACGCCTCAGTCTGCGTCCGTGGGTTCCAGGCCAGCAGCGCGCTTGTCGGCGGGCGGGGCTGGAGCCCCGGGGGTGCCGCGCCGATGCCGGTGCTGAGCCGCTGGCCGCCCAGGTGGGTCCAGCCCTCCAGCGGGGCCGGCGGGTCGACATAGACGCTGCCACGGTCCATGACCGGGATGTAGGCGAGACCGGTCTTCGGGTTGAAGGACATCGCCTCAATGTTGTGGGCGCCGTGCGGGGAGGGGTAGACCACCGCCGCTTGTCCCGCGGGGAAGCGGGCTTCCGCGTTCTCCACCGGCCGGCCGGTCGCCAGGTCGATCCGCTCCGCCCAGGTGACGGGGACGATCTTCTCCGCCGAGACCAGCTTCCCGGTCTCCCGGTCGATCACGTAGAAGAAGCCGTTCTTGGGCGCGTGCAGGATGACCGGCCGCCGCTTCCCCTCGATCTCCAGCTCGGTCAGCTCGATGTCCATGGCCGAGTTGAAGTCCCAGGTCTCCCCCGGGTTGGTCTGGTAGTGCCAGACATACTCGCCGGTGTCGGCGTCCAGCGCGATGATGGAGCAGAGGAACAAATTGTCGCCGCCGCCGGGGCTGCGGATCTTCTGGTTCCAGGGCGATCCGTTGCCGGTGCCGATGTAGAGGCGGTTGAACACCGGGTCGTAGGCCATGGCGTTCCAGGCGGTGCCGCCGCCGCCATACTTCCACCACTCGCCGGTCCAGGTCTTGGCGGCCATCTCCATGGCCTTGTTCTCGAACCCGTCGGCAAGGTTGCCCGGCACCGTATAAAAGCGCCAGAGCTGGCGGCCGGTCTTCTGGTCGTAGGCGGTGACGTAGCCCCGCACGGGGGCGAAGTCGGCGCCGCCGTGGCCGATCACGACCGTGTCCTTGAACACCCAGGGCGCGCCGGAGATGTAGCGCTCGTCGTCCGGCCCGACCGTGGTGGCGCTCCACAGCGGCGCGCCGGTCTTGGCGTCCAGCGCGATCAGGCGCCCGTCGATGGTGCCGACGAAGATGCGTCCCTGCGCATAGGCGATGCCGCGGCTGCCCCAGGCGGCGCGCAGCTTCTGCCCGGCGACCTTCCAGGCCTCCGGGTCGTGCTTCCAGAGCAGCCGGCCGGAGACGGCGTCCAGCGCGTGGACGACGCCGTGCCCGGCGGCGAAGTAGAGCACGCCGTCCACCGCGACCGGCGCCGTCAGGCTGCTGGGCGCCGTGTCGATGTCGAAATGCCAGGCGAGGCCCAGCCGGTCCACGTTGGCGTCGGTGATCTGGGCGAGCGGGCTGTAGTGGTTCTCGTCCGGCCCGCCGTAGCCCGGCCAGTCCGCCCCGTCAGGCGCACGCGTCGCATTCCCCGCCCCGAGAAGTGCGGTGCCGCCGGCGGCCGCCAGCAGTGCCGCGCCGAGAAGGGCCGCCAGGGCCGTGCGCCGGCTCACGGCCGATCCTGCGTCGCGCCGGGCATGGCGCCGGGAATGCGGGCAGCGGGCATCGCGGGTCGTCTCCTCCGGCCGTGCGCCGTTCTCATGATTTTGCACTTGAATGCAAAAATAGGGCGGCTGTCAACCCCTCTCCGGGCGTGCCGCCCTCCTGCGCCGGCGGGTC
>DASPKT010000398.1:0-16803 GCA_035627915.1 Azospirillaceae bacterium
ATGGGCGAGGGCCGCGTCAGCTGGGTCTCCCCCATCGCCCGCGCGCTGCTGAAGGCCCGCGTCGGCGACGTCGTCACCGTGCGCACGCCGGAGGGCCCGAAGGAGGTCGAGGTGGTGGAGATCAGGTACGGGGAGGGGTGATGGTGAAGCCCTACTTTTCCTCAATAACTGATAATGAAGGCTTCCCTACGGCTGGGCGATGAAGATCAGGCCCAGACGTTAGGCCGAAAAGTAGATTCTCAAGCTCTTCTTGTGGTAGGCGCAGTTCGTCCGCGATCTTATTTCTTGGGATGCCGTGCTTCCAGAGATCATCCAGAACCATCTTCCAGATAACTGAAATTTCTCGAGGAAGACTATCTGGTTCTGTACTGCCATAGTTCGTCCTAAGTTGGATATTGAAGGTACGATTCTGCCAATCAGAAATAACACCAATTTTGTGGAGTCTATATATTAAAGCGGCAGCAGAAACTCCCCACCGCTTCTTGCTTGCAATGATCTGATTTAGTGTATGTACCCTGGGCATCTGCGACAGGACGTCAGCTTTTGGCATCAAGAATGATGAGGCAAATGAATTTGCTTCATCTTCAGCTTGTTGTCCTTGGTTTGATCCCCCGTGCTTATGAAGAACGAGGTGACCTAATTCGTGCGCTGCATCAAATCGACTTCTCTCAGTTGATTTAAAAGTATTCAGGAATATGTAGGGCTCTTCATTTCTCCAGCATGAGAAAGCATCAACATTCTTCGTGTTCTCAGCAAGGGAAAATACTCGAATACCCCGTGATTCGAGCAACTTAATCATATTTCCTATCGGCTGCTCGCCTAGGCTCCAATGCTGCCGCAGAGATCTTGCTGCCGCAGCAGGGTCGCGTTCTTGGCTGCAATCAATAAGATCAGCATTAGGCAAATTATATTGAGATTTAAGCCAATCGGCAACGGAATACGCTAAGCATCCCGCGGCAATGGCCGCATGCTTCTCTCGCAAGGTAACTGACGAGAGACTCCTGAAACTGACGGAGTTCTCATCCACTGAGTCAATGCAGTCACCATAGAAGAATTCAATTGGGTAGCTCAGAGCCTCTGCGATTCTCTCAACGGTTTCGCGTGGTGGGACTTGCCGTAAATTTCGAATGCGTGAAAGGCTCACAGATGTGAATCCAATCCTATCCGCCAGCGTCGCGGCAGTAAGCCGGCGCCTCCGAAGCGCCAGTTCTAGTCTCTCCGGATTGAACTGCATCTTTATTCTTTTCTGGATATCACAAGTTCGTAGTCGTCATTAGCAGATGGCAACGGCGCCACCTTCGTGGGATCCCATTCCCCAGATTTGACCAGGAAAATACGTTCAACGAAGCGGCCAAAATTCTGGTTCTCGATAGAGACAGGAAGTGAAAGCTCCGCAGTGACACTTTCTCCGTTAACGGCAACACAAAGGAACCAAACGGCATTGTTTAGCACTTTAGAATTTATTGCTTCTGGTATGTCGTCCAGTTGAAAGAGGAAGCCCTGGGCCTTTTCGATCATACGATCTGCCGCAGGGCCCTTTCCACTAATTGCCTGAGGCCCTTTTGCCTTGGAGCAAGCCAAGTCAACGTTTTGATAGACGATCTTCACGCCTGTCTCGGGGTGAAGAGAGGACTCAATGCGTCCAGTGCTGTCAGGAATGTACCCCTTGGACATCAACATAAGGCGTGAATGACGCACCCCCGCCAGATATGCTTTTTGGCCGGCCGCTCCTGCGGCATCGATTGGGATTGTGTCTGCTCGAGCAGCAACAACCTGTTCAATGACAGGAAAAAAGTCAGCCTTCACAAGGCCGAACTGCGCAAGCCGATCCTCGATCTCGGCAGGTTCGGCATAAATTCGAACGGCCTTCATGTCAGCCCCGCGTTAATTTTCTACCTCATTAATGCGGTAAAAAATTAACGCCGTCAAGCGTGCTGTTGGAACCTTCTCCCTGAGGTGCCAATCCCCCGCCCCTCACTCCCAGTCCGGCGTCGGGATGGAGCGGTAGACGTCGCGGAGCGCGGCGGACCAGCGGTCGCGGACGGTGCGGAAATAGGGGTCGTCCTCGCCGATGCGGCGGCGCATGTCCAGCTTCAGCCCGTCGCGGCGGTAGATGGCGAGGTCGATGGGCAGGCCGACCGTCAGGTTGCTGCGCAGCGTGCTGTCCATGGAGATCAGCACCAGCTTGACCCCGTCCTCGATCGCCGTGTCGTGGCTGACGACACGGTCCAGGATGGGCTTGCCGTACTTGTGCTCGCCGATCTGGAAGAAGGGCGTGTCGGGCGTCGCCTCGATGAAGTTGCCGGCGGCGTAGATCTGGAACAGGCGCATGGCCCGCCCCTTGACCTGCCCGCCCAGCAGGAACGAGCAGTCGAAGCCGACCCCCTGCGCCTGCATCGCCTCGCCGTCGGTGCGGTAGACCTGGCGGACGGCGGCGCCCACCAGCTGGGCGGCGCGGAACATGGTGGGCACGGTGGCGAGCGTCGCCTGCTCCTCCCCCAGCTCCACCCCCTCGCGCAGCAGGTTCACCACCGCCTGGGTGATGGCGAGGTTGCCGGCCGCCAGCAGGGTCATGCAGCGTTCGCCCGGCTTCTCGAACAGGTGCATCTTGCCGAAGCTGGAGATGTGGTCGACGCCCGCGTTGGTGCGGGTGTCGGACAGCATGACCAGCCCGTCCTTCAGGTACAGGGCCACGCAGTAGGTCATCGTCCCCTTGTCCCGGCCGGCATGCCGCCCGTCATTGCTGCTGCCCGGCCGCGTCCGGCCGGGACCGACCTTGTACGGCATCGTCGACCCGGACCGCCACCGTCAGCGTCTCCCGGCCGGCGCCGTGGCGCACGCCGCGCACCGGAGCGGCGTCGCCGTAGTCCAGCCCGACGGCGGCGCGGACGTAGCGGTCGGTGGGGCAGAGGCCGTTGGCGGCGTCGAAGCCGACCCAGCCCAGCCCCTCCACCCAGGCCTCCGCCCAGGCGTGGCTGGCCGTCTCCTCCCGCCCGTCCACGCCGGGCCAGAGGTAGCCGCCGACATAGCGGGCGGGGACGCCCATCAGGCGCGCCGCCGCCAGCATGACGTGGGCATGGTCCTGGCAGACGCCGGACCCGCCCGCCAGCGCCTCCGCCGCCGTGGTGGCCGCACCCGTCATGCCCAGCCGGTAGGCGACGCGGCCGTGCACGAGGCCCATCAGGGCGTGCAGCCGGGCCAGCGTGCCGCCGGCCTCCCGCGCGGCATCCGCCGCCAGCGCCCGCAGCGCGTCGTCGGGCGCCGTCTGCGCGGTGGTGCGCAGGAAGAAGGCGGGCGGCAGCGTCTCCGCGGCGCCGCGGACGACGCCCGCGGTGTCGTCGGTCTCCACCTCCCCCTCGACAGTGATGCGCAGCCCCTGGTGCGGCCGGTGCAGGGTCAGCAGGTGGGAGAGGTTGCCGTAGCCGTCGGTGAAGGGCTGCAGCGCCTGGCCGTGGTCGGCGGCGACGCGCCAGTGCCGCACCCGCTGCCCCTCGTGTGGGCCGGGGGCCAGGCGCAGCACCTGCACCAGCGAGCGGCCCGGGCCGTCGTAGCGGTACTCGGTCACGTGGCGCACGGACAGGCGCATGGCGGCGCTCGCTCAGGCGGAGAGGTACAGGCTGCTGATCTCTTGCCCCAGACGGCCGGTGTTGTCGATGAACTCGGTGAGGTATTCGTGCAGCCCGAACTGGAAGATGCCCTCGACCCGGCCGTATTTCAGCCGCGCGTGCATCTCGCCGGCCAGCCGGTGGCACTCGCCGTGGCGCCCGCCATAGGCGGCGGCCAGCCGGTCCAGCTCCTCCACAACCTGCCCGGTGCAGGCCACCAGCGAGCGCGGCATCTCCGGCCGCAGGATCAGCAGCTCGGCGATCAGCCAGGGCTGGAGGCGCTGGTTGTAGACCCAGTGGTAGCTGCGCAGCGCCGACACGGCGCGCAGGATCGACTGCCACTGGTAATGGTCCAGCACCCCGCCCACGCCTTCGTGGCTGGGCAGCAGCACGTGGTACTTCACGTCCAGAATCCGGGCGGTGCTGTCGGCCCGCTCCAGCACCGTGCCCAGGTGGGTGAAGCAGTAGGCGTCGGTGCGCAGCATGGTGCTGGCATAGGCGCCGGCGAACAGCAGCGAGCGCTGCTTGACCCATTCCAGCAGGGTCGTCAGCCGGTCCGAGGCCAGGTCGGCCGGCTTGATGGCGCGTGTCTGCTGCCAGGTCTCGTTCAGCGCCTCCCACATGTCGACGGTGAGCGCGGTGCGCACCGCCCGCGCGTTGCGCCGCGCCGTCTCCAGGCAGGAGGCGATGCTGGAGGGGTTCTCCGGGTCGCGCACCAGGTAGTCCACCACCTTGGCCGGCACCACCTCCCCATGGCGGGCGAGGTAGCCGGGCTCGCAGCCCGACGCGACCAGGGTGGAGCGCCACTCGTTCCCCGGGTTGCCCAGGGACAGCGCCAGGTTCGCCATGCGGTGGCCGACCATGACGATGCGGGCGACGGTCTCCGCCCGCTCCATGTAGCGGGCCAGCCAGAACAGGCTGTCGGCGGTACGGCTCAGCATCGCCTCAGCCCTCCAGTACCCAGGTGTCCTTGGTGCCGCCGCCCTGGCTGGAGTTCACCACCAGGGAGCCGTCGCGCAGCGCCACGCGGGTCAGCCCGCCCGGCACGATGCGGATGTCCTTGCCGGTCAGGACGAAGGGGCGCAGGTCGACGTGGCGCGGCGCCACCCCCTGCTCCACCAGGGTCGGGCAGGTCGACAGGGCCAGCGTCGGCTGGGCGATGTAGTCGCCGGGCCGCGCCTTCAGCCGGCGGGCGAACTCCTCGCGCTCGGCGGCGCTGGCGTGCGGGCCGATCAGCATGCCGTAGCCGCCCGACCCCCGCGCCTCCTTCACCACCAGCTCGTGCAGGTTCTCCAGCACGTACTTCAGGTCGTCCGCGCGCGAGCACAGGTAGGTCGGCACGTTCGCCAGCACCGGCTCCTCGCCCAGGTAGAAGCGGATCATCTCCGGCACGTAGGGATAGACCGCCTTGTCGTCGGCGATGCCGGTGCCGACCGCGTTCGCCAGGGTGACGTTGCCGGCGCGGTAGGCGGCGAACAGGCCCGGCACGCCCAGCGCGCTGTCCGGCCGGAAGGCCAGCGGGTCCAGATAGTCGTCGTCGATGCGGCGGTAGATCACGTCCACCCGCTTCCGCCCCTGGGTCGTGCGCATGTGGACGAAGCCGCCGTCCACGAACAGGTCGGCCCCCTCCACCAGCTCCACCCCCATCTCGTCCGCCAGGAACGAGTGCTCGTAGTAGGCGCTGTTGTAGGAGCCGGGGGTCAGCACCACCACCGTCGGCGGGCCCTTGCAGGCCGGCGGCGCCACCGAGCGCAGCGTGTCCAGCAGCTCCTCCGGGTAGTGGGAGACGGGGGCGACGCGGTGGCGGGCGACCAGCTCCGGGAACAGGCGCATCATCGCCTCCCGGTTCTCCAGCATGTAGGAGACGCCCGACGGCGTGCGGCAGTTGTCCTCCAGCACGTAGAACCGGTCCGGCCCCACCCGCACCAGGTCGATGCCGGCGACGTGGGTGTAGGCGCCGCCCGGCGGCGTGAAGCCCTGCATCTCGGGCCGGAAGCCCTCGTTGTGCAGGACCAGCTCCTCCGGGATGCGGCCGGCGCGCAGGATGTCGCGCGGGCCGTAGACGTCGGTCAGGAAGGCGTTCAGCGCCCGCACCCGCTGCTCCAGCCCGCGCTGCATCGTGTCCCACTCGGCGCGGTCCAGGACGCGGGGGATGATGTCGAAGGGGATGAGGCGCTCGGGGTCGCCGCCCTCGGTGTAGACGGCGAAGGTGATGCCGATGCGGCGGAACAGGATCTCCGCCTCGCGCCGCTTCAGCTCCAGCAGGTCGGGCGGCATCTCCTCCAGCCAGCGGCGCACCGCCTCGTAGGGCGGGCGCACGCCGCCGGCCTCGGTCATCTCGTCGAAGGGGCGCACCCCGGTCTTCGTCATGGCCCCTCCGGCCTCTGCTCGTCCCCGCACGGCAGCGAAGCAAGGGCCGTGCCGCCGGCCGGGCCCCGGGCCGCCGCTCCCCCGGCGGGCCCGCTTCTGCCCAAATACTAACCCGAACGGGTAGAACCGCCACCAGATTGTGCACGAAGATTGCGCAGACTTGCGCCGTCGCGACATTTCTGCTCCGCTCCGGCGCGCCATGGGGGAACCGGGGTCGATGCGGGCAAGCGGAGAGAGGGACGCCGTCACGGTCTGGGTGGTGGACGCCGCGCGCGCGGCGGCAGAGGCGCTGCCCATGCTGGAGGCGCTGCTGGACGCGGAGGAGCGCGCTCGGATGGCGCGCTTCCGCTTCGAGCGGGACCGGGCGCTGCACACGGTCGCCCGCGGGGCGCTGCGCCTAGTGCTGGGCCGCACGCTGGGCCTGGACCCGCGCACCCTGGCCTTCGCGGCCGCGCCCGGCGGCAAGCCGCACCTGGCGGCCCCCACCGCCGACCTGCGCTTCAACCTCAGCCACACCGGCGGGCGCGTCCTGGTGGCGCTCGCCCGCGGGGTGGAACTGGGCGTCGACGTGGAGGCGCTGGACCGCAAGGTGGACTGGCGCGGCGTCGGGCGCATGGTGGCGGCGCCGGAGGAGATGGCGGCGCTGGAGGCGGCCCCGCCCGACCGCGCGGCGGCCGTCTTCTTCCGCCTGTGGACGGCCAAGGAGGCCTACATCAAGGCGCTCGGCACCGGCATCGGGCACCCGCTGCGCGAGACCTGCTTCGCCATCGCCGACGGGGAGGAGCTGCGCCTCGTCCACGACCGCTCCCGCCCGCCGCCGCCGGGGGGATGGACCGTGCGGGCCCTGGATGCGGGCGACGGCTATGCCGCCTGCCTCGCCCATCCCGGGCCGCCGCGCCCGTTGGTGGTCCGCCGTTTGGAGGAATGGACGCAACACCCGCCCGGTCCCACTGTTGGCGAAGCGGGAGGTACCGGATCATGAAGGCATTCCTGGCGGCCCTGGTCTTCTACGGCGTCGCGGCGGTGGCGACCGGCTTCGTGCTGGAGAGCCTGCTCGCCCGCCAGTCCGTCGACGCCTTCAGCACCGAGGGCGCCCGCCCCGGCCACGAGGGCGACGCCAACGAGCGCGGCTGGAATTACTGAGGCGCTTCAGGGCAGGTCCTGCCAGGGTCCGCGCACGCGGACAATGACGACGGTACCGGCACCTTCGTCCACCAGGAACCTGATCCTGTGCCCTTCGACGATCCGCATGCGCAGGGACGGTTCCCGGTCATCCCGCGGCCATCGTGAAGGAGCATCCGACAGTTCCCGGATCGCGGAAAGGATGTGTGCCACGCGCGCCTTCGCGGGCATCCCTCCGCGTCCATGCCAAGCCCGCACCGCGGTCAGGTCGGCGGCGGCCTGCCTGGTCAGGATCACGCGGTATGGCACGGCCGGCGCGGCTCAGAGCAGCTTGCGCGCCTTGGGTTCTGGAAGCTCGTCCTCCGTGTCCCAGGACTCCACCCAGGCGCCGACCTCCTCGAACGGGATGCCGATGCCGGCCCTGGCATCTGCCAGCGCGGCTTCGGTCTTCCGGTCATCCTCGGCGCAGGCATCCGGGACGGAGGCGGGCGAGGGCTTGGGGCGTGCGGTCATGGCGGGACCATAGCACGTCCGGTTACCACCGCCTACTCGGCCCCCGCCCGGTAGGTGGTGCCCACGCCGGCCGGGGGGACCTGGCGGCGCTGGGCCTCGTACCAGCCGCGGTGGTGCTCGATGGCCCAGTTTTCGTCCACCTCGCCGCGGCCCATGGCGTCGAAGGCGCCCTCCATGCCCACCGTGCCGATGTAGATGTGGGCCAGGATCATGGCGATCATCAGCGCCGCCAGCAGCGCGTGCACCACGTGCAGGATCTGCTGGCCGCCGATGCCGGTCACCGCGAAGGGCGTCATCAGCATGTAGCCGGTGACCGCGACGGCGGCGCCGCCCAGCACCACGCCCCAGAAGATGCCCTTCTGCCCGGCGTTGAAGCGCCCGGTCTCCGGGTGCTCCGCGTGGCCGCCACGGCCCATGCCGCCGAGGGTCCGGATCCAGACGACGTCGGCCTTCTCGGGGATGTTGTCGCGCACCCAGGCCAGGAACATCACGACGATGCCCAGCACGAAGGGCAGGCTGGAGAAGTTGTGCAGGTACTTCGCCCCGTCGGCGGCGACGAAGAAGGCGTCGTGGCCGATCAGCGGGATCAGCAGGAAGCGGCCGAAGGTGATGACCATGCCGGACAGCGCCAGCGCGATGAAGCTGACGGCCGTGGTCCAGTGGGCGAAGCGCTCGAAGAAGCCGAAGCGCGGGACCCAGCGCCCCGACCGGCCCCGCTCGATGCGGATGCGGCCCTTGATGAGGTAGAAGGCCAGCAGCGCCACCACGGTGAACAGGATCAGCCCGCCGGCGACCCATTGCAGCGTCTCCATGCGGAAGGCTCGCCATTCCCGCCCCTCCGGCTGGACCAGCACGGCCAGCTTCGCGTCGGGGATGGAGACGCGGCCCACCACCTTGTCCTCGTGCGGGATGTCCAGCGGCACGTCGCCGGGCTTGGTCATCTGCGGCGACGGCGTGCGCGACTCCAGCCCCGGCGGCACCGGCTGGTTGGGGTCGGCGCCGGCCCCGGCGCGTTCCGACACCTGGGCGAAGGCCTGGGCGGCGAGGATCGGCCCCAGCCCCAGCAGGGCGGCGATGAGGCCGGCGGAGAGGATGCGGAAGAGCGCGCGTGCCATCTCGGGGTCCCCCTCCTCAGGTCTCGGTATTGCCGCTGCCGCCGGGGGCGTAGCTGTCGCCCTGGTCCGTGCCGTAGGCGACCGACCAGCCCCAGGCGCCGGAGCCGTAGCCGCGCCGGGCGCTGCGCTCCTGGTAGAGTGCCGCCAGCACGTCGCCGTCGCCGGCCATCAGCGAGCGGGTGGAGCACATCTCCGCGCACAGCGGCAGCTTGCCCTCCGCCAGCCGGTTGGTGCCGTACTTGGCGTATTCCTCGGGGCTGTTGTCCGCCTCCGGCCCGCCGGCGCAGAAGGTGCACTTGTCCATCTTGCCGCGACCGCCGAAGTTGGTGGCCTGCGGGTACTGCGGGGCGCCGAAGGGGCAGGCATAGAAGCAGTAGCCGCAGCCGATGCACAGATCCTTGTCGTGCAGCACCACCCCGTCGGCGGTGACGTAGAAGCAGTCGGTCGGGCACACCGCGGCGCAGGGCGCGCTGGTGCAGTGCATGCACGACATGGTGATCGAGCGCTCGCCCGGCTGGCCGTCCTGCAGCGTCACCACGCGGCGGCGCTGCATGCCCCAGGGCACCTCGTGCTCGTTCTTGCAGGCGGTGACGCAGGCGTTGCACTCGATGCAGCGCTCCGAGTCGCAGAGGAACTTCATGCGCGCCATTGGTCAGAGCCCTCCCTGGGCTGTCGCTCGCGTCAGGCCTTCTCGACCCGGCACAGGGTCACCTTGGTTTCCTGCATGAACGTCACGGGGTCGTAGCCGTAGGTCGTCACGCCGTTGCAGGGCTCGCCCAGGACGATGGGGTCGGTGCCCGGCGGGTAGTGCCGGCGCAGGCTCTCGCCCTGCCAGAAGCCGCTGAAGTGGAAGGGCATGAAGACCACGCCGCGGCCCACCCGCTCGGTCACGAGCGCGCGGACCTTGGCCTTGCCCTCCTCGGGGCTGTGCACCCAGACCCAGTCGCCCTCGCCGACGCCCATGCGCTCGGCGTCCTGGTGGTTGATCTCGATGAACATGGTCTGCTGCAGCTCGGCCAGCCACCGGTTGGACCGGGTCTCCTCGCCGCCGCCCTCGTACTCCACCAGCCGGCCGGAGGTGAGGATGAAGGGGTACTTGTCCGGCACCTTGGCGTCGGCCGCCGCCTTCTGGACGGAGCGGTTGAGGTGCGGCAGGCGGAAGTCGCGGCGGTCCTCGATGGCGGGGAACTCGCCCACCAGGTCCAGGCGCGGGGTGTAGATCGGTTCGCGGTGGATCGGCACCGGGTCCGGCAGGTTCCAGGCCACGGCGCGGGCCTTGGCGTTGCCGTAGGGCAGGCAGCCGTGCTTGATGGCGACGCGGGAGATGCCCATGGACAGGTCCGTCGCCCACGAGACGTCGTCGACCTTCTCGCCGCCGATCATCTCGATGACCCGGCGCTCGTCGGCCGTCAGCTCCTTGTCCCAGCCGAGCTTCTTCAGCACGGCCATGGTGAACTCAGGATAGCCGTCCTCGATCTCCGAGCCCTTGGACCAGCTGCCCTCGGCCAGCAGCGTCTGGCCGTTGCGCTCCACCCCGAAGCGGGCGCGGAAGGTGCCGCCGCCCTCCATCACGTGCTTGGAGGTGTCGTAGAGCACCGGGCTGCCCGGGTGGCGCCACTCCGGATGCCCCCAGCAGGGCCAGGGCAGGCCGTAATAGTCGCCCTTCAGCGGGCCCTTGGTGGCCTGCATGGTGATGCGGTCGAAGTCGGCCTGGTGCTTCATGTGCAGCTTCAGGCGCTCCGGCGACTGGCCGGTGTAGCCGGTGGAGATGCAGCTCCGGTTGATCTCCCGCAGGATGTCCTCGGGATCGGGCCGGTTGTTCACCACCTTGATGTGCTTGCACAGCTCCTGCTCGAACCCCAGCTTGCGGGACAGCAGGTACATGGCCTCGTAGTCGTCCTTGGACTCGAAGATCGGGTCGACGATGCGCTCGGCCCACTGGACGGAGCGGTTGGAGCAGGTGCGGCTGCCCTCCGTCTCGAACTGGGTGCAGATCGGCAGCAGGTAGGTGCCGTTGCGGCGCTGGGTCACGGCGGCGAAGCTGGTGGGGTGCGGGTCCATGACGACCAGCAGCTCCAGCGCCTCCATGCCCTTCAGCTGGTCGGGCATGCGGGTCACGGTGTTGCCGCCGTGGCCCATCACGACCATGCCGCGGATGGGGTTGGGCTGCTCGACCTGCCCAGGCTCCGCGGCGGTGGCGTCGAACCAGCGCGTCGTCGGGATGCCCTTCTGCTCCATCAGCTTCTTCTTCTCGTCCCGCGACATGGTCTCGGTCCCGAAGCGGGACAGCAGCCATTCGTAGGGGACGTCCCAGGCGCGGGCGAAGTGCTTCCAGGCGCCCTCGGCCAGCCCGTAGTAGGAGGGCAGGGTGGTGACGTCCAGGCCCAGGTCGGTGGCGCCCTGCACGTTGCAGTGGCCGCGGTAGATGTTGGCGCCGCCGCCGGCCACGCCGATGTTGCCCAGCGCCAGCTGCAGGATGGAGAAGGCGCGGACGTTGGCGGTGCCGACCGTGTGCTGGGTGGCGCCCATGCACCAGATCAGCGTGCCCGGCCGGTGCTCCGCCATGACCTGGGCGACCTTGCGCAGCTGCTCCGCCGGCACACCGGTGACCTTCTCCACCAGGTCGGGGGTCCAGCGCGCGACCTCCTTGCGAACCTCGTCCATGCCGTAGACGCGCTGGGCGATGTACTCCTTGTCCTCCCAGCCGTTCTCGAAGATGTGCCAGAGGATGCCCCACACCACGGGGATGTCGGTGCCGGGCCGGATGCGCACGTAGTCGGTGGCGTGCGCGGCGGTGCGGGTGAAGCGCGGGTCGATGACGATGAAGGGGGCCCGGTTGTTCTCCTTGCCGCGCAGCATGTGCTGCAGCGACACCGGGTGCGCCTCGCAGGGATTGCCGCCGATTATGACCAGGCACTTGGAGTTCTGGATGTCGTTGTAGCTGTTGGTCATCGCGCCGTAGCCCCAGGTGTTGGCCACGCCCGCGACGGTGGTCGAGTGGCAGATGCGCGCCTGGTGGTCGATGTTGTTGGTGCCCCACAGCGCCGCCATCTTCCGCATGAGGTACGAGCCCTCGTTGGAGAACTTGGCGGAGCCCAGCCAGAACACGCTGTCGGGGCCCAGGCGCTGGCGGATTTCCAGCAGCTTGTTGCCGATCTCCTCGATCGCCTGGTCCCAGGTGATGCGCTGCCACTCCCCCTCGACCAGCTTCATCGGGTATTTCAGGCGCCGCTCGCCCTTGGTCAGCTCGCGCACGGATGCGCCCTTGGCGCAGTGCGTGCCCTGGCTGATCGGGCTCTCCCAGCCCGGCTCCTGCTGCACCCAGACGCCGTTTTGCACCTCGCCCACGACGGTGCAGCCGACCGAGCAGTGGGTGCAGACGTTCTTGCGCAGGATCTTCTCCTGGTTCGGCTGGAGCGCCGCCGCCTCGGCCTTGCGCACCATGCCGGGGGAGACCGAGCCCAGCGCCGCCAGACCGCCCGCGGCCAGGCCGGAGCTGCGCAGGAAGGACCGCCTCGTCAGCGCCTCCGGCCGGTCGCGCGGCGGGGCGAGCGTGGCCGCCAGACCGGTGGAACGGGATGCCTTGAGGCCGCTGCGCTTGGTCAACATGGCCGCACCTTCGGGATTGGGGGCTGGGCTGCGTCGTGTCGGGTCCGGTCCGGGCGGCGCCCGGGTCCTACAGGGAGTTCAGGAAGTAGAAGCGCTCTATGTGCGGGGTGACCCGGTAGCGGGCCTTGACCTGCTCGGGCTCGCTCTCCTTGGCCTCCGCCTCGCCGCCGGCCAGCACGGCCGGCAGCACCGCCGCCGCCGCGGCCCCGGCCAGGCCGGCCCCGCGCAGGAAGTCGCGGCGCCCCGGCGCCGGATTGTCCTCGTCCCGTCCGCTCATGCTCGCCTCCGTCACGCGTCGGCCAGGGCGAAGGCCCCGGCCTCGATCTCGATGAAGACCCGGCCCAGCGTGCCCACCGGCCGGTAGAGGACGGCGCCCTCCGCGCGCTCCAGGTCGCGGAACAGGCGCCCCATCCAGGGATCCAGGTGGCGGGCGAAGAAGCCCTGCTGCTCCCCGCGCGGCGCCCCCAGGCTGCCGTCGGCGAGGCCCGCCATCATCTCCAGCAGGGCGGCGGCATGGTCCTCGGGCTCGCAGACCCCGGGCTCCCGGGCGATGCCGAGGCGCGCCATGTCCTGGCGCACCGCCACCAGCGGCCGGTCCTGCAGGAAGCCCGTCAGGTAGAAGGAGGCGTAGGGGACCAGCTCGCCCCGCTGCACGCCGATGAAGAGGCGGGTGTACTCGCGCTCGGCCCCGCGCGGGTCGGCGCCGGCGGCGGCGCGCGACAGGGCGGCCAGCGCCTCGCCCAGGCCGGTGCCGCGGGGCAGCGCCGGATCGCCCTCCAGACCGGCCAGCAGCGTCAGCAGCGGCGCCTCCGGCGGCCGCGCCAGCAGCGCCGCCAGCAGCCTGTAGAGGTGCGCGCGGTTGAGGTCGGTCCGGTCGGTGGCACCGTCGAAGTCCACGCCCCTCGCTCCTCCCTGACCCGGGCCCCTTGGGGGCCTGCCGTTTTCGTTGATTTCCTTGTCTTTCACCGGGGTAACACCGGCCCGGCGTGAAAGTTACGCGCGCTTCGGAGCAGGACCGGGGCGGCCGCTGTTACCCTGGCGACGCCAACCCGATCCGCAGGGGAGATCCCCGCATGCGCCCCGCCCAACGCCCCCTGAAGACCCGTACCCTGAAAACCCGTACCCTGGCCCTCGCCGCGGCCCTGCTGCTGCCGGCGGCCTTCGCCGTGCCGGGCCTTGCCCAGCAGGCCCCGGCCCAGAAGCCTGCCGCCCAGCAGCCTGCGAAGGCGGGCGCCCAGGGAAATCTACAGAACCAGGACGCCGCCCGTCGCACGCCCAAGGGGGGTGACCCCAACGAGGCAGAGCGCAAGGGCCTGACCTCGCCCGAGGTCCAGCGCAGCCAGGACCCGCAGCCGACGCCGCAGGGCACCCGGCCGCCCAACGCGCAGACCTCGACCAACGCGAACCCCGAGGCGCTGTACGCCGCCCTGCAGAAGGTGCGCGCCGCCCCGCCGGGGCTCGACGGCAAGCCGATCCCGCGGCCGAACCCGCTGGGCAGCGAGCCGACGACGGAGATGCAGCCGCACCCCGACGGCCACCCGAAGAGCCTGTTCCCCGAGGGCTACGTGGAATAAGGCCGGGCGGCAGCAGTCAGAGCCAGGCGGCCAGCAGCGCCGCGGCGGCCACCAGGCCGACCGCCAGCACGCAGGCGACGGCGAACAGCGCCATGGCGGGACGGAGGTCCTTCGGCAGGGCGCGGGCGCGGCCGGCGCCCAGCCAGGGCTCCCTGACCACCATCTCGCCCTCGCGCCGGGGGCCCGCCAGCGAGAGGTCCAGCGCGCCGGCCATCGCCGCCAGCGGCCAGCCGGTGTTGCGCGCGGGGTGGCGGCCCGCCTCCCGTGCGGCGGTGGCGAGCGCGCGGCCGGCATGGGCGCGGGGCACGAACAGGCTGGCGGCGGCGATCAGCAGGGCGGTCAGGCGGGCCGGCAGCCAGTTCATCGCGTCGTCGGCCAGGGCCGCGGCGCGGCCGAAGCGGGCATGGCGGGGCCCGGCATGGCCGATGACGCCGTCGAGCGCGTCCACCGTCGTCCACAGCAGGATGCCGGGCAGCCCGGCCAGCGCGTACCAGAACAGCGGCGCCACCACCCGCTGGTCCAGCGCCTTGGCCGCCGCCTCCACCGCCGCCCTGACCACCCCGTGCAGGTCCAGGCTCCACACCTGCCGCCGGGTCATCGGCGCCACCGCCTCCCGCCCGGCCTCGACGCCGGCGGAGGCGGCGTCCAGCACCGCCTGCATCCGGGCGTAGGGCCAGCGCACGCCGATGCAGCGCACCACCAGCGCCAGCTCCAGCAGCCAGCCCAGCGGCAGGCCGCGCCCTGCCAGCGCGGCGGCGAGGCCGAGGGCGACCGCGGCCCCGGCCATGGCGAGCGTCACCAGCGTGCCGCGGGCGGCGCGCACGGCGTCGCTGCGGTCGATGCGGTTGAGGCGCCGGTCGAACCAGGCCGCCGCGCGGGCGGCGCCCCGCCCGGGGGAGGGGACCAGCCGGTCGAACCAGCCGCGGTCGCCCAGCGCCGCGTCCACCGCCACCGCCAGCAGCACCACCAGCAGCGCGTCCGGCCCGCCGGTCAGGGGCAGGAACATGGGGTCCTCCCCCGGTCCATCGGCGCCGGCCCGCTCATGCGGTGCCGGGGGCCCCCGGCGGCAGCGGGGGCGCGAAGGGGACGATGGTGGGCAGCGCCGTCGCCGCCGCGACGGGGCCCAGCGGCTGGGCGCCGGTCAGGCCGGGGACGGGGGTGCCGGGGGTGCGCCACTCCAGCGCGTCGAAGGTGCCGCAATGGCCGCAGACCGCGCTCCAGGCCGTGGCGGGGCCGCCGCAGCCGGCACAGACCCAGGTGGCGTCCGCGTCCGCCCCCGGCACCTTCGCCAGCCACTGGCGCACGCCCGGCCCGTCGCCGTGCTCCGCCTCCTCCAGCTCGGCCATCAGCAGGTAGACCCGCGCGGTCGGGGCCGCCTTGCGCACCCGCTCCAGGTGCGTGCGCGCCTGGCCCCAGAGCCGGGCGCGGATGGCGGCGCGGGCCAGCGCCAGGTGCCCCTCCTGCGCCTCGGGGTCGATGGCGACCAGCGCCTCGTACCGCTTCACCAGGGCCAGCGGGTCGGCCCCCTCCTCGATCTCGCCCCAGGCGTCGGCCAGGTCGGGGTGCGGGCCGGCGCGCCAGGCCTGCTCCAGCGCCTTGCGGGCGGCCTTCACGTTGCCGGCGCGCGCCTTGTGGCGGGCCAGCTCCACCGCCGCCGGCACGGAGGAGGGGGTGAGGTCGTGCGCCTTCTGCGCCGCCGCCACCGCCTCGTCCAGCCGGCCGGCCGCACCGGCGGCGCGGGCGCGCTCCGCCAGCAGGGCCGTGCGCTGGTGCTTCGCCCGCTCCGGCGGCAGGGCCTTGGCGCGCTGGGCGCGGTCCAGCGCCTCCTCCGCCGCGGTCCAGTCGCCGCGGCGCGCCTCCAGCTCCACCAGGGTCAGCAGCGGCCACTCGGCCTTCGGCTCCAACGCCTGGGCGCGGCGGGCGAGTTCCAGCGCGCGAGCCCGGTCGCCCCGGCGCAGCGCCTGGGTCAAGAGGCCGCGCAGGCCCAGGAACTCCGTCTCCGGCCGCTGCAGCATCGCCTCGAAATACTTCGCCGCCGCCTGCTCGTCCCCGTTCAGCTGGGCGGCCTGGGCGGACAGCAGCAGGGTCAGCGGCGGCTCGTCCAGCAGGGAGGAGGCCTTGGCGGCGCAGCGCTCGGCCGTGCGGGCGTCGCCGGCGGCGACCGCCACCATGCCCTGGGTCAGCGCCCGGTAGCCGCGCACCCGCCGGCTCTCCCCGCGGATGCGGCCGATGGCGCGGGGGCTGCGCAGCAGGGCCCGCCACAGCAGGTACAGCCAGGACGCCGCCACCAGCGCCACGACCAGGGCCAGCGCCGCGATGCCGACCGAGGTCTCCACCGCATAGCCCTGCCACTCCACCGCCACGGTGCCCGGCCGGTTTGCCAGCCAGACGGCGGCCGCGACCAGCAGCCCCAGCTTCAGGAAATAGAGCAGCGCGCGCTTCATGGCGTGCCCTCCGCGGCGCCGCCGGCCAGCATCGCCACGGCGCGCTGCGCCAGGGCCGCCGCCGCCGTCTCCGCCGCCACCCGGGCCCTGGCCTCGGCCAGCCAGGGGGCGGCGACCTCGGCCGCCGGACCCTCCAGCGCCTCGAGCTCGGACGCCGCCAGCTTCAGGTCGCCGTGCTCCAGCGCGTTCTGGGCGCGGGCGACGATGGCGTCGGTGCCGCTGCCCGCCACCTCGCCGGAACTCCGGCGCACGGTGACGAGGGAGGCGATGCGGCCCAGCGCCTGCTCGCCCCAGCTGGCGTCGGTGCGCTGCCGGTCGGCGCGCAGGATCTCGCCTGCCAGCCGGTCGAACCGCTCCTTAAGGGCCACCGCGGGGGTCAGCCCCTCCGCGGCGCGCGGTTCCAGCGCCGCCAGGGCCTCGGCGAACTCCGGGTCCTCCGCCGCCAGCGCCC
>DASPKT010000399.1:0-5239 GCA_035627915.1 Azospirillaceae bacterium
ATGCTGGCATTGCAGGATGGCAGCGTGCTGGTGACGGGCTTCTGCTGGTACCCGGTGGCGGCCCGCTACGCCGGCCTGCTGCGCCGCACCGGCAGCGGCCTGGTCGGCAGCGCGGAGGATACCGGGACCCTCTTCCTGTTCTGGGGCGGCTATGCACGGCGTAGCGTGGACGGCGGGCGGAGCTGGACCCCGCACGCCTTCCTGCCGCCGGTGCCGGGGGCGGCCGACGCGGTCAGTGGCGTGCGCCCGCACCTGGGCGGGGCCATCCGCGGCCGGGCGGTGGAGATGCCGGACGGCCGCGTGCTGCAGGCCAGCTACGCCTACGGCCCCTCCGGCCGCCGCGGCAGCCACCTGTTCGCCTCCGACGACGGCGGCGCGTCCTGGCGCCACGGCGGGACCATCGCCTACGATCCCGCCGGTGCGGCCTGCCTGGTTGAACCGGCGCTGCTGCGGACCCGGGCCGGGCGCCTGGTCGCCTTCCACCGCACGGTCGGGATGGAGGACCGGCTGGTCACCGCGGTGTCGGAGGACGGGGGCGCCACCTGGTCGCCGCCGCGGGTGCACGCGATGCGGGGCCACCCCCACGACCCGCTGCCGCTTGGCGACGGGCGGGTGCTGCTGGTCTATGGCTGGCGCCACCCGCCCTACGGCATCCGCGCCCGCCTGTACGATCCCGACCGGGAACAGCCGGAGGAGGTGCCGGAGATCGTGGTCCGCGCGGATGCCGCCGGGCCGGACGTGGGCTATCCCTGGGCGGCGGAGCTGGGCGGCGGGCGGGTGCTGGTTGTCTACTACTTCACCGACGAGGGGGGCATTCGCCACGTCGCCGGCTCCGTCCTGGAACTCGGCTGAACCGCCGGCCGCCCGGGCCCCTCCCGAGTCGGTGTCCTGGACACGTCCCCGGAACTGTGGCCTATTCGAAAGAAAGTAGTCCCGGAAGTAACGGGACGAACCGGGGGCGGGGGCCTGGTCGCGGGGCATGGACAAGAAGCTGCTGAAGCTGACCTTGACGTCGGGATCGTCGAAGGTCTTCAACGTTCTGGACATCACGAAGTCGGCCCAGGCCGCCGGCGGAGCGGCCTCGCTGTTCTCCGTCAGGGCCTTGAACTACGGCGTGTTTTTCAAGGAGCCGGCGCTCGACGGGAAGAGCCAGCGGGGCAAGGACATCGCCATCGACACGATGCTCTACTTCCCCTACGACGCCGACCGCATCCTGGACGGCGGCGCCTCGGTGTCGCTGAACGACAACCGGTTCGAGGCGATCGTGCGGGAGTTCGCCCAGTCCTTCGGCGCGTCCGGCCACGGCGACGCGACGACCGACCGCAACATCCTGCAGGTGCTGAAGGAATCCCCCTCGCTCGACCCGTTCCTGCTGAAGACGAACTTCCGCCGCTTCGGGATCGAGGTGCCCGACACCTACCTGCGCATCACCGACGACGAGTGGAACGCGATCCGCGAGCATGTCCGCAAGAAGGTCCAGCCGATGATCGAGTTCGGCCTGACCGACAAGTCGGCGGCCAGCATGAAGCGGGTGGACGACTTCATCGAGCGGATCTGGGACGGCTCCGACATCTCCAGCCTGTTCCCGCTGCTCTCGGCCCTGTCGGTGCCGCTGTCGGACGGGGCGGAGATCATCTTCGCCTGGAAGGGCGTCACCTTCTTCGAGTTCCAGTACAACCGCCGCTTCGAGGCGATCCGCGACCTCGCCGCCTGGCTGAAGGACGGCTCCGCCCCGTCCGACTATGTCAGCAGCACCATCCGGCTGGAGATCGAGGGCCGCTGCGACCTGGTCAAGCAGAAGCTGCGCGAGAACTGGCTCGCCGTCGCCCAGATCGTCAAGGAATACGGGGAGAGCTACGGCAAGCTCTTCATCCGCAGGGAAGGGGCCGGCGACTTCCAGAAGTTCCTGCGCAACACGCGCGGCTACTACGTCGCCATGGGCGGCGCCTTCAACAAGATCGACCACTCCATCGAGATCTTCAACACCTTCACCAGCAACGGCACCCGCCGCCGCCTGCGCTCCGAGGAGTTGGAGGAGCTGTTCGCGGTGCTGATCGACGTGCTGCGCTGAAGCGCCCTCCTCACCCCGTGCCCAGCGCCCGCGCCAGGTTGGCGCGCGCCTTGTCGTAGCCGGGGCTGAGCTCCAGGGCGCGGCGGAAGCAGGCGGCGGCCTCTTCCCGGCGGCCCAGGGACAGGAGTGCCGCGCCCAGGCTGTTGTGGGCCTGGTGGAAGCCCGGGTCCGCCTCAAGCGCCCGGCGCAGCAGCGGCAGGGCGTCTTCGGGGCGGCCGGACTGGTGGTGCACCAGGCCCAGCAGGTGCAGCGCGTCGGCGTCGCTGGGGCGCTCCCGCAGCACTGCCTCGTACAGCGCCGCGGCACCGGCGAGGTCGCCCGCCTGGTGCAGCGCCAGCGCGCGCTCCATGGCGGCGGGCTCGGGCGCGACAGATACAGGCAGGATGGCAGGCTGCGATGCTGGCATGCCGGCTGGCTGGTGCGCCAGCCCCGCCAGCATCGCGGCCACGCGGCCCGCCAGCTCCGCGCCCGGCGGTCCGCTGACGACGCGCATGGCGGGATGCCAGGGCCGCACGCCGGTGCCGAGCTGGGTCCAGTCGCCGGGCGGCCCCGCGCGCCAGGCGGGCACGCCCAGCGCCGCCGCCATCTCGCCGACCGAGGTCGGGGCGGTCACCACGAGGTCGAGGCCGGCGGTGAGCGCCGCCGCCGTCTCCAGGTCGTTCTCCAGGTCGATGCCGTCAAAGCGGTGCAGCACGGCGCCGGTCGCGGCCTCGAAGGCGGCGACCTCGCCGGCGACGGCCGCCGCGTTGTATTGCAGGCTCACCACCCGCACGCCGGGCACCCGGAACAGCGGCAGCCAGTCCCTCAGCGCCATGTAGGCGGGGTCGCGCGCGGATGACCGAAGCCGGCTGGTCCAGCAGAGCCCCACCTTCAGCCCCGGCCCCAGCGCCTCCACCCTGGCGCGCCACTGCGCGGCCAATTCCGGTTCGGGCCGCAGCCAGGGCCGGTGGCCGGCGAAGGCGACGAGGCCGGGGCGCAGGCGCCGCGCCAGCCCGCCGGCCGGTATCTGGAAGTCGATGTCGCCGCGGGCCAGGCGGGGGTGCGGCGGGTCGAGGCGCGGCACCACTTCGGCTTCCGGCAGGGAGCGGGCGATCAGGCCCGCCAGCCGCGGGTCGCACTCCACGACCAGCGAGGCGCCGGCCGCCAGCAGGTCGGGCAGCAGGGTGTAGAACAGGATCTCGTCGCCCAGCCCCTGCTCCCCCCACACCAGGATGCGGCGGCCGGCCGGCGGCTCGCCCTTCCAGACCGGCAGGTCGAAAGCGCGGCGGACGGAGGGGAACTCGCTCGCCCGCCAGCGCGCGTCGTACAGCGCGAAGCCCTCGGCGATGTAGCCCCTTTGCAGCAGGCAGCGCGACAGGTTGAACCGCGCGTCGGCATCCTCGGGCCGCACCTCCAGCGCGTGGCGGAACTCCGCCACCGCCTCCTCCAGCCGGCCCTGGTGCTTCAGCGCCAGACCCAGCTCGCCGCGTGCCTTCACCAGGGCGGGTTCCAGCGCCAGGGCGCGGCGCAGCGCCGCCTCCGCCCCGGCCATGTCGCGCGCCTCCAGCCGCAGGAAGCCCAGGTTGGCCCAGGCGGCGGCCAGGGAAGGGTCGGCGGCGACGGCGGCGCGGTAGCAGGCCTCCGCCGCAGCGCGGTCGCCCCGGCGCTGCAACAGGACGCCCAGCTGGTTGTGGGCGTCGGCGAAGGCGGGGTCGAGTGCGACCGCGCGGCGGTAGGCGGCCTCGGCCTCCGCGGGGTCGGAGGCTGCCAGCTCGTCGCCGAGATAGGTCCAGGCCAGGGCCGAGGACGGGTCGAGCGCCAGCGCCGCGCGCGCCAGCTCGATCCCCCCGGCCGGGCCCGCCGCCATCAGCGCCGTCCCCCCAGCGCGGTCCAGCGGTCCCACCACAGCTCCCGGCTGGCCCGCTCGTCCAGCACCTGGATCGGCGCCTCCCACAGCTTGCCGCGGTAGCCGCGGCCGATGTCGCGGCGGGCCAGGCGTTCAGGCCAACCCATCAGCTGCACCGCCTCCGACACGGCGGCGATCATGTCGGCGCGCTTGACCGCCTCGGCCCACGCCTCGGGCAGCGGGTGCGGCAGGCCCAGCGCCAGGAACAGCGCGCGGTCGAGCCTCGCCTTGACCTCCTTCAGCCCGGCGGTGGCGAACAGCTTGCCGTAGGGGGTCACCACGTCGCCCAGGCCGCCGCCCTCGTGCAGGTCGTGCGCCAGCCCGACGCGGCGCAGCTCCGGGGACGCGCGCTTGTCCACGATGGTGGAGAGGATGTCGTCCAGGACGACGCTGTGCTGCAGCACGTTGTAGGCGGTGTCACCCAGGGTCTGCCCGCCCCAGCGCGCCACGCGCGACGCGCCGACGATCCAGTCCTCCAGCGCGATGTCGGCGGGGGAGGGGTCGTACAGGTTCACCCACCGGCCCGACCGCATCAGCAGGTTGGTGCGCGGGGCGTCCAGGTGGGTGGGGACCACCGATTTCATCGCAGGCGGGGCTCCTTGGCGGCCGGGGCGGCTCTGGCACCCCCAAGGCAATAGCAAGCGGGGTGCCGACCCCGCAACGGCGACGGCGCCTACCCGCCGCCGGCGCGCGCCCGCTCCTCGTCCGCCAGCGGCTTCTTCCAGAGCTTGCCGACGGCGGTCTTCGGCAGGGCGTCGCGGAACTCCAGCTGGGCCGGCAGCTCGTGCCGGCCCAGCCTGTCCGCCAGGAACGCCCGCAGCTCCTCCAGCGTGAAGGGGGCGGCCCCCGCGCGCAGCTTGACGAAGGCCTTGGCCGCCTCCCCGCGGTAGGCGTCGGGCACGCCGACGACGATCACCTCCTCCACGGACGGGTGCTCGTACATCGCCTCCTCGATCACGCGCGGATAGACGTTGAAGCCGCCGGACAGGATCATGTCCTTCTTGCGATCGGTGATGAAGACGAAGCCGTCCTGATCCAGCTTGCCGACATCGCCGGTATGGAAGCGGCCGCCGGCGAAGGCCTCCTCCGTTGTCTTCGGGTTCTTCCAATAGCCCTTCATCACGTTCGGGCCGGAGATGCAGATCTCGCCGGTTTCGCCTACGCCGAGCAGCTTGGTCGGCTCGTCGACATCAACGATCTCGATCATCACGCCGGGCAGCGGCAGGCCGCATGAGCCCTTGCGCCGCTCGCCGAACAGCGGCTGGCTGGTGCCCGCCGGCGAG
>DASPKT010000400.1:0-24596 GCA_035627915.1 Azospirillaceae bacterium
TCAAGGGCGCCAACCTGGAGGGCGCCAACCTCGCCAGCACCCAGCTGGGCGAGGCGAACTTCGCCGGCGCGGTGCTGACCGACGCCATCCTGCACGACAGCACGGCGGAGGGGGCGAACTTCCTGGGCGCCGTGCTGGACGTCGGCGCCATCCTGCACCTGCAGCGCCAGGGCGCCGTCCTGCCCGGCCAGGCGCCCGGCGACATGCCTGTGCCGGAGGCGGTGGCGGCGCACGCGGTCTGGGTGGAGGCGGCGGGGCGCAGCGGCGCCCGCGCCAACCTGGCGGGCCGCGAGATGTCGGGCCTGGACCTCGCCAACAGCACCCTGACGGCGGCCAAGCTGGGCTATGCGCTGGCCCGCGGCACGGTGCTGCGCGGCAGCTCGCTGGTCATGGCCGACCTGGAATGCTCCGACCTGCGCGAGGCCGACCTCGGCGGCGTGGACGCCCGCGGCGCCAACCTGGAGCGGGCGCACCTGGTCGGCGCCAACCTGGAGCGCGCCCGGCTCGGCATGCTGGAAAGCGCCGACGACCCGCCGCGCCGCTGGCCGACCCGCCTGACCCGCGCGCGCCTGTGCCGGGCCAACCTGCGCGACGCCGACCTGCGCGGCGCCGTCCTGCGCGAGGCCGACCTGACCGGGGCCGACCTGCGCGGCGCCCGGCTGGAGGGCGCCGACCTCGAGGGCGCCGTCCTCACGCAGGTCCGCACCAGCTAGCCCCGATTGGCTCCACGCCCCTGTTGACGCGCCGCCGCCGCCCGTCTAGAGAAACGTTATAACATAACACTCCTCGATGGGTTGGAGCGGATGATGAGGCGGATGAAGGCGGCGGTCCTGGCCGCGGCGCTGACGGGCATGCACACGGCGGCGGTCGCGGACGTCAGGGCCGATTCGGCGGATGCGGACGGGCACGGCCGCGCCGGCATGGGAGAGGTCGTGGTGACGGCCTCGCCGCTCGGCACGCGCCGCCTGGACGTGCTGCAGGGAACCTCCGTGCTGTCGGGCGAGGCGCTGGACCGGGCGCAGTCGCCGACCCTGGGCGAGACGCTGGACCGGCTGCCCGGCGTGTCGCAGACGGGCTTCGGCCAGGGCGCCTCGCGCCCGGTCATCCGCGGCCTGGGCGGCGACCGCATCCGGGTGCTGGTGGGCGGGATCGGCAGCATCGACGCCTCCACCACCAGCCCCGACCACGCCCCCGCCGCCGACCCGGCCACCGCCCGGCGCATCGAGGTGGTGCGCGGCCCCGGCACGCTGCTCTACGGCAGCAACGCCATCGGCGGCGTGGTCAACGTGCTGGACGGCCGCGTGCCGCAGGAGAAGCCGGAAGGCGGCGCGGCCGGCAGCCTGCGCCTGTCCTACGGCGCCAACGCGGAGGAGGGGATGGGCAGCGCCGCCCTCGACCTGGCGCTGGGGGCCACGCCGCTGGTGGCGCATGTGGACGGGTTCCGCCGCCGGGCCGGCGACTATGAGGCGCCCGGCAAGCTGCGCTCCGCCGACCTGCGCGCCGCCGAGCCCCTGGAGGACGGCGGGGAGGAAGAGGAGGGCCGGGTGGAGAACAGCGCCATCGACCAGGCCGGCGCCACCGCCGGCCTGTCGCTGGTGGCGGACTGGGGCTTCCTCGGCGCCAGCGTCGGCCGCCTGGACAGCCGCTACGGCATCCCCGCCGGCCACGAACACCATCACGACGACCACGAGGGCGAGGAGCACGGGGAGGAGGACGACCATGACCATGACCACGGCCATGGGGAGGAAGAGGACGTCCGCGTCGACCTCGGCCAGACCCGATTCGACCTGATCGGCGAGGTCGGCCAGCCGCTTCCCGGTTTCGAGACGGCGCGCCTGCGCTTCGGCTGGGCCGACTACGGGCACAAGGAGCTGGAGGGCGACGAGGTCGGCACCCGCTTCCTGAACGAGGGCTGGGAGGGACGGGTGGAGCTGGTGCAGCGGCCGGTGGCCGGGCTGACCGGCGCCGTCGGCGCCCAGGCGCTGCGCCGCGACTTCCGCGCCGTCGGCGAGGAGGCCTTCGTGCCGCCCAGCGAGACCCGGCAGTGGGGCGCCTTCGCCGTGCAGCGCTACGACCTGGGCGCGCTGGCGCTGGAGGCCGGGCTGCGGCTGGAGCGGCAGGAGGTGTCCTCGCCCGGCTTCGACCGCGGCCTGACCGGCGTCAACCTGTCGGCCGGCGCCGCCTACGAGTTCGCTGGCGGCTGGCTGGCCGGCCTTTCCGCCTCGCGCACCGAGCGGGCGCCCAACGCGGAGGAGCTGCTGTCCGACGGACCGCACGTCGCCACCGGCGTCTACGAGATCGGCGACCGCGCGCTGGGCGAGGAGACGGCGCTGGGCTTCGAGGCGACCGTGAAGCGCACCGCCGGGCCCCTGACCGGCTCGCTGAACCTGTTCCTCACCGACTACGACGACTTCATCTACGAGGCGCTCACCGACGAGGAGCGCGACGGCCTGCCGGTCGTGCGCTACGCCGCCGTGCCCGCGGACTTCCGCGGCGTCGAGATGGAGCTGGGGCTGGAGGCGTGGCGCCGGGGCGACCGCGCCCTGCTGCTGGACGCGGCCATGGACTACGTCCGCGCCGAGGACGACCGCACGGACCGGCCGCTGCCGCGCATCCCGCCGCTCTCCGTCCGGGTCGGGGCGGAGTACCTGGACGTGTCCTGGTCGGGCCGGGTGGAGCTGGCCTGGACCGACCGCCAGGACCGTACCGCCGCCTTCGAGCTGCCGACCGACGACCACCTGGTGCTGAACGCCGGCTTCGACTGGCACCCGCTCGACGGTGCCGACCTCACCCTGGCGGTGGAGGGCCGCAACCTCACCGACGCCGACGTGCGGCTGGCGACGTCCTTCCTGAAGGACCGGCTGCCGCAGCCCGGCCGCGACGTGCGCCTGCTGCTGCGCGCGGCGTTCTGAGGACCGGCGGCATCGCCCAGCGCGGCGCGTCGCCCGCCATGGCGCGTCGCCCGCCACCGTGCGTCGCCCGCCACCGTGCGTCGCCCGCCACGACGCGTCGCATTGCGCTGCGCTCCATGCGACCTACAGATGCCCGTAGGTCGCATGGAGCCGCAGGCGCAATGCGACGAACCCCGGCCGAGCCCGCCCCCGGCCCGGCTCAGCGGACCTCGACGTCGCCCTTGGTGATCTCGTGGGCCAGGGTCATGCCCTCGGCGCGGCCCTCGTAGATGAGGCCGGAGCGCATGGCCCAGGTGCGGGGCAGGTGGAGGATCGGCACCTTCGGCACATCGGTCATCGCGATCCGGCCGATCGTCTTCAGCAGGTCGAGCCGCTTGCCGTCGTCGATGGTGACCAGCGCCGTGCGGATCAGCTGGTCCAGCTCCGGGTTGGAGTAGCCGCCGTAGTTCTGCGTGCCCATGCCCGAGGGCGGGTCCCGGGTCGCCAGCGCCTCGCGCGCGGTGTAGCCGAACTCGCCGGTCAGCGGCACCGTGCCGCCCACCTGCATCTGGAAATCCAGCTTGGCGAGCTGCGCCATGGCCTCCGGCGCCGGCTTGATGCTGACCCGCGTGCGGATGCCGATGGTCGAGAGGTAGCGCGCGACCACCTCCGACAGCTTCGCCATCGGCTCGATCGACATCAGTTCCGCGTCGAAGCCGCCGGCGTACCCCGCCTCCGCCAGCAGGGCGCGGGCCCGGTCGGGGTCGTAGGGGTTGTCCGGCAGGTCGGGATCGAAGCCGAACATGCCCTGCGGGATCAACTGGCCGGCCGGCACCGCCGTGCCCAGCATCAGCCTCTCGCTGATGGCACGGCGGTCGATGGCGTAGGAGATGGCGCGGCGCACGCGCGGGTCGGAGAAGGGGTTCTCCGCCCCCGTCGTGCCGATGGCGCCGCTGCGCTGGTTGAGGTTCAGCACCAGCGTCCGCGCCTGCGGGCTGCTGACCAGGTGCAGGTTCGGCAGGCCGGCGAAGAAGGGGAAGCTCTCCGCCGACACGGCGTTGACGATGTCGACCGTGCCGCTGATGAGGGCGCGCCCGCGGGCGCCGGGGTCGGGCAGCGGGACCATCGCGACCGAGTTCCAGGACGGCTTGGCGCCCCAGTACCCGTCGAACCGCGCCAGTTCGATCCGCCTACCCGGCTCGAACTTCGTCAGGCGGAAGGGGCCGCTGCCGAGGTCGGCGGTCCCCCGGTCGAACTCGGCGGTGGCGGGCCAAGCCTCCGGCCGGCAGCCGTTCGGGTCGTACTTGCCGGACCAGCCCTCGGGTGCCGCGATGATGCTGATGGAGGTGAGGTTGCGCGGTACCAGCGGGTCGGGGTTGACCGTGCGCAGCACCACCGTGCCGGCATCCTTCGCCTCCACCGAGGTGATGCCCCTGAGCGCCCCGCGGAAGCCGCTGCCGGGCAGCGCCAGGATGCGGCAGAAGGAGTAGACGACGTCCTGAGCGTCCAGGGCCGTCCCGTTGTGGAACTGCACGCCCTGGCGCAGCACGAAGGTCCAGGTCCGCTCGTCGTCGGCCTGCCACTTCGTGGCCAGCCCCGGGATCGGCTGCAGCGAGCGGTCGCGCCGCACCAGCGGCTCGAACAGGTGTGCCGCCAGGTTGGCGTTGTCGAGCGAGTTGTAGAGGTGGGGGTCCGCGGTGCCCGCCAGCGACTCCAGCCCGAGGCGGATGTGCTGCGGGTCGGCCCCGGCCGTGCCGGCCGAGGTGGCGACCTGCGCCGTCGCCGCGGAGGACAGCAGTGCCGCGGCCGCGGCGGCCGCAAGCATGGCCGCGCGGGCGGGCGCGAGGCCCCGGACCCTGTTCGGGACTGCTGGATTGCCGGGAAAGCGGGACGACAAGGAATGCGAACTCCAGGTGCGAACGCCTCATTGTAGCCGTCCCGCTGCCCTTGTCACCGCCTTTGGCGCGCCGCCGGGCAATTTGCGGACATTCCGCCCCTCTCGCCGCCCGCGAAATTCTCGGAAGCTTACCAATCCTTAACTCCCCCGGGACCATGCTGGTCGCGGTAGGGAGTCATACGCGTGTCCGGCCAGGTGTGTTCGCGGTGCCGCAGTGCATGCATTCCGGCGCGGCGATGCGAAAACGAGAGTTGCCTTCCCTATGTAGCGTGGTAATAGAAATGTTAACACGTTAAAATGACGCTGCCGCCGCCGTTCCGGCGACAGGCAGGGCATGTCGAACCGATGCCTGGTCAGCGGGGGCCGGGAACAGCGCGAGTGAGCTCCCCATGCATGAGGATCGTTGGACCGACCCTGCGACCGTGTTCACGGTCCTGGTCAATGAGGAAGAACAGTATTCGCTGTGGATGGCCGACATGGACGTCCCGGCGGGATGGCGCCCGGCGGGCATGACGGGCAGCCGGGCCGACTGCCTCGCGTTCGTCGAGAGCGTGTGGCGCGACATGCGCCCGCTCAGCCTGCGCCGCGAGATGGCCGGCGCGGACTGACCGGCCCGGCGACGGCCGCCCCCTCTTCTTCAGGTTGATCCCGGCGCCGGGCTCCGCGGGCCCGCGCGCCGCCCCCATGCGAGGTCCGCCCCATGACCGACGTGCCCACCGCATCCCAGGCACCCGCCGCCCTCGGCCGCCTGCCCCTGTCCTCCCCGCAGCGCGTCATCTGGCACGACCTGCAGCTCCATCCCGACACCGCGCTCTATCACCTGGCGCTGCTGGTGCGCATCCCGGGCCCGGTCGACCCGGTCCTGTTCGAGAAGGCGGTCAACACCGCGGCGGCCGGGCTGGACGCGCTCAGGATCGTCCTGCCGGAGGGCGAGGCGGCTCCGGAGCAGGCGATCCTGCCGTCGGTGTCGATGAAGGTGCCCCTGGTGGACTTCACCGGCCAGGCGGATGCGGAGGAGCGGGCGCAGGGCTTCAGCCGGGACATCGTCGCCCACGCCTTCCCGGTCCGCCCGGGCGATCCGCTGTGGGCGTCCTGGCTGGTCCGGCTGGGCCCCGACCTGCACGTCTGGCACCTCAGCTGCCACCACCTGATCTGCGACGGACACGGCCTGGCGCTCATCGTCGCCGCCGTGTCCCGCGCCTACGAGGCGCTGCTGGCGGGGACCGAGCCGTCGCTCGCCGCCCCCTCCTACGCCGACTTCGTCGCCGAGGACCGGGCCTATGCCGGGTCCGAGCGCCACGCGGCGGACGCCGCCTTCTGGCGCGCCCGCTTCCGCGACCTGCCGCCGCCGCTGTTCGACTGGGGCGGCCAGGGCTTCCAGTTCGCCGCCGCCTGCCTGCGGCGGCGCAGCGCCGTGCCGCGCGCCGTGGTGGACGCCGCCGACGCCTTCGCCCGCGCCAACGGCCTGTCCCTGCAGAGCGTCGTGCTCGGCATCGTCTACGCCCTGCTGGCGCGGGAGCGCGGCACCGGCGACATCGTCGTCGGCATGGCCCGGCACAACCGCCCGACCCCGGCGGCCAAGGCGACCGCCGGCATGTACTCGGTGGTGACGCCGCTGCGGGTGCGGGTCGACCGCTCGGCCTCCCTGCTGGAGCTGATGCGGGCGGTGGCGGAGGAGGCGCGCGCCTGCTTCCCGCACCACCGCTATCCCCTGGCGGACCTGAACCGGGCGGTGGGCCTGTTCCAGGCCGGCCGCCGGCAGCTGTTCGAGGTCGCCTTCTCCCTGGTCCGGCACAGCTTCGACCACGCCTTCGGCGTGCCGGTGGAGCGCACCGACCGGCTGGAGACGGGCATCGTCCAGGGCCCCCTGGCGGTCACGCTCCGCGACAACCACGCCGGCCGCGACCCGCTGCTGGACATCGAGCACGACCCCGGCGTCATCGACGAGGCGGGGGCCGCCCGCCTGGAGCGGCAGATCCGCCTGATGCTGGAGCGGCTGGGGGAGCTGGCGGACTGCCCGGTCTGGAAGCTGCCCCTGATGGCGGAGGCCGAGCGCGACCGGCTGCTGGTGGAGTGGAACCGGACGGAGGCGCCGACGCCTTCGGCCACGCTGGTGAAGCTGTTCGCCGGCCGGGTGGCGCGCACGCCGGGTTCGGTCGCGCTGATCCACGGCGACCGCGAGGTCACCTATGCCGAGTTCGACGCCCGCGCCAACCGCCTGGCGCGCCGGCTGATCGGCCTCGGCGTCGGGCCGGACTGCACCGTCGGCATCGCCATGGAGCGCACGCCCGACCTGATCGTCGCCATGATCGCCGTGCTGAAGGCGGGCGGCGCGGTGCTGTCGATCGACCCGGCCTATCCGCTGAAGCGCATCGCCTACATCGTGGAGGATTCGCGCGTCCAGCTGGTCCTGACCCAGCAGTCCGTGCGCCACGTCCTGCCGGCCGGCACCCCGCAGCTCGTCCTCGACGACGAGGCGGAGAGCGCCGTCGTCGCCGGCCTGCCGCCGGGCATGGTGCGCGACGCCGAGCGCAGCGGCCAGCTGCGGCGCGACAACCTGGCCTACGTCATCTACACCTCCGGCTCGACCGGCCGGCCGAAGCCGGTGGGCGTGACCCACCGCAACGCCGTCAACCTGGGCGTCGACATCGTCTTCCGGCTGGAGGTGACGGGCGCGTCCCGCGTGCTGCAGTTCGCCTCGCCCAGCTTCGACGCCTCGGTGTTCGAGATGCTGATGGCCTTCGCCGCCGGCGCCGCCCTCGTCATGGCGCCGGACGAGCAGCGCATGCCGGGCGAACCGCTGGCGGCGCTGTTCGACCGCCACCGCATCACCCACGCGGTGCTGCCGCCCTCCGCCCTGGTGGTCATGCCGGCCGGCTCCATGTCCAGCTGCACCCACATCGTGGTGGCGGGCGAGGCCTGCCCGGGCGAGCTGGCCGCCCGCTGGTCGCGCGGGCGCAAGTTCTTCAACGGCTACGGCCCGACCGAGGACACGGTCTGCAGCACCATCAGCGCGCCGCTGTCCGGCGACGCCGCGCCGCCGATCGGCCGGCCGCTGGGCAACACCCAGGTCTACGTGCTGGACGACCGCATGCAGCCGGTGCCGGCCGGCGTGCCGGGCGAGCTCTATGTCGGCGGCACCGGCGTGTCGCGCGGCTATCTCGGGCGGCCCGGGCTGACGGCGGAGCGCTTCGTCGCCAACCCCTTCGGGCCTGGGCGCCTCTACCGCACCGGCGACCGCGTGCGCTGGCGCGAGGACGGCGAGCTGGAGTTCATCGGCCGCATCGACGGTCAGGTGAAGATCCGCGGCTTCCGCATCGAGCCCGACGAGATCGCCGCGCGCCTGATGGAGCACCCGGGCGTGCGCGACGCCTCGGTGGTGCCGCACACGGATGCCGCCGGCAACACCCGCCTGTTCGGCTACGTCGTGCCCGAGCCCGGCTACGAGCCGCCGGCCGACGCGCCCGCCGCGGCGGCGGAGGAGGCCCCGCCGGCCGACCTGGCCGCCCGGCAGATCGACAGCTGGCAGGCGCTCTACGACGGCGCCGAGTTCGACGGCGACGCCGCCGACCCGCTGTTCGACATCAGCGGCTGGCTCAGCAGCTACGACGGCAAGCCGATCCCCGAGGCCGAAATGCGCGCCTGGGCCGACGACACCGTCGCGCAGATCCTCGAGCTGCGCCCGCGCCGGGTGCTGGAGATCGGCTGCGGGCGCGGCATCTTCGCCTTCCGCCTGGCGCCGCACGTCGAGAGCTATCTCGGCATCGACTTCCACGGCCCGTCGGTGGAGCACGTGCGGCGCCAGGTGGCGCGCCACGCGCCCGCCTTCGACGCCGTCAGGGCCCGCCAGGGCCGCGCGCACGAGCTGGACGACGTCGAGCCGCGCTCGGTCGACACCGTCATCCTCAACTCCGTGGTCCAGTACTTCCCCGGCATCGACTACCTGCTGGAGGTCATCGGCAAGGCCGTCGACAAGGTCCGCCCCGGCGGCTCGGTGTTCCTGGGCGACGTCCGCGACCTCACCCTGCTGCGCGCCTTCCACGCCTGGATCGAGGCCGGGCGCGCCGCCCCGGGCCAGAGCCCGGCCGACCTGCGCCGCGCCGTCGACCGGCAGGTCTGCAACGAGAACGAGATGCTGGTGGACCCGGCGCTGTTCGCGGCGCTGCGCCACCGGTTCCCGCGCGTCACCGGGGTGGAGTTCGCGCTGCAGCGCGGCACCGCCCGCAACGAGCTTTCCAAGTTCCGCTACGCCGCGGTCCTCCGCGTCGGTGCAGCACCTTCGGCCGCCCAGGCCGACTGGACCGACGGGGAGGGGATGCCGGCGGCCGCGCTGGAGGCCCTGCTGGCGCGCGGCGGCGACCTCGTCTGCGTCGCCGGACTGATGAACGCCCGGGTCGAGGACGAGCTGCGCTGCCTGGACCTGATCGAGCACGCCGGCCTCGGCACGGTGGGCGAGCTGGCGGCCCAGGTGGCGGCGGCGCCCCGCGCGGGCATCGACCCCGAGGACCTCCACCGGATGGCGGAGCGGCACGGCTACCGGGCGCTGCTGTCGCCGGCGGCCGGGCGCCGTCCCGGGCGCTTCGACGCCCGCTTCGTGCGGAACGGCGCGGAGCCGCCCCCGGCCCCCGTCGCCCGGCCGCCCGCGGCGCCGCGCAACTGGGCGGACTACGCCAACAACCCGCTGCTGGCGGTCCAGGGGGCCGCACTCGCCCCGGTCCTGCGCCAGCACCTGGCGGCGACCCTGCCGGAGTTCATGATCCCGGCCTCCTTCCTGTGGCTCGACCGGCTGCCGCTGACCGCCAACGGCAAGGTCGACCGCAAGGCCCTGCCGCTGCCGGAGCTGGGCGGCGACAAGTCGGTGCCCTACCGCGCCCCGCGCGAGGCGCGCGAGCAGGTGCTGGCGGAGCTGTTCCAGGACCTGCTGGGGGTGCAGCGCGTCGGCATCGACGACGACTTCTTCGCGCTCGGCGGCCATTCGCTGCTGGCGACGCGGCTGGCCTCGCAGGTGCGCGCCGTGCTGGGCACGGAACTGGCCGTGCGCACCGTGTTCGAGAGCCCGACCGTGGCCCAGCTGGCGGAGCACCTGCGCGACGCCGCCGCCGCCGAGGCGATGGAGGTGCTGCCGCGGCCCGAGCGGCTGCCCCTGTCCTTCGCGCAGAGCCGGCTGTGGTTCCTGGACCAGCTGGAGGCGACGGACGCCGGCGGCGCCCGCTACAACGTGCCCCTGGTGCTGCGCCTGCGGGGTCCCCTGGATACGGGGGCCCTGGAGCTGGCGCTGACCGCGCTGGTGGCCCGGCACGAGACGCTGCGGACCGCCTTCCCCCTGTTGGACGGCGAGCCGGTGCAGGCGGTCCTGCCGGCCGAGGGGTTCGTGCTGGCGCGCCGCGCGGTGGCGGAGGACGCGCTCGCCGGGGCGCTGGACGCGGCGCTGCGCCACCGCTTCGACCTGGCGGCGGAGATGCCGTTCCGGGCGGAGCTGCTGGCGCTGGGGCCGGAGGACCACGTCCTGGCCGTCATCGTCCACCACATCGCCTTCGACGGCTGGTCGGCCGGCGTCTTCCTGTCCGAGCTGGCCTTCGCCTATGACGGCTTCCGCCAGGGGGCTGCACCCGCCCTGGACCCGCTTCCCATCGCCTACGCCGACTTCGCGGTCTGGCAGCGCGCCCGGCTGGACGACCCCGAGGGGCCGCTGGCCGCCGAGGCGGAGTACTGGCGCCGGGCCCTGGCCGGGGCGCCGGCGCAGCTGGGCCTGCCGACGGACCGGCCGCGCCTCGCCTCCCGCCTGCGCCACGCCGGGCTGGTCAAGGTCTCGGTCGACCGCGCGGTGCGGACCCGGCTGGTGACGCTGGCCCAGGGGCACGGCGTCAGCCTGTTCATGGTGCTGCTGGCCGGCCTGTCGGTGGTGCTGTCGCGCTGGAGCGGCAATCGCGACGTGCTGGTCGGCACCCCGGTCGCCAACCGCACCCGGCGCGAGGTGGAGGGGCTGGTCGGCTTCTTCGTCAACACGCTGGTCATGCGCACCCGCCTGGACGGCGACCCCACCGTGGCGGAGCTGCTGGCCCGTGTGCGGGAGACGGCGCTGGGCGCCTACGCCCACCAGGAGCTGCCCTTCGAGAAGCTGGTGGAGATCCTGGCGCCGGAGCGGGTGCTGGGCGAGAGCCCGCTGTTCCAGGTCATGCTGGTGCTGCAGAACACGCCGCTGGCCGACGCCGCCCGGCTGCCCGGCTTGTCGGTGGAGCTGGAGTCGATCCGGCGCGAGACGGCGCGCTTCGACCTGACCCTGTCCTTCACCGAGACGGAGGACAGCCTGGACGGGCTGGTGGAGTACGACGCCGACCTGTTCGACGGCTCCTCGGTGGAGCGGCTGGTCGGGCACATCATGCAGGTCCTGGCCGCCATGGCGGAACTGCCCGGCCGCAAGGTGGCCGAGCTGCCGCTGCTGGGCGAGGCGGAGCGGCACCAGCTGCTGCACAGCTGGAACGCCACCTCGGCCCCGCTGCCGGGCGGGCGCCTGATCGACCTGATCGAGGAGGCCGCCGCCCGCCGCCGGGACGAGCCGGCGCTGCTGTCCGACGGGCCGCCGCTCAGCTATGCCAACCTGGAGGCGGCCGGCAACAAGCTGGCGCGGCGCCTGATCGCGCTGGGAGTCGGGCCGGAGGACGTGGTCGCCGTGGCGCTGGAGCGTTCCACCCTGATGGTGGTGGCGCTGCTGGGCGTGCTGAAGGCGGGCGCCGCCTACCTGCCGCTCGACCCGGAGTACCCGGCGGCCCGCCTGGGCTACATGCTGGAGGACTCCGGCGCCACGCTGGTGCTGACCGAGGCCGCGGTGCGCGACGCCCTGCCGGCGGGCGCGCGGACGCTGCTGCTGGACGACCCGGAGGAGCGCGCGATCGTGCGCGCCTTCGACCCCGGCCCCATCGCCGAGGCGGAGCGGCGCACGCCCCTGCTGCCCGGGCACGCCGCCCAGGTCATCTACACCTCGGGCTCGACCGGCCGGCCGAAGGGCGTGGTGGTCAGCCACCGCAACCTCGTGGCCCTGGCCTCCGCCATCAAGGGCACCATGCGCTCCGACGCGGTGGTGCTGCAGCTGGCCTCCATCGCCTTCGACGTCTCCACCCTGGAGATCTGGGCGCCGCTGGCGACCGGGGCGAAGGTCGCACTCTATCCCAGGGGAAAGGTCGAGATCGGCACGCTGGGCGAGGTGCTGCGCCGGCACGGCGTGACCCGGCTGGCGCTGACCGCGGCGCTGTTCAACGCGGTGGTGGAGACCGACCTGCGGGTGCTGGCGCCGCTGCGCACGCTGATGGTGGGCGGCGACGCGCTGTCGCCGCAGCACGTGGCGGCCGCCGCCCGCGCGCTGCCCGACCTCACCATCAAGAACGCCTATGGCCCGACCGAGGCCACCTGCACCGCCACCGTCTTCCCGGTGCGCGGCCGGGTGGGCCAGGGCGTGCCGATCGGCCGCCCCATCGCCAACTACCAGGCCTACGTGCTGGACGACCGGCTGCGCCCGGTCCCCATCGGCGTGTCGGGCGAGCTCTACATCGGCGGCGAGGGGGTGTCTCGCGGCTACCTGAACCGTCCCGCCCTGACGGCCGAGCGCTTCATCGCCAACCCGTTCGGCCCCGGGCGCCTCTACCGCACCGGCGACGTGGTGCGCTGGCGCACCGACGGCGAGCTGGAGTTCGTCGGCCGGGCCGACGGGCAGGTCAAGATCCGCGGCTTCCGCATCGAGACGGGCGAGATCGAGTCGGTCCTGCTGGAGCATCCCGGCGTCGGCCAGGCGGCGGTGGTCGCGCGGGAGGACCGGCCCGGCGACCGCCGCCTGGCGGCCTACCTGGTCGCCCGGCCCGACCGGGCGGCGCCGGAGCCGGCGGAGCTGCGGGAGATGCTGGCGGCGCGGCTGCCGGACTACATGGTGCCCTCCGCCTTCGTGCGGCTCGACGCGCTGCCGCTGACCGTCAACAGCAAGCTGGACCGCGCCGCCCTGCCGGCCCCCGACCTCGGCGCCGACGGCTTCGAGCCGCCGCGGCCCGGGACGGAGACGGCGCTGGCGGCGATCTGGAGCGACCTGCTGGGGGTGGAACGGGTCGGCCGCGCCGACGACTTCTTCGCGCTCGGCGGCCACTCGCTGCTGACCATCCGGCTGGCGGCGCGGCTGCGCGCGGCCTTCGGGTGCGAGGTGCCGGTCGCCCGCCTGTTCCAGGACCCGACGCTGGCCGGCGTCGCCCGCGCCCTGCAGGGGGCCGGCGGCTGGAGCCCCGTCGTGCCGCTGCGCGCGGCCGGGTCGGCGGTGCCGCTGTTCTGCGTGCACCCGGCCGGCGGCCAGGTCTGGACCTACCGGCCGCTGCTGTCCGTCCTGCCGGCCGACCAGCCGCTCTACGCGCTGCAGGGCCGCGCCGGGGACGGGGCGCCGGACAGCGTGGAGGCGATGGCGGCCTCCTACCTGGAGGCGGTGCGCACGGTGCAGCCGCACGGCCCCTACCGGCTGGCCGGCTGGTCCTTCGGCGGGCTGGTCGCCTACGAGATGGCGCGCCTGCTGGCGGCGGCGGGGGAGGCGGTGTCCCACCTGCTGCTGATCGACGCGCACCTGCCGGCGCCGGGCGGGACGGTCGACCGCGACCTGCTCGACCTCGCCTTCCACGCCCAGGTCCTGTCGCCGCACGGCGGGGCCGCGCGGGCGGGGGAGGAGGAGGTCGCGGCGCTGCGGGCGCAGCTGGCCGCCGACGTGCGGCTGGCCGCTTCCTACCACGCCGGCCCCTATGCCGGGGCGGCCACGCTGCTGCGGGCGGCGGAGCGGCCGGCCGGCGCCGATCCCGAGCCCGCCTGGCGCGGCCTGCTGGGCGAGCGGCTGGAGGTGGTGGAGGTCCCGGGCAGCCACCATTCCGTCTGGACCGAGCCCAACTTCGCCGAGCTGACGGCGCGCCTGCGCGAGCGGCTGGCGGGGGTCCCGGCGGTGCGCTCCACGGCGGCGTGACGCCTTAGCCGGCGGCCCGGTCGGCGAGGCGGTCGAACGCCTCGCCCGCCAGCCCCATGAGGTCGACGTTCTCCGCCTCGATGCCCAGCGAGCGGTAGAAGAGCTGGGCGCGGACGTTGCGGGGGCGCACGTGCCAGCAGACCCAGGCGCCGCCCGACCGGCGGGCGAGGTCCGCGGCGGCCGCCACCAGCGCGCGGCCCGCACCCCGCCGGCGCGCCTGCGGGGCGACGTAGAGGTCCTCCAGCACCACGCCGGCCTTGGCGGTCTGGCTGTCGTAGCCGCGGGTCAGGATGGCGAGGCCGCAGGGGGCGCCGTCCAGCTCCGCCACCAGCGCCTCGAACCGGCGCCGGCGGCCGAAGCCGTCGCGCCGGAAGCGGGCGGGGTCGAGGGCGGGCGGCTCCATGCCCTCCTCCGCCGCCAGCGCCGCCACCATCGCCGCCGCCGCCTCGGCGTCGTCGGGGAGGGCGGGGCGGACGCGGATCGCTTCGGTCATGGGCGGGGGGACGTGTTGCCGCTCCCCGGGGAGGGCAGCGGGGGCGGGGTGCGGGCTTCGACAGGCTCAGCCTGAGGGGCGTTGAGATGCTCCAGAGGGAGGTTGTTGCTCCCGGACACCGCCGGGCCTGGCATCCCTCGCTCCTCATGCTGAGCTCGGTCAGAAGCACGCACAGCCTCCCAGCCGCACCCTCCGGCCGCGCCGCACACCCCCGCGGCGGCGCCTCAGGCGATCAGCTTGTCCAGCTCGCGCAGGATGCTGTCGCCCATGACGGAGGTGGAGCAGCGGGCCATGCCCGGGGCCATGATGTCGGCGGTGCGCATGCCGCCCTTCAGGACGTTCTGCACCGCGCGGGTGATGAGGTCCGACTCCTCGCCGAGGTCGAAGGAGTACTTCAGCGCCATGCCGAAGCTCAGCAGGCAGGCGATCGGGTTGGCGACGTCGCGGCCGGCGATGTCGGGGGCGGAGCCGTGCACCGGCTCGTACAGCGCCTTGCGCTTGCCGGCGGCGTCGGCCGCGCCCAGCGAGGCGGAGGGCAGCATGCCGATGGAGCCGGTCAGCATCGCCGCCTCGTCCGACAGGATGTCGCCGAACAAATTGTCGGTGACGATCACGTCGAACTGCTTGGGATTGCGGACCAGCTGCATGGCGCAGGCGTCGGCCAGCATGTGGCTGAGCTCCACGTCCGCGTACTCGGCCTTGTGCAGGGCGGTCACGTCCTGGCGCCACAGCAGCCCGGACTCCATGACGTTGCCCTTCTCGGCGGAGCAGACCCGGTTGGAGCGCTTGCGCGCCAGCTCGAAGGCGACGCGGGCGACGCGCTGGATCTCCGGCGTGGTGTAGACCTGGGTGTTGACGCCGCGGCGCACCCCGTTGCCGAGGTCCTCGATGCCGCGCGGCTCGCCGAAATAGACGCCGCCGGTCAGCTCGCGCACGATCATGATGTCGAGGCCGCGCACGATGTCGGGCTTCAGGGTGGAGGCGTCCACCAGCGCGTCGAACACCACCGCCGGGCGCAGGTTGGCGAACAGGTCCAGTTCCTTGCGCAGGCGCAGCAGGCCGGCCTCGGGGCGGTTCTCGAACCCGACATCGTCCCACTTCGGGCCGCCGACGGCCCCGAACAGCACCGCGTCCGCCTCCATCGCCGCCCGCAGCGTGGCGTCGGTGAGGGGGGTGCCGTGGGCATCGTAGGAGGCGCCGCCGACCAGCCCCTCCGTCACCTCGAACTCGATCCCGCGGCGGCGGGCGAACCACTCGATGACGCGCCGGACCTGGCGCATCACCTCGGGGCCGATGCCGTCGCCCGCGAGGATGAGGAGATTTCTGCTGTCGGCCATGGAAACGGTTACCCTCGTATGAACGCGTTAACGCCTTGTACCATGTCTGCGCGCCGGCGGAAGCCCCGGTTCAGGCAGAAAGCCCCCGGTTCAGCGCGCCCAGAGCCAGGGCTGCGACGCCTGCTGGCGCGCCTCGTAGCCGTCGATGGCGGTGGCCTGCTGCAGGGTCAGCCCGATGTCGTCCAGCCCGTTCAGCAGGCAGTGGCGGCGGAACGGCTCCACGTCGAACTTCACGCGCTCGCCGTCGGGGGTGGCGATCTCCTGCCGCTCCAGGTCGACCGTGAAGGTGGCGTTGGCGCCGTTGTCGGCCGCGTCCATCAGCCGGTCCACGACCTCCTGCGGCAGGGCGATCGGCAGGATGCCGTTCTTGAAGCAGTTGTTGAAGAAGATGTCGGCGAAGCTGGGCGCGATGACGCAGCGGATGCCGTAGTCCAGCAGCGCCCAGGGCGCGTGCTCGCGGCTCGACCCGCAGCCGAAATTGTCGCCGGCGACCAGGATGCTGGCCTTGCGGTAGGCCGGGCGGTTCAGGATGAAGTCCGGCTTCTCCGACCCGTCGTCGTTGTAGCGCATGGAGGAGAAGAGGCCGGTGCCGAGCCCGGTGCGCTTGATCGTCTTCAGGTAGCGGGCCGGAATGATCATGTCGGTGTCGACGTTCATGATCCGCAGGGGGGCGGCGACTCCGGTCAGGACGGTGAACTTTTCCATGGCTCGGCACTTCTTCGGCAAAGGGACGGAAGCCTATGTGCCACAGCGCCTTGCCGCCAGGGAAGCGCGCAAGCGTGTTTCCCGCCGCATAGGTCCCACGCACGATCATGACGGCTGGACCCCTCCGGCGCGGCATTTTCGGGCGGCGGCACTTGGCATGAACCGGGCTCACCCCTTCGCCGGAGGGGTGATTGCGGCTCACCGGGGGAGGGGATACAAATATCGGCATAACAAGGCGCCGCCCCCGCTTCCCGCACGGGACGGACGGCGGAGAACGAGGGAGCGGACGGCGATGGACCTCCAGTGCCCGGACAGGGCGGCCCCGGCCGCCGGCGGTGTCTCCCGTGCGGGTCCGTAGCCCGCAGGACCTGGTCGGCGGGATCGCGCTGATCCTGCTGGCGCTGCTGGCCTGGTCGCAGATCGGGGAGCTGAAGGTCGGCACCGCCGCCCGCATGGGTCCCGGCTACTTCCCCGCCGCCCTCTCCATCCTGGTCGGGCTGTTCGGGCTGGTGCTGGTCGCCCGCTCGCTGGCCGCGGACGGGCCGGCGCTGGAGCGCTGGCACCTGCGCCGCATGATCCCGGTGCTGGGCGCCATCATCCTGTTCGCCTTCGCCATCCGGCCGCTGGGCTTGGTGATCTCGGCGGTCGGGCTGGTGCTGCTGGCGTCGGCCGCCGCCCCCGACCTGCGCTGGCGCGACAGCCTGATCTTCGGCGTGGCGCTGGTGGTCTTCTCAGTCCTGGTCTTCCCCGTGGCACTCGGGCTTCCGCTGCCCGTCTGGCCGAGGCTGTAGCGATGGGCGACGTCTTCTCCAACCTGGCCCTCGGCTTCGGCGCGGCGCTGACGCCGCTGAACGTGGGCCTCTGCTTCATCGGCGCGCTGGTCGGCACCCTCATCGGCGTGCTGCCGGGCCTGGGGCCCATCGCCACCATCGCCATGCTGCTGCCGATCACCTTCAGCCTGGACCCGCTGGGCGCGCTGATCATGCTGGCCGGCATCTACTACGGCGCCCAGTACGGCGGCAGCACGACCGCGATCCTGGTCAACATGCCGGGCGAGACCTCCTCCGTCGTGACCACGCTGGACGGCCACCAGATGGCGCGGCAGGGCAGGGCGGGGGCGGCGCTGGGCATCGCCGCGCTGGGCTCCTTCTTCGCCGGCTCGGTCGCCACCTTCATCGTGGCGCTGGCCGGCCCGCTCCTCAGCCAGATGGCCCAGAACTTCGGCCCGGCGGAGTATTTCGCGCTCGTGGTGGTGGGCCTGGTCGGCGCCACGGTGCTGGCCAGCGGGTCGGTGCTGAAGGCGGTCGCCATGATCGTGGTGGGGCTGCTGCTGGGCACCGTCGGCTCCGACATCGAGTCCGGCGAGCAGCGCCTGACCTTCGGCATCCCGCAGCTGGCCGACGGCATCAACTTCACCACGCTCGCCATCGGCCTGTTCGGCGTGGCGGAGATCCTGCGCAACCTGGAGCACACGCACGACCGCGGCGTGCTGGGGGCGAAGATCACCGGCCTGCTGCCGACCTGGGCCGACATCAAGCAGAGCTTCCCGGCGGTGCTGCGCGGCACCGGCATCGGCAGCGTGCTGGGCATCCTGCCCGGCAACGGCGCGGTGCTGGCGCCCTACGCCTCCTACACGCTGGAGAAGAAGCTGGCGAAGGAGCCGCAGCGCTTCGGCCGCGGCGCCATCGAGGGGGTGGCGGGACCGGAGAGCGCCAACAACGCCGGCGCCCAGACCAGCTTCATCCCGCTGCTGACGCTGGGCATTCCGCCCAACGCCGTCATGGCCCTGATGGTGGGCGCCATGACCATCCAGGGCATCATCCCCGGCCCGACCGTCATGGTGGAGAACCCCACCCTGTTCTGGGGGATGATCGCCAGCATGTGGATCGGCAACGCCCTGCTGGTCGTGATCAACCTGCCCCTGATCGGCATCTGGGTGCGGCTGCTGCGGGTGCCCTACCGGCTGCTCTACCCGGCCATCCTGCTGTTCTGCTGCATCGGCGTGTTCACGGTGAACAACTCCTTCATGGACGTGCTGCTGGTGGCGGTGTTCGGGCTGGTCGGCTACGGCCTGCTCAAGCTGGGCTTCGAGCCGGCGCCGCTGCTGCTGGCCTTCGTGCTGGGCCCGCTGATGGAGGAGAACCTGCGCCGCGCCTTCCTGATCGCGCGCGGCGACGCCACCGTGTTCGTCACCCGTCCGCTCAGCCTGGCGCTGCTGCTGATCGCGCTGGGCCTGCTGCTGGTCGTGCTTCTGCCCTCGGTGCGGCGGCGGCGGGAGGAGGTCTTCCACGAGGAGGACTGACCCCGCAGGCCGCGCGCGCCACCGTCCCTGCACCATCGTCCCTGCACAACGATAACCCCCGGGAGGACCCATGCGCTTCACGTCGGTTGCTTTCGCCGCCCTCGCCGCCGTCGCGGCCTGGTCCGGCGCCTCGGCCCAGGACTACCCGACCCGCCCGATCACCATGGTGGTGCCCTTCGCCGCCGGCGGCCCGACCGACACGGTCGCCCGGCTGGTCGCCCAGAACATGAGCCAGTCGCTGGGCCAGCAGGTCATCGTGGAGAATGTCGGCGGCGCCGGCGGCACGCTGGGCGCCGCCCGGGTGGCGGGGGCGGAGCCGGACGGCTACACCCTGCTGCTGCACCACATCGGCCAGGCGACCGCGGCCACCCTGTACCGGAACCTGAAATACAAGCCGGGCGAGGACTTCGCGCCGGTCGGCCTCATCACCGACGTGCCCATGACCATCGTCGCCAAGAAGGACTTCCCCGCGAAGGACCTCAAGGAGCTGGTCGACTACGTCAAGAAGAACCCGGACAAGGTGACGCTCGCCAACGCCGGCGTCGGCGCCGCCTCGCACCTCTGCGGCATGCTGTTCATGCAGGCGGTCGGCGTGCAGCTGACCACCGTGCCCTACAAGGGCACCGGCCCCGCCATGAACGACCTGGTGGGCGGGCAGGTGGACCTGCTGTGCGACCAGACCACCAACACGACCAGCCAGATCAAGGGCGGCGCCATCAAGGCCTACGCGGTGACCACGCCGAACCGGGTCAAGTCGCTGCCGGACCTGCCCACGACGAAGGAGGCGGGGCTGGAGGGCGTGCAGGTCGCCGTCTGGCACGGGCTGTACGCGCCCAAGGGCACGCCGCAGCCGGTCGTCGACAAGCTCGCCAAGGCGCTGCAGACGGCGCTGAAGGACCAGACCGTGGCGGCCCGCTTCGCCGAGCTGGGCACGGAGCCGGTCACCCAGGAGCGCGCCACGCCGAAGGCGCTGGGCGACTACGTGAAGTCGGAGATCGACCGCTGGAAGCCGGTCATCACCTCCGCCGGCGTCTACGCCGACTGACGCGGCCGGCCGCGCGACGGGACGGGCCGCGCTCCCCCGGGGGCGCGGCCTTTTCCTTGTCTTGGGCTACCGGGGCTGGCCCAGGAACCGCTCCACCGTGCCGTCGGCGCGCATCTCCGCCAGCGCCGCGTCCAGCCGGTCGGCCACGTCCGGCGGCACCGTCTGCGTGCCCAGCAGCATGTAGGCCTCGTTGGAGGAGACCGGCATGGGATGGATCTCCACCTGCTCCAGCATGCCGAGGCGCCGGGCCATGTGCCGACCCACCGCCTCGCCCTCCAGGAAGCCGTCCACCCGGCCGCGCACCAGCATGGTGATGCCCCCGGCGGAGCCGTTGGCCTCCAGCAGGTTGCCGGCGAGGCGGCCCTCCGCCAGCAGCGTCTCGTACTCCTGGCTGTAGCGGGCGCCGCGCTGGACGCCCAGGCGGAAGGGCGTGCCGGCCAGGTCGGCCAGCGCGGCGAACGGGTAGCGCCCGGCCTCGCCCCGGCGCACGAACAGCACGTTGCGCCCGGCCCGCATCGGCCCGACGAAGCGGCCCAGCCCCTCGCGCTCGCGGGTGCGCTGGGCCCCGGCCAGCCCGTCGATCAGCCCGCCCTTCAGCATGGCGAAGGCACGCACCCAGGGCATCTCCTGCCAGGTCACGGTGCAGCCGGCGCGGCGCGCCGCCTCCGCCACGATGTCGTGGTCGATGCCCGCCGGCCCGCCCGGCGCCGCGACGTAGAAGGGCTCCCACGGGGTCCAGGCGAAGCGCAGCGCGCAGTCGCCCGGCGCCGGCGGGGCGGCCCGCGCCGGCAGGGCGGCCGCGGCGGCCAGCAGCAGCAGGAGGGGCAGGAGCAGGCGGGCGCGCATGGGAACTTGTGCACTCGTTCGTGTTAACGCGTTCACATTGCCCGAGCGGCGGGCCTTCCCGCAACGGCTATCGGGCCCGGCATGCAGCCCGGCAGAGGCAGTCACGCGCCCGCCGCGGCTTGCCGCCCCGCCGGTCCATCCTTTACCAAGGGCCGTTAACAGGGACGCCGCCCGCCGCTCCCGGAAACCGCCCGGACCCGCCCATGACCGAAGGCCCCCTGTCCGTCTACCGCGCCCGCCGCGGCACCGGCACGCTGAAGTCCGATCCCGCCCAGGCGCTGGCGGCGGAGAAGCTGCAGAGCCTGTGGCACGCGCTGCTGGACTACCGGCCGGCGCTGGGCCATGTCGGCTGGCGCGCGCGCCTGGGCCTCGCCCGCCGGCCCGACCCGGCGCCGCAGGGGCTGTACATCTACGGCGACGTGGGCCGCGGCAAGTCCATGCTGATGGATCTGTTCTTCGAGACCGCGCCGGTGGAGCGCAAGCGCCGGGTCCACTTCCACGCCTTCATGCTGGAGGTGCACCGGCGCATCCACGAATGGCGCCAGTCGGTGCAGCAGCGGGAGAAGGGCGACGGCCCCGCCACCGTCGGCGTCGACCAGGCCCTGCCGGAGCTGGCCCGCGCCATCGCCGGCGAGGCGTGGCTGCTCTGCTTCGACGAGTTCCACGTCACCGACATCGCCGACGCCATGATCCTGGGCCGGCTGTTCACCGCCCTGTTCGAGCTGGGCGTGGTCGTGGTGGCGACCAGCAACTGGCCGCCGGACGACCTCTACAAGGACGGGCTCCAGCGCGACCGCTTCCTGCCCTTCATCGCGCTCCTGAAGGAGAAGCTGGACGTGCTGCACCTGGCCGGGGCCACCGACTACCGGCTGGCGCGGCTGAAGGGGGCACGGGTCTTCCACCACCCGCTGGGCCGCGCCGCCAGCGAGGCGCTGTCCCGCACCTTCGCCGACCTGACCGACGGGGCGGAGGGGGCGCCCTGCCACCTGACCGTCCAGGGCCGCCGGGTGGAGGTGCCGCGCGCCGCCCGCGGCGTCGCCTGGTTCCAGTTCGAGGACCTCTGCGTGAAGCCGCTGGGTGCCGCCGACTACCTCGCCGTCGCCACCCACTTCCACACGGTCCTGGTGGACGGCATCCCCCGCCTGAAGGCGGAGGACCGCAACGAGGCCAAGCGGCTGATGACCCTGGTCGACGCCCTCTACGAGCACAAGGCCAAGCTGATCGCCGCCGCCGAGACCCCGCCCGAAGGCATCTACGCCGACGGCACCCACGCCTTCGAATTCCAGCGCACCGTCAGCCGGCTGATGGAGATGCAGGCGGAGGACTATCTGGACGCTGAGCATCTGACCTGAGGCGCCCGGCCGCCCCCCTCACGACCCCGCCCAGTCCTTCAGCCCGTAGCGCTTCAGGATCTCCGCCAGCTTGCCCGACTTGCGCATCTCCTTGACGCCTGCGTCTAGCGCGGCGGCCAGTTCCTTGGCCTTGGGGTGCTTGGGCGAGAAGGCGATGAAGAGGGGGGCGGAGCTGCCCAGCGGGACGGTCTGCACCACGTCCTCCAGCCCGGCCTGGACGGCCGTGTAGTCCAGCACGTTCTTCTCGTCCAGCACCAGGTCCGCCTGCGAGGCCAGCAGCTTGCGCAGGTTGTCCGCGGTCACGTCGTCGCCGGAGGAGAGCGTCACCGCGCCGCCCTTGCCGGCATGCTCGGCGATGTAGGCGTCCAGGTCGGGGGCGTAGGCGTAGTCCTGCACGGCCGCCAGCCGGTGGCCCTTCAGGCTGTCCACGCCCTTGTAGGCGAAGCCGTAGCCCTTGCGCACCGCCACCACGTTGGTGGACTGGCCCAGCGGCTCGGCGCCGAAGACGAAGCCCGGCGCATCGTCCGGGATGGCGCCGATGACGCCCGCGTGGCGGCCCTCGCGCGCCTCCTCCAGCGCCTGGGTCCAGGGCATCGTCTTGTAGTCCACCGTGTGGCCCAGCGGCTCGAACACCGCCTTGGCGACCTCCACCATGTAGCCCGGCCGCTCGGAGCCGGGCTCGCAGTTGTAGGGGCACCAGTTGTCGGCGCGCAGCGTGACGGTGTCGGCCGCGGCGGCGGCGGGCAGCAGGGCCAGGACGGCGGCGGCGAGGACGGGGATGCGCATGGGGTCGGTCCCTCCGGTCGTTCCAGTGTTAACAGCGTAACACCTGGCGCGATCGGGCGGAGTAAGCGCATCGGGTTAGGCCGCCGGGCCGAGGGTCCCTGCCTCGCGGCGGCCGTTCTGTGCTCCGCCGCCCGAGCCTGCCAGTCTGCGGAGCAGCAGCGGTGCTGCCTCCTTGGCGGAGCAGCCTGACCTGCTTCGCTTCCTTGGTTCCCGCAGTGGAGAGGGTGATGCGGGGCAGACGGCGCAGCCCAAGAACCTCTATCGGCGCTTTGATGCCGGCATGGCTCTGATCACGCCAGTATATTACTATGAAGGGCAATATATGCCGCCAAGAACCCGCATTAGGAGCATGCCATGCTGTCCCGTTCAGTTATTTCCGTTCTTCTGCTCGCGCTGCCGGCATGTACCAGTGGCCCCATGGCGGCACGGATGTTCGACGAGGCCAGTTCGACGGACGCGCTGGTACTGGTAGGGGCGCCGGTGAAGCCGGGTCTTTTCGATCCCTACTACTTCACCTTCATGCGAACCGATGTCCCGGTTACGGACGAGTGGAAACGGGGCAGGTTCTTTGTGGTCCGTAATTATGATGTCGTTTTTGATCCAATGCAAAAAGAAGACTACATTGTGAACAAAATACCGCCCGGCGAGTACCGGTTGGAATCGCTCAGCTTTGGAGTGCTAAACAATCCACGTGTCACGATTTGTGTCGGGCCGAGTTACTCCTTCACTGTTGCCCCCGGGCAGATACTCTACGCCGGCGACTTTCAACTCCTACACGAACCGGACGGCCGAATGGGAATTTCGCACACGATCAACTTGGACGCAGCGCGGTCGGCCGCAGGGGACCTCGGCAAGGACTCCGGTTTGCTTGCGGTGGCTGAAATCCGGCCCGCCAAGAACAAGCTGACGCGGAGCAAAGTCGGACTTTTCCAGACAGAGAAGGACGTCTGCGTTCCTGACGATGCACCGAACTGAGATCGCCCGCCGGTCTCCCCCAGACCGGAGGGTCGTGCTATTTTGGTATCATGCAGGATGAAACTCCTTCCGATGCCTTATCCGGAACGACGCCGCTGAGCGCACGTGCCCTGCTGGCCTACCAGAAGGCCAAGGACCGGGCGGCTGATCCCGACCCGGCCGTCCGCGCGGCGCTGGCGGCGCAGGTCGATGTCCGGCCGGAGCTGCTCTACTACCTCGCCGACGACGACGCGCCGGAGGTGCGCCGCGCCGTGGCGTCCAACGACGCCACCCCCGTCCGCGCCGCCTCCCGCCTCGCCCGCGACCCGGACGAGCAGGTGCGCGCGTTCCTGGCGGGCAAGCTGGCCCGCGCGCTGCCGGGGCTGCAGCCGGCGGAGCACGCGGCGCTCCGCGACCTGGCGCTGCATGCGCTGGAGCTGCTGGCGGTGGACCAGGCGGTGCGGGTGCGCGCAGCATTGGCCAGCGCCATCGCCGACGTCGACTGCGCCCCGCCGAAGCTGGCCGCCATGCTGGCCCGCGACATGGCGCGCGAGGTGGCGGAGCCGATCCTGCGCTACTGCGCCACCCTGACGGACGAGGAGCTGCTGGACATCGTCTCCGCCCAGCAGGTGCCCTGGGTGCTGGCGGCGGTGGCGCGGCGCCGGCGGGTGCCGGCCGCGGTGGCCGACGCGGTGCTGGCGGCCGGCGACGGCCCCGCCTCCACGGCGCTGGTCGCCAACCCGGGGGCGGAGGTGCCGAAGGCGCGGCTGGCCGCCCTGCCGCCCGACCTGGCGGCGCGCCTGTCCGGCTTCGTGGACGAGGCGCTGCGCTGGGCGCTGGCGGAGCGGCCGGACTTCGACCGCGAGGCCAAGGCGGAGATCGGCGCCGTCGTGCGACGCCGGCTGGACTGGGCGCGCGACTATGTGAAGCGGGAGCAGCCGGAGATGCGCGCCGCCCGGCTGTACGACGCCGGGGCGCTGACCGAGGACTCCGTCTGGGACGCGCTGTCCT
>DASPKT010000401.1:0-5600 GCA_035627915.1 Azospirillaceae bacterium
GTCTTCGTCCAAGCCTTCCCGCGCCGTTCAGCCGGCCCGGGTCATTGTTACCCGGTTAACAGCAAATTACGGGCCAGCCCGAACCTATCCCCTTGCACCCGCAGGAAGCGCTGTGCCTTGCAGTTTGCAATGCCGATTGTAGAGGCGTGTCGCTGGGGCGCGGCGGAATGCGGCAGGGCCGGGGCGGTGCGCGGGCGGGCCGGTGCGGCTGGGGCGTGCTGCGCGCTTCGACAGGCTCAGCGTGAGGGACGGGGGATGCCAGGCCCGGCCTTGCAGGGGGAGCGGCAATGTTCGCAGAGAGTGGAGGATGCCAGAGGGCGCAGCACCACGCTCCTCAGCCTGAGCCTGTCGAAGGCCGCACGACGCCCCCGCTGCCGGACATCGCCCCCTGCAGGAGCAGCAACACGTCCCTCAGGCTGAGCCTGTCGAAGCCCGCACGCCGCTCCCGCTGCCATGTGTCGAAGACCAAGGGAGCAGCACCACGTTTCTCGGCCTGAGCTTGTCGAAGGCCGCACCCCGGAACCGCTGCCAGGCACCGCCGACGGGAGGAGCGGCACTCACGCCCGCCGGACAGCAGGCTGAATGCCTGGATTCCCGCCTCCGCGGGAATGACGGTGGAGGGGTGGGGATGGGCGGTGCCCCTCCCTCCCCTCAGATCTGCCCGACGTGGACCGGCTTGTAGTACAGGTGCCCGTCGATGCGGGCGGTCTGCTGGAAGTCGTCCTTCCAGGCCGGGGCGACGCCGACATGGTGGAAGTAGAGCGCGCCGTGCGTGGGGTCCGGGACCGTGCGGTCGTAGACCTCGCGGGCGATGCGCTGGGCGTCGGCCCAGGCCTGGGCCTCCTTGGGCTGCTCGGGCTTGCCGTCGCAGTACCAGGAGAACTGGCAGGGCGGCGTCTCCCCGCCCTGGCGCACCACCGCGCAGACGGTCTGCGGGAACTTGGGATGGCCGGCCCGGTTCAGCACCACCCAGGCGACGGCGCGGCGGCCCTGTTCGGTCTCGCCGCGCGCCTCGAAATAGACCGTCTCGGCCAGGCAGCGCAGGTCCTCCTGCCGGCGCAGCTCCTCCGCCGTGGGGCCGGGCGGCGGTGCCGGCGGGGGTGCGGGAGGCGGCGCCGGCGGCGGCCGCGACGCGCAGGCCGACAGGGCCAGGGCGAGCGCCAGGGCGGCCAAGAGGCGGGCTGCCGCGGGGTTGTGCTTCATCGGACGCTCCGGCAACCAGGGGACACGGGGCGGCAACGCGCGCCCGTGCCGCCCGTTCCGGCCCCTGCCCGACCGGATGGGCTCAGGGTCCCCGGTAGTACATGTGCTCGCCGATCTGGGCCGTCCGTTCGAACTTGTAGCGCCAGTCGGGGTGCACCTGCTCGTGATGGAAGTAGAGGGCGCCGTTGGTCGGGTCGGCCTGCGGGTTGGCCGCCATCTCGTGCGCGATCCGCATCGCCCGCTCCCACGCCTCCGGCTCCTTGGGCTCGTCGCTGCGGCCGTCGCAGTACCAGGAGAACTGGCAGGGCCGCTCCTCCCCGCCCTGGCGGATCACCTCGCAGACGGTCTTGGGGAACTCCCCGCTGCGCACCCGGTTCAGCACCACCGCCGCGACCGCCCGCTGGGCCTGCTCGGGCTCGCCCCGGGCCTCGTGGTAGATTGTCTGGGCGAGGCACCTGTGGTTCTCGGGGTCGAGCGGAACGCCCGTGCCGACGGCGCTCTCCGCCGGTTTCGGCGCCATCGGCGCGAGCGCGACGACGGCGGCCTCGGCGGGGTCCTCGCCCCGGCGCAGCGCGGAGTAGAAGGAGCCGCCGGCCACGACGGCCAGTGCGGCGACGGCAGCGACGGTGCGGCGGCGCATGATCTGATCCCCGGCCCTTTGTTCAGGACGGGGGACTCAACAAAGGGGAATGCGCCTGCGTTTCCTCGGTACCCCCTCAGCGCGGTTGGCACGGCGCCGGAAGGGGAGATTCTCCCCCTCAGGCCGCCTTGGCGCGATCCGACAGCGCCTGTTCCGCCTCCTGCCAGGCGAGGATCTCCGGCGGCACCGGCGGGGCCGGCACCTCGCGGCCGACCGCCTCCAGCAACTGCGCCGTCGTCACCACCCGCCCGCCGCGCTCCAGGAACACGCCCTTGGCGATGCCGACGGCGGCGAGCCTGCCGTCCATCGTCTCGAAGGTCTGCTCCAGGTACAGCCACTTGCTGTCCCAGCAGAGCATGCGGGTCTTCAGCCGGTACTTCTCGAACGGCGCCAGCGAGCGGCGGTAGCGCAGCGCGACGCTGCCCAGCACCGGGTTCCAGCGGTTGCGCCACAGCACCCCCGCCAAGCCCGCCCGCAGCATCAGGTCGATGCGGCCCAGATCCATGATGGTGGCGTAGCGCCCGTTGTTCATGTGCAGGTTGGCGTCGAGGTCGTTGGGCAGCACCCGGAAGGTCAGGACCGAGGTGCCCATCGGGTCCATGCGGGCGCCCAGCAGCGCCGCCAGGATCACCCGGATCATGCGGAAGACGAGGTTCATGCCTGTGCCGCCGGCCGCACCGGCGTCCCTTCCGTTTACGTAAACGTAAATATACCCGAGGGTCCGGCGCGGCACCAGCCCCCGAATGCGAAAGGGGCGGCCCCCGCGGAGGCCGCCCCTTCCCTCGACAGCGATCCCTCAGGAGATCAGAGCTGCTTCAGCACGTACTCGGCGCTCGACACCTCGAAGGCGCCGGGCTTCTCGACATGCAGCTCCTTCACCACGCCGTCCTCGGCGATCAGGGCGAAGCGCTGGCCGCGATGGCCGAGCGCGTAGGCGGTGCCGTCCATCTCCAGCCCCAGCTCCTTGGTGAGGGTGCCGTTGCCGTCGGGCAGCATGGTCACCTTGCCGGCGACGTTGTTGGCCTTGCCCCACGCCTGCATCACGAACGGGTCGTTGACGGCGAGGCAGACGATCTCGTGCACGCCCTTGGCGCGGATGGCGTCGGCCTGCTCCACGAAGCCCGGCAGGTGCTTGGCCGAGCAGGTCGGGGTGAAGGCGCCCGGCAGGGAGAACAGGACGACCTTCCTGCCCTTGAAGATGTCGTCGGTGCTGATCTCCTGCATGCCCGATTCGGTCAGGTGCTTCAGCGTGACCGACGGAATCCTGTCGCCGACCTTGATGGTCATCTTGATCCTCCCGGATTGGATAGGCTTGGAACCGCAGAGGTTCTAGGCCGCCCGGGGGCCGCGGGCAAGGGCCGGCTGATGAAGAAATGCCGATGCCTCCGCCGACCGGCCCGACGGGCGGGCTCGGACGCAACCTTTCGACCCGCCCGGGGTTTCCCCAGTGCCGGCGCCGCGGCTTGGGACCGCCGCCCGGCCTGTGCTACGCTCCGTCCCGGCGGCGCCTCCGGGGGCCGCGACGGATGCCTGTTTCGCCGAGTGGAGCCATGCCGATTTCGGGAGCGCGCCCGCCGATGAAGGATACGGTGATCCGACAGTACCTGACGGGTCAGCTGCTGGTCGCCATGCCCACCATGAGCGACCCGCGCTTCACCCGCGCGGTCATCTACGTCTGCGCCCACACGGCCGAGGGGGCCATGGGCCTGGTGGTCAACCGCCTGTTCGGCGGGATCGGCTTCGTCGACCTGCTGGAGCAGCTCGGCATCGAGGTCGAGGCGCCGCTGGGCGACATGAAGGTCCATTACGGCGGCCCGGTCGAATCGGGGCGCGGCTTCGTCCTGCACTCCGCCGACTATGTCCGCGAGGGCACGCTGATGGTGGACGAGGATGTGGCGCTGACCGCCACCGTCGACATCCTGCGCGCCATCGCCGAGGGGCGCGGCCCGAAGAACGCGTTCCTTGCGCTGGGCTATGCCGGCTGGGGGCCGGGCCAGCTGGACCAGGAGATGCAGTCCAACGGCTGGCTGCACGCCCCGGCCGACGCCGCCCTGCTGTTCGACCGCGACCTGGAGACCAAGTGGGAGCGGTCCATCGCCAAGCTGGGCGTCAGCCTGACCATGCTGTCCGGCGAGGTCGGGCACGCCTGAGGGCGTTCCCGTCCCCTCCCCCGGCGCGACCGGCCAGGACGCCGCGATGCGGCACCTCCTCCCCCTCATCCTCGCCCTCACCCTGTCGGCGGCGCCGGCCGCGGCGGAGACGCTGCGCCTCGGCTACGACGTGCATGTCGGCGGGGTGCGCCTCGGCCGCATGAGCCTGGAGACCTCCGTCGAGGGCGGCCGCTACCGGATCGGCGTGGCGGCCAAGCCCGGCGGGCTGCTGGGCAAGCTGGTCAAGTGGACCTACGCAGCGGAGAGTGCCGGCCGGGTCGGCGGCCCCGCCGGCGTCAGCCCGGAGCGGTTCGAGAGCACCCGCACCCTGCGCGGAAAGCGCTTCCAGGCCGGCCTCGCCTATCGGCCCGACGGCACCGTCCTGCCCAGCCACGACCCGCCCCAGTCGGAGGAGGACGCCGCCGCCGTTCCGCCGGAGCACTGGCCGGGCACGGTGGACCTGCTGAGCGCGTCGGCGGCGGTCAGCCTGTCGGCGGAGGCGGCGGGAGACCGCTGCGGCACCCGGGTCCCGGTCTATGACGGAAGGCGGCGGTACGACGTGGTCGCGGCGGCGACGGAGCCGCGCCGGATCGGCAAGTCCGATGAGGACGCCTTCGTCGGCGAGGCGCAGGGCTGCCGGGTGGAGATCCACCCCGTTTCCGGCTTCCGCAAGGCCAAGGGGCGCGGCGACAGCTTCTGGACCATCGCGGCCGACGGCAAGCCCCGCCACCTCGACCTCTGGCTGGGCCGGCCGGTGCCCGGCGGCCCGCTGGTGCCGGTGCGGCTGGAGGCGGACGACGTGTTCTACGCCGACATCGTGGGCCGCCTGGTCAGCGTGGAGCGGGTGGAGGACGCGCCGACCGCCGCCGCGACGCCCTGACCGCGCCCCGCTGACGCGCCCTCAGCCGCCGCGCCGGACCTCGTCCACGTAGCGCCGGTATTCCTCCGGCGTCCGGTTCACCAGCTCCCAGGCACGCCGGTAGGTGCCGCCGGGCAGGAGCCCGTCGATCCGCACCGCCTCCTCCAGCCCTTCCGTATCGCCGGTCTCCACCAGCGCCGCCTTCAGCAGGGCCAGCAGGTGCAGGTGGTCCCTGACCGCCGCCGGCTCGCCCGCGTGCTCCCGCAGCAGTGCTGATTCGCCGACGGGGTTGTCGGCGAGGAAGCCGTGCAGGACCTCGTGGGCCAGGACCGTCGCCTTGTAGCGGAGCGGCACCGGCCGGGCGGTGAAGCTGCCGAGCGCGTGGCGCATGTTGACCACCACCCCCAGCAGCGAATTGGAGGGCACGTCGCAGAGCGTCAGGCGGGCGGTGACTTCATCCGTACCGAAGGACCGCCCTGTCAGCCTCTCCACCGCGGCCAGGATGGCCGGGCCCCGCGCCTGCCAGGCCAGCCGGAACTCCGGGAGGACCCGCTCCAGCTCCTCCCGCCAGGCCGGCTCGATCCCGTACCCGCGCACCAGGGCGCAGAGCCGGTCCAGGCCGGCGCCGTAGGAGATGGTCACCTCGGGCGGGGCGGCCGCGGCGGGCGCCGACGCCAGCGCCAAGACGATGGCGAGGGCGCCGGCTAAGCGGCGGTTCGGCGGCATCCCCCCGGCCGGGCGGCTCAGG
>DASPKT010000402.1:0-23262 GCA_035627915.1 Azospirillaceae bacterium
GGCCCGGCATCTGGTGCGCGACCCGCTCGACATCGCCTTCGACGCCCGTCGGCGGCAGGTGCTGCTGGTCCGCGCCGATGGCGGGCTCGCCTGCCTCACCCTCTACCGGGCGGAGCAGGTGGCGGCCTGGTCGCTGACCGAGACCGCCGGCCGCTTCCGCTCCGTCGCCGTGGTGGGGGAGACGGTCCACGCCCTGGTGGAGCGCGGCGGCCGCTTCCTCATCGAGCGCTTCGACGAGGCGGTGGCGACCGACAGCGCCGTGACCGGCACCGCGGCGGCCGCCACCGCCACCTGGTCCGGCCTCGGCCATCTCGACGGCCGCACGGTCGCCGTGGTGGCGGACGGGCTGGTGCGGCCGGCGGCGACGGTCAGCGAGGGCCGCATCGTGCTCGACGCGCCGGCCGCCGCGGTCGAGGCCGGGCTGCCCTTCGCCCATGTCGTCGAGCCCCTGCCGCCCGGCCTGCTCGCCACCGGCGCCGCCGCCCAGGGCCAGGCGGTGCGGCTGGTCGAGGCGGTGTTCCGGGTCGAGGAGACGCCGGCCCTGCGCGTCGATCTCGGCCGCGGCCCGCGCGACGTGCCGCTGCGCCGGCTGGTGCCGGGCGGCGTGCTCGACCGGGCGCCGCAGCCGGTCTCGGGCGATGTCCGCCTGAAGGCGCTCGGCTGGCGGCGCGATCCCGACCGGCCGCTGTGGCGCATCGCCCAGGACCTGCCGCTGCCCTTCACCCTCCTCTCCGTCACCCATCTGCTGAAGGTGAACGACTGATGGCCTCCCTCACCGCCGCCGTCTCCGCCGGCACCAGCCTGTTCAACACCTACAATTCCGCCCGCCGCCAGCGGACCGAGGACGACCTCGCCCGCCGCCGGCTAGAGGAGGACGCCGCCCGCCGCCGCGCCTGGCAGGAGGCGCAGCGCCGCCAGCTCGACCAGGACCAGAAGGCCGACGAGGCGCGCTTCCGCCTGACCGACCAGGCCGCCGCCGGCGATGCCGAGCGCCAGATCGGCGCCATCGAGGCCGAGCGGGCGGGGGAGGAGGCCCGGCGCCGCGCCGCCCTGCGCCGGGCCGTCGGCCGCAGCCGCGCCGATCTGGCGGGCCGTGGCCTCGGCGCCGACGGCTCGGGCGAGGCCATCCTGCTCGGCCTCACCAAGGAGGCCGAGGCGGAGGACGCCGCCGGCCGCCAGGCCGCCGCGCTGCGCGCCGCCGCGGTCGCCCAGGACCTCGACCAGACCCGCCGCCGCAACCTGCTCGCCCTCACCGAGGCGACCCAGCGGCGCAATTTCGACCTGCTGGCCCTCTACGCGCCGCGGGACTAGGCGCCGCCCCAGCCGCCCCCAACCGACGAGGACCAGACCGATGACCGACCTGCGCATCCTGCCCGCCGCGCCGCGGGTGCAGTACCTCGCGCCCGGCGACCGCGCGGATTTCGCCTACGGCTTCCCCATCTTCGCCGCCGACGACCTGGCGGTGTCGCTCGACGGGCTGCGCCAGGGCGGCGGCTTCGTCGTCCACGGCGCCGGCCGGGAGGGCGGGCAGGTGGTGTTCGACGCGCCGCCACCGGCCGGCACGGTGGTGACGCTGGAGCGCCGGCTGGTGATCCAGCGGGTGAGCGACTTCCAGGAGGGCGGCGCCTTCACCGCCCGCGCCCTCAACCGCGAGCTGGACTACCTCACCGCCTGCGCCCAGCAGCTCGCCAACGACGGCGACCTCGCCCTGCGCATCGAGCCGGCCGACCGCGGCGCCGATCTGCGGCTGCCGGACCGCGCGGCGCGGGCGGGCAAGGCGCTGGCCTTCGACGGCACGGGCGCCGTCGCCCTGGTGCCGCACGGCAGCACGGTGGGCCTGCCGAGCGTCCAGGCCGCCGGGGCGGGGGCGGTGGCGCGCGGCGTGCCGGAGCGGCTGCGCGACCGGGTCTCGGTGTGCGACTACGGCGCCGCGGGCGACGGCGTGGCCGACGATTCCCAGGCCTTCGCCGCCGCCCTGGCGGCCGCCCGGGGCGTGGACGTGCCGGAGGGCGTCTACCTCATCGCCTCGACCGTGGCGGTGCCGGTCGGCCGCAGCCTGACGGGGCGGGGCGGGGGCAGCGTCCTGCGCGCCGCCGGGACTGGGACGATCGTCGTCGAGCTGCCGGCGGGCGAGGCCGCGCTGTCGGCGCTGCGCATCGAGGGCGGCGCCATCGGCGTGCTGCTGCGCGGCCGCACCGGGCCCTGCATCGGCAACCGCCTCACCGACCTCACCGTCGCCGATGCCGCGACCGGGGTGGTGCTGGACGGCTACCAGGCCCCCGCCAACCCCTGCGCCCAGAACGTGCTGACCCGCATCGCCGTGCTGCGGCCGACGCTCGACGGCTTCCGGCTGCAGCGCAGCGGCGCCGGCGATCCGCCGCGCGGCAACCGGCTGATCGCCTGCCGGGTGGCGAGCGGCGGCGCGGCGACGACCGGCTCCGCCTACCATGTCGCCAGCGGCCGGCGGCTGAACGCCTTCCTGCATTGCGAGGCCGATCTGGCGGCCGGCGCCCATAGCGGCTTCCGCATCGGCGCCGACGCCCAGAAGACGCATCTCGCCGATTGCGGGGTGGAGGGCAGCGGCCCGGTGGCCGCCGTGGCGCTCGAGGCCGGGTCGGGCGACACCGCCATCCTCAACCTCGACAGCCGCACCGCCGGTGCCGCCATCGCCGATTCCTCGGGCGGGGCCTATGTCGCCTTCAATGCCGGCTTCCCCGTTCGAACTCGGCTGCACGACGCCTATGCCACCGCCCTCACCGTGGCGGCGCTGCGGCACGAGACCCAGTTCGTCGAACCGCCCGCGGGCGGCCTCGCCGCGGTGGATGCCCGCCGGCCGCTCTATCTGGTGAGCGCCTTCGGCGGCCCCACGGAGCTGCGCCTGCCCGCCGCCGGGGCGGTGCCGGGGGCGGTGGTGACGGTGAAGAAGACCGATACCAGCGCCAATCCGGTGACGGTGACCGAGGCCGACGGCCCCGGCCCGGACGGTGCGCCGGTCCAGCTCGCCAGCCGCTACGACTTCGTGGCGCTGGTCTCGAACGGCGCCGGCTGGTGGGTGACGGCGGGCAACGCCGTGCCGCTGAACACCCTCTACGTCTCGACGCCCGGCCTCCACCTCGCCGATGCCGGGCGGCGGCTGCTGGTGGTGAGCGCCTTCTCCGGCCCGGTCGAAATCCGCCTGCCGGCGCCGGGCGAGAGCCGCGCCGTCGGCCGGCTGGTGACGATCAAGAAGGCCGATCCCTCGGCCCATGCGGTGACGGTCACCCAGGTGGGGGGCGGCGGGCCGGATGCGGCGGCGCAGAGCCTGACCGTGCAGTTCAGCCACCTGACGGTGCTGTCGAACGGCGCCGCCTGGCACATCGTCGGCCGGGACTGAGCCATGGCGGAGGATCGATACGCCGGCGGCTTCCTCGATTTCGTGGCGGATTGGAACGCCGGCCAGGGCCTGGGCACGCCCGAGCTGCACCGGACCATCTGCGGCTGGCTGGAGGAGAGCTGGCACAATGGCGACCGCCAGCTCCTGCTGATGGCCTTCCGCGACAGCGGCAAGAGCACGCTGGTCGGCCTGTTCTGCGCCTGGCTGCTGCTGCGCGACCCGACGCTGCGGCTGCTGGTGCTGGCGGCCGATCTGGCGCTCGCCAAGAAGATGGTGCGCAACGTCAAGCGCATCGTCGAGCGCAACCCGCTGACCCGCGCCCTGAAGCCGGCCCGGCTCGACCAATGGGCGGCGCAGCAGTTCACCGTGGTGCGCGAGGCGGAGCTGCGCGACCCCTCGATGCTCGCCCAGGGCATCACGGCCAACATCACCGGCAGCCGCGCCGACATCGTGATCTGCGACGACGTGGAGGTGCCCAACACCTGCGACACCGCGCAGAAGCGGGAGGATCTGCGCCAGCGGCTGAGCGAGATCGACTATGTGCTGGTGCCGGGCGGCACCACCCTCTACATCGGCACGCCGCACACCGAGCACTCGCTCTACGCCCCGCGCTCGAAGGTCACCGAGGGCTTCAAGCGGCTGGAGCTGCCCCTGCTGGATGCCGAGGGCGCCAGCGCCTGGCCCGAGCGCTTCCCGCTCGACAAGGTGGAGGCGCTGAAGGCCCGCCACGGCCCGACCAAGTTCGCCAGCCAGATGATGCTGCAGCCGATCGGCCTCGCCGCCGCCCGGCTCGACCATGCCAAGCTCGGCCGCTATTCGGGCGAGCTTGCCTATCACGAGGCCGGCGGCGAGGCGATCCTGACCCTGGACGGGGTGCGGATCGTCAATGTCCGCTGCTGGTGGGACCCCGCCTATGCCCGCGCCGAGCGCCCGGCCGGCGACGGCAGCGTCATCGCCGCCATGTTCGAGGACGGACTGGGCCGGCTCTACCTGCACCGCATGCTCTGGCTGGTGGCGCCGGAGGGGGAGCCCCTGCCGGCCCATTGGCAATGCGTGCAGGCGGCGGCGTTCCTGCGCGCGCTGCACATCCCCGGCGTCACCATCGAATGCAACGGCTTCGGCCGCACCCTGCACGAGATCCTGAAGCCGATGCTGGCGGCGGAGGGCATCCGCTGCGAGGTGCTGACGGAGCACAGCCACGTCTCCAAGCCGACCCGCATCCTGAACGCCTTCGACATCGTGCTCGCCGCCGGCCGCCTCTCGGCCCACGACAGCGTCTGGGAGAGCCGCTTCGCCGAGGAGCTGAAGGCCTGGCGGCCGCTCGGCGGCGGGCCGGACGACGGGCTCGACGCCGTGGCGGGCTGCATCGCCATGCGGCCCGTCCCCTATCCCCGCACCGCCCCGGCGCCCCAGCCGGCCGAATGGCGCCCCGGCGCCCGGCCGGTGGTGGTGCCGACCGTGCTGTCGGGCTGAGCCCCCCTGAGGCCCGCCGCGCCATCCGATCCGAAACCCAACCCAGCCGAAGGAGCCTCCCATGCCCCAACCCCTTGCCATCGACATCGCCTGGTGGATCACCGCCGTCGAGCTGCCTGCCGTCGGCGGGCTGTTCTGGCTGATCTGGCGCGGGCGGCGCGAGGCCGACCAGGCCCTCGACGGCCTGCGCGACGGCCTCGACGCCGAGCTGTCGGCCCTGCGCGAGAATTTGGCGGCCTACAAGCTGGAGGTCGCCAAATCCTACGCCTCGATCGGCTACCTCAAGGATGTCGAGCGCCGCCTCGTCGGGCATCTGCTGCGCATCGAGGCGAAGCTCGACGGCCAGCCCCTGCCGGGCATTCCGGCGGAATAGCGCCGCCGACCGCTTGACACCGCCGCCGCCGACCGGCACCCATCCGCCATGGCGGGGGAACGGAAATCGGCGGCGGTGGTGGGCGGCGGGCCGGCGGGGCTGATGGCGGCCGAGACGCTGTCCGCCGCCGGCATCGCCGTGACGGTCTACGAGGCGATGCCGACCATCGGCCGCAAATTCCTCATGGCCGGGCGCGGCGGCCTCAACATCACCCATTCCGAGCCGCTGGACCGCTTCGTCGAGGCCTACGGCCCGGAGCGCGACCGCTTCGCCGCCTATCTCGACGCCTATACCCCGCAGGACATGCGCGACTGGGCGGCCGGGCTGGGGAGCGAGACCTTCGTCGGTACCAGCGGCCGGGTCTTCCCCGTCGAACTCAAGGCCTCGACCCTGCTGCGCGCCTGGCTGCGGCGGCTGGCCGGGCAGGGCGTCGCGGTGAGGACGCGCCACCGCTGGCAGGGCTTCGCCCCCGATGGCGGCCTCGTGATCCGGCCGGAGGGCGCCGACGCCTTCATCCACCGCCCCGACGCCACGATCCTCGCCCTGGGCGGCGCCTCCTGGCCGCGCCTCGGCTCCGACGGCGCCTGGGCCCCGCTGCTGGCGGGGGAGGGGCATCCGGTCGCCCCGTTCAAGCCCGCCAATTGCGGCTTCGAGGTCGCCTGGACCCCCCATCTGGTCGAGCGCTTCGACGGGGCGGCGCTGAAGAACCTCGCCCTGTCCTTCGAGGGCCGCACCGCCCGCGGCGAACTGCTGATCACCCGCTACGGGCTGGAGGGCGGGCCGCTCTACGCCCTCAGCCGCTTCCTGCGCGACGCCATCGACCGCGACGGCGCGGCGGTGCTGCATATCGACCTCAAGCCCGACCTCCTCCCCGCCGCCGTGGCGGCGCGCCTGGCCAAGCCGCGCGGCGGCGCCAGCCTGGCGAATTGGCTGCGCCGGGCCCTGGCCCTGCCGCCGCCCGCCATCGCCCTGCTGCGCGAGGCCGTGGCGGCGGAGGCCCTGGCCCGGCCCGACCGCCTGGCCGCGGCGGTGAAGGCCCTGCCGCTGCGCCTCGCCGCCTATCGCGGCCTCGACCGCGCCATCTCCAGCGCCGGCGGCCTCTCCTTCGCGGCGGTGGACGAATCCCTCATGCTGCGCGGCCGGCCGGGCGTCTTCGCCGCCGGCGAGATGCTGGATTGGGAGGCGCCGACCGGCGGCTATCTGCTGCAGGGCTGCTTCGCCACCGGGCTGCGCGCCGCGCGGGGCGCGCTCGCCCATCTGGGGGCGTGAGCGCATGCAAAAGGGCCGCGTTGCGCCGGGCGGCCCCAACCCCTATGGTGCAGGCCAATTTGCCCTGCCGGCGGCCAGCGATCCCGAATGTCGAAACAGTCCCATATCCGCAACTTCTCCATCATCGCCCACATCGATCACGGCAAGTCGACCCTCGCCGACCGCCTGATCGAGCGCTGCGGCGCGCTGGGTTCGCGCGAGATGCGCGAGCAGGTGCTCGACAGCATGGACATCGAGCGCGAGCGCGGCATCACCATCAAGGCGCAGACCGTCCGCCTGAACTACAAGGCCAAGGACGGCGAGACCTACCAGCTGAACCTGATGGACACGCCCGGCCACGTCGACTTCGCCTACGAGGTCAGCCGGTCGCTGGCGGCGTGCGAGGGCTCGCTGCTGGTGGTCGACGCTTCCCAGGGGGTGGAGGCGCAGACGCTGGCGAACGTCTACCAGGCCATCGACAACAACCACGAGATCGTGCCGGTCCTGAACAAGGTGGACCTGCCGGCCGCCGACGTGGACCGCGTCAAGCAGCAGATCGAGGACGTGATCGGCCTGGACGCGTCGGAGGCGGTGGAGATCTCCGCCAAGACGGGCCTCAACATCGAGGGCGTGCTGGAAGCGATCGTCGGCCGCCTGCCGCCGCCCAAGGGCGACGCCGCGGCACCGCTGAAGGCCCTGGTGGTGGACAGCTGGTACGACGCCTACCTGGGCGTCGTCATCCTGGTCCGCGTGGTCGACGGCGAGCTGAAGACCGGCCAGAAGATCCGCATGATGGCGACCGGCGCCACCAAGGAGGTGGACCGCTGCGGCCACTTCACGCCGAAGCCGGTGCTGGGCGGGCGCCTCGGGCCCGGCGAGATGGGCTTCATCACCGCCGGCATCAAGGACATCCGCGAGACCAAGGTCGGCGACACCATCACCGAGGAGAAGCGCCAGGCGGCGGCCCCGCTGGCCGGCTTCAAGCCCAGCATCCCCGTGGTGTTCTGCGGCCTGTTCCCGACCGACGCCGCCGAGTTCGAGCACCTGCGCGAGAGCCTCGGCAAGCTCGCCCTGAACGACGCCAGCTTCCAGTTCGAGATGGAGACGTCGGCGGCGCTGGGCTTCGGCTTCCGCTGCGGGTTCCTCGGCCTGCTGCACCTGGAGATCATCCAGGAGCGGCTGGAGCGCGAGTTCAACCTGGACCTCATCACCACGGCCCCCAGCGTCATCTACAAGGTCCACCAGACCGACGGGAAGATCCTGGAGCTGCACAATCCGGCCGACATGCCGGATCCGGTGAAGATCGACCATATCGACGAGCCCTGGATCAGGGCGACCATCATGCTGCCGGACGAGTATCTGGGCGGCGTGCTGGCGCTCTGCACCGAGCGGCGCGGGCAGCAGCTCGACCTCACCTATGTCGGCGGCCGGGCCATGCTGGTCTACAAGCTGCCGCTGAACGAGGTGGTGTTCGACTTCTACGACCGGCTGAAGTCGATCAGCCGCGGCTACGCCAGCTTCGACTACCAGCTGGAGGGCTACGAGACCGGCGACCTGGTGGTGCTGAACATCCTGGTGAATGCCGAGCCGGTGGACGCGCTGGCGACCATCGTGCACCGCAGCCAGGCCGAGCACCGCGGCCGCGCGCTGTGCGAGCGGCTGAAGGAGCTGATCCCGCGCCAGATGTTCAAGATCGCGGTGCAGGCCGCCATCGGCAGCCGCGTCATCGCCCGCGAGACCATCTCCGCCCTGCGCAAGGACGTGCTAGCCAAGTGCTACGGCGGTGACATCAGCCGCAAGCGCAAGCTGCTGGAGAAGCAGAAGGAGGGCAAGAAGCGCATGCGGCAGTTCGGCGAGGTCGAAATCCCGCAGAGCGCCTTCATCGCCGCCCTCAAGATGGGCAACGAGTAGCGGCCGGGCGGCGCCGTTTGGTGTCCGCCGCGCCACACCCGTTGCATAAGTGACTCTAATCCGACCGCGCGCACCTTGTGCGCCGGTGACGCCTGCCCCCGCCGCGCCTATAATCGGCGTCGTGAGGGGCGGGACGTCGGAGCCCCCAAGGCACGGCATCCCTCACGTCCGGGCCGCGCGCCAGAGATGGTGCGCGGCCCGGGTCGTTTCAGGCTCCCTCTACTCCCACCGGATCTCCGGCACCTTCGCCAGCGGCAGCGGCCCGGCGGACAGGGTGCGGTCCTGCAGCGTCAGCGGCAGGGTCAGCACCGGCACCCCGTCCTCGCCGCGCTGCGCCAGCAGCGACAGCGCCGTCTGCACCATGGCCGCCTGGTTGGGGCGGAGCCCGCCCTGGGCGGTCAGCGTCTCCACCACGGACTCGAACCCGCGCGCCTTCACGCTGCCGGCGCCGATGGGCTGCAGCGTGCCGTCCAGCGCCACGGTGGCGCTGCCGGACGCCGACAGCCGGCCCCAGTCCAGCCGCGCCAGCTCCAACTCCACCGTGCCGCCGGCGCCGCTCCAGGCGGACAGGGCGGCCGGGGACAGCTCGGCCGGTGGTGGGCCCATCACGCGGGCGGTCAGTTCCACCCAGTCCAGCACCGCCGCCATGCCCGGCACCGGCGGCAAGGAAGCCCCCTCAGCGGCGAGGCGCAGGGTCAGGCCCGGCGCGCGGTGGTCGGCCGGCGGCACGTCGGGATGGCGCAGGCCCAGGACCAGCCGGGCGGCGGTCAGCATCTCGGGCCAGGTGCCCGCTTCCCCCTCCGCCGCCGGCCCCGGCGACAGGGTCGCCTTGGCCAGCGCCAGCTCCAGCGCGGCGAGGCCGCCGTCGGGGCGCAGCGACAGCGTCCCCTCGCCCCCCGCCGCCACGAGGTCGAGCAGGGGCCGGGCGCCCGCCGCCGGCAGGGTCGCGCGCTGGCGGCCCGGCAGCGCCACGGCGATGGCGTAGGGGTCCCAGGGGGGTGCCGCCAGCGCCAGGGCCTGCGCCTGCCAGCGCACCCCGTCCGGCCTGACATAGTCGAGGTCGCGCACCGTCGCCTCGACCGCGAAGGGGAAGCCGCCGATCTCGGGGCCCTGGTAGGCAAGCGTGGCGCCCTCGGCACGCTGGCGGGCGGCGAAGTCGTCCAGCGCCCGGCGCACGGTCCAGGAGGCCGACACCCACCAGGCGGTGTAGGCGAGGACCAGGAGCAGCAGCAGGGACAGGGCGACGGAGGCGGGGCGCAGGCGCATGGGCGGGGCTGCCGACTGGCGGGAAGGGAGCCGGATCAAGCCACGCCGGGCGCCCAGGATCAAGACCGGGCGGATCGGGCAGGCCGGATCGGGGCCGGGCGGATCGCGGCCGGGTCTTGGGGCGGGCGGCGGCCCGTGCTACCTGATGCGTCCCGCCCCCGCGCCGCAGCCGCCTCATGTCCGACCTGCCCTCAATCCCGCCCCAATACCAGGAGATCGGCCTCGTCCCGGGCGAGGACGCGTGGGTCTTCGCCTACGGCTCCCTGATGTGGCGGCCGGGCTTCCCCTATGCCGAGCGACACATCGCCACCGTGCGGGGCCTGCACCGGTCCTTCTGCGTCTATTCCTTCCGCCACCGCGGCACCCGGGCCCGTCCCGGCGCCGTGCTGGGCCTGGACCGCGGCGGCTCCTGCCGCGGCATGGCCTACCGGATCGCCGCGGCGGACGCCGGGCCGGCGCTGGAATACCTGTGGGAGCGGGAGATGATGAACCGCGTCTACCGCCCGCAGCTGGTCACGGTGCGCTGGCCCGGCGGCTCCGCCCGCGCCGTCGCCTTCGTCGTCGTGCGCGGCCACGAGCAGTATTGCGGCCGCTTGCCCCAGGAGGAGCTGGCCCGGCTGATCCGCCAGGGCGAGGGCGAGAGCGGGCGCAACGTCGACTACCTCGTCAACACGGTGGAGCACCTGGTCGAGCTCGGCATCCGCGACCGGGCGCTGGAGTCCCTGGTGCGGGCGGTCGGCGCAGGGAACTAGGTCAGGCCGGTTTGCGGCGGCCGAGCGGAGGCGCGAACACCAGCACGTTGCCGAGCAGGATCGCCGGCAGCCCCAGCACCGCCAGCGGCGACCAATGGTATCCCTCCAGCACGGTGGAGACGGTCAGCGCCACCACGGGGAAGGCTACGGTGGCGTAGGCCGCCCGGTCGGCCCCGGCCCGGCGCACCAGCGCCAGATAGGCCAGGAACCCGGCGACGGAGCCGACGACGGAGAGGTAGACGAGGCTGCCGAGATAGGCCGGCGTCGGCTCGATCACGAAGGCGTGCCCCCGCAGGGCCGACCACAGCGCCAGGAACAGCACGCCCCAGCTCATGCCGCGGGCGGTGACGTTGGGCAGGTCCAGCCCCAGGCCGCCCGCCTTCATCGAGGCGAGGTTGCCGAGCGAGAAGACATAAGTGCCGGCCAGCCCGAACAGCAGCCCCAGCCCCGCCCCCGGCGCCCCCAGCCCGGCCAGGTCGGCGCTGAACAGGAGCGCGATGCCGGCGATGCCGCAGACCGCGCCGCCGACCACCTGCGGGCGCGGCCGCCGGCCCAGGAAGAGCCACTGGTTCAAGGCGTTGAACAGGGTCGCGGTGGTGAAGACGACCGAGACGATGCCGCTCGCCATGTAGCCGGTCGACTTGTAGATGAAGATGAAGTTGAAGCAGAACAGGCACGCCCCCAGCGCCGCGAACCAGCGGTGGTCGCGCCAGCGTCCCCGCCGCAGGCGCCCGGTCGCCGCCAGCCCCGCCCACATAACCGCGGCCGCCAGGGCGAAGCGCCAGAGGATCGACACCTCCGGCGCGACCACGCCCAGCTGCAGCTTGATGGCGTACCAGGTGAAGCCCCAGGCGAGGACGACGGCGGCGAAGAGCAGGGCGGTCATGGCGGCGGGCCGGTCGATGCGGTTGCTGTCGGCCCGCACCATGCCATGGCGGGGCGGCGGCCCTTGTCACAAGCTTGCGCATTTCAGCCTCCCGCCCCGCGCGGCGCCGTTGCGGGGCCGTGCCGGCTTGTGTCTCATGAGGCCATCGGACTTCGATTTCCGGGGATGGGAGGGCCATGTCCGGCCTGGACGGCTACACGGTGTACCGGCAGCTCCGGCGGGAGGGGGTGGCCCTCGCCGCCTCGGTCCCGCTCGGCGACGGCATCGCCGCGGCGCTGTGGGAGCGCGACGAGACGGCGCTGACCGCCTACGAGGAGCCGACGCACCATACGCTCAGCCTCTATGTCGAGGGGGGCGAGGGCATCCGCCGCCGCGGCTGCCGCGCCGCCGACCCGGGTGCCGGGCGCCTCTCCCTGATGCCGCAGGGCGTCAGCACGGAATGGGACGTCAGCGGCCCGGTGCGGCTGTTCCACCTGTACGTCCCCCGCCCCGCCTTCGAGCGGGTGGCGGCGGAGACGCTGAACCGGCCCGCCGCCTCGGTGGCGCTGCGCGACGACACCTACTTCCAGGACCCGTTCCTGGAGCGGATCATCCGCACCGGCGTGCTGACCCGGGACTGGACGGAGCCCGCCGACCGGATCGCCCTGGGCCAGGCGGCCCAGGCCCTGCTGGCGCACCTCGCCGGCCGCCTGACGCGCACCGAGCCGGTGCTGCGCGGCGGCCTGTCGCCGGCGGCGCTGCGCCGGGTCCGCGAGCGGGTGGAGGCCGGGCTTGAGGAGGCGCTGACCATCGACGACCTCGCCGCCGCCGCCGGCCTCAGCCCCTTCCACTTCGCCCGCATGTTCAAGCGCGCCACCGGCGAGAGCCCGCACGCCTACGTACTGCGCCGCCGGATCGAGCGGGCGCGCGCCCTGCTGGAGGGCGACCTCCCCATCGCCGAGGTGGCGCTGGCCTGCGGCTTCGGCAGCCAGAGCCACCTCACCGCGCGCTTCCGCGCCGCCACCGGCCTCACCCCCGGCCGGTACCGCGCGGCCGCCGCCCCCAGCCCCTACCGCCCGAGGACCGCATGACCGCCGTTCCGCCCAAGGTGAACCTCGCCCAGGCCTTCGCCAGCTTCTCCGAGCACTGGTCGCCGCGCGTGGCCGGCGACGTCAACGACATGCAGGTCAAGCTCGCCAAGCTGAAGGGCGAGTTCGTCTGGCACCACCACGAGCACGAGGACGAGCTGTTCCTGGTCGTGCGCGGCCGGCTCACCATGCGGTTCCGCGACCGCGACGTGGTGCTCGACCCGGGCGAGTTCCTGGTCGTCCCCCGCGGCGTGGAGCACCTGCCCGTCGCCGAGGAGGAGTGCGAGGTCATCCTCCTGGAACCCGCCACCACCCTGAACACCGGCAACCTGCGCAACGAGCGCACGCGCGAGACGCTGGAGCGGCTGGGATAGCGGGGGCAGCTGGGGCCGGCAGCGGCTCCGGGCGTGCGGGCTTCGACAGGCTCTGCCCGAGGGGCGTTGAGATGCTCCACGGGGAGGCCGGCTTGGCGGCATGCGCCCTCTCCCCTTGCGGGAAAGGATAAGGATGAGGGGGCCGCACTGGACAGCGCCGGTGTCGTGCGGCCCTCCGGCCAAGCTCCGGCTGAGCGACGTATTGCGGCTCCCCGAGGAAGCCGCCGCTCCGGATCGGTCCACCGGGCCCGGCATCCCGGCCCCTCATTCCGGTCTCGGCGGAAGCTTGCGGCACGCCCCCGCCGCCCTACTCCCGCCCGGCCAGGATATCCTCCACGAAGGCCGGCACCACTTCCGTCGCCGGGCCGTGGATGCGGCGGTGGAACAGGCTGGCGCCCTCCGATGGCTCCAGGTTCAGCTCCACCGTGCGGGCGCCGGCGGCGCGGGCCTCCTGCACGAAGCCGGCGGCGGGGTAGACGTTGCCGGACGTGCCGATGGAGAGGAAGAGCGCGCAGCCGCCGAGCGCCCCGTAGATGCGCTCCATCTCCAGCGGCATCTCCCCGAACCAGACGACATGCGGACGCAGGCCGCCGGGCAGGCCGCAGGCGGCGCAGGCGTCCTGGACCGAGAGGTCGCGCCGGCACTCCGCCACCGCCCCGCAGGCGGCACAGCGCGCCTTCAGCAGCTCGCCATGCATGTGGATGAGGCCGGAGGAGCCGGCGCGGTCGTGCAGATCGTCCACGTTCTGGGTGACCAGCAGGACCGGCCCCCGCCACTCCCGCTCCAGCCGGGCGAGCGCCCGGTGCGCCGCGTTGGGCTGCACGGCGGGGTCCAGGAGCGCGCGCCGGCGGGCGTTGTAGAAGCCGTGCACCCGCCCGGGGTCGCGCCGGAACGCCTCCGGCGTGGCGACGTCCTCAATCCTCACCGTGGCCCAGATGCCGTCGGCGTCGCGGAAGGTGTGCAGGCCCGATTCGCGGCTGATGCCGGCGCCGGTCAGGATCACGATGGGGTCGGTCGGGGAGAGCGGCATGCGGGCCTCAGGCGCTTCCAGGGATGGGGAAGCCTGCCACCCGGGTCCGGGCGCTTCAAGCCGGGCGGCCCGCCTGATATGGTCGCGGCCTCCCCCGCAACCCAAGGGCTACCTGCGAGATGGCGGACCTCCTGTCGGACTTCGGCGTGCTGTTCGTCTGCACCGGGAACATCTGCCGCTCCCCCACCGCCGACGGCGTGTTCCGCCACAAGGTGGCGGCGGCGGGGCTGGGGTCCCGCGTGCTGGTCGACGGCGCCGGGACCCACGCCTACCATGTGGGCGAGCCGCCGGACCCGCGCACGGTCGCCTGCGCCAGGCGCCGCGGCTACGACCTCAGCCCGCTGCGCGCCCGCAAGGTGAGGGCGGACGACTTCATCCGCTTTGACCTGGTCCTCGCCATGGACCGCGGCCACAAAGGCATCCTGGAGCGGCTGGCGCCGACGCCCGCCGCCCGGTCCCGCATCCACCTGTTCACCGACTTCGCCCCGGCACCCCTTCGCGGCCGCGACGTGCCCGACCCCTACTACGGCGGGGAGCCGCACTTCACCGAGGTGTTGGACATGGTGGAGGCGGGGGCGGACGCCCTGCTGGACGAGGTGCGGCGCCGGCTGGGATGATCCCCATCCTTCCGTTTGGAGGGGCGGCGGCGGGGTGCTAGGTTTCGGGCCCGGATCGCCCATATGACCGCATCGCCCGGCGCCCCCTGACATCCATGCCCGACCACACCGAGACCACCGCCTCCGCCGCCGTCACGCCGATGATGGCGCAGTATCTGGAGATCAAGCGCCAGCACCCCGACGCGCTGCTGTTCTACCGGATGGGCGACTTCTACGAGCTGTTCTTCGAGGACGCCGTCCAGGCGGCCCGGGCGCTCGACATCACGCTGACCCGCCGCGGCCTGCACCTGGGGGAGGAAATCCCCATGTGCGGCGTGCCGGTGCACAGCCACGAGAGCTACCTGCTGCGCCTGATCCGCCAGGGCTTCCGCGTCGCCATCTGCGAGCAGACGGAGGACCCGGCGGAGGCGAAGAAGCGCGGCTCCAAGTCGGTGGTCCGGCGTGAGGTCATCCGGGTGGTGACCCCCGGCACCATCACCGAGGACACGCTGCTGGACGCGCGGTCCAACAACTACCTGGCGGCGCTGGCGGAGGCCGCCGGCGGGCTGGGCCTCGCCTGGCTCGACATGTCGACGGGCGAGCTGACGCTGCAGCCGGTGGAGCGGCCGGGCCTGGCCGCCGCCCTCGCGCGTCTGGCGCCCGGCGAGCTGCTGGTGCCGGAGCGGCTGTCGCAGCAGCCCGACCTGTTCGAGCTGTGGGCGGAGTGGCGGGACCGGCTGACGGTGCAGCCCAACGCCCGCTTCGACAGCGAGAACGGGCGCCGCCGCCTGCTGGACCTCTACCAGGTCGGCACGCTGGACGCCTTCGGCAGCTTCACCCGGCCGGAGGTGGCCGCGGCGGGCGCGCTGGTGGACTATGTGGAGCTGACCCAGAAGGGGCGGCTGCCGCGCCTGGACCGGCCGCGCCGGCTGGCGCTGGGCGCGGTCATGGAGATCGACCCGGCCAGCCGCCGCAACCTGGAGCTGGCCCGCACCCTGACGGGGGACCGCAAGGGCAGCCTGCTGGCGGCGGTGGACCGCACGGTCACCGGCGCCGGCGCCCGCCTGCTGTCGGCCCACCTGGCGGCCCCCTTGACCGACCCCGCCCGCATTGACCGGCGCCTCGACATGGTCGCCTTCTTCGTGGGGGAGGAATCGGCCCGCGCGGACGTGCGCGACCTGCTGAAGCGCACGCCCGACATCGAGCGGGCGCTGTCCCGCCTGGCGCTGGGCCGCGGCAGCCCGCGCGACCTCGCGTGCGTGCGCGACGCGCTGGACCGGGCGGCGGACCTGAAGCACCGGCTGCACGCCGGGCGCCTGACCCCGCTGCCGGACGGGCTGGGCGCCGTGGTGCGGGATCTCGGCGACCATGCGGAGCTGGTGGACCGGCTGCGCGAGGCACTCGGGCCGGACCTGCCGCTGAACGCGCGGGACGGCGGCTTCATCGCCAAGGGCTTCCACCCGCCGCTGGACGAGCTGACGGAGCTGCGCGACGACAGCCGCCGCCACATCGCCAACCTCCAGGCCCGCTACGCCGAGGCGACCGGCATCGCCGCCCTGAAGATCCGGCACAACAACGTGCTGGGCTACTACATCGAGGTCACGCCGACCCACGCCGACAAGCTGATGCAGGGGGAGGCGCGGTCGACCTACATCCACCGCCAGACCCTGGCCAACTGCGTGCGCTTCACCACGGTGGAGCTGTCCGACCTGGAGCGGCGGGTGGCGGAGGCCGGCGACAAGGCGCTGGCGCTGGAGCTGGAGCTGTTCGAGGAGCTGTCGCGCCTGGTCGTCGGGCATGCCGAGGCCATCGCCGTGACAGCGCACGCGCTGGCGGCGCTGGACGTGGTGTCGGGCCTGGCGGAGCTGGCGGTGGAGCGGCGCTGGTGCCGGCCCGTGGTGGTGGACGGCACCGACTTCGACATCCGCGCCGGCCGCCACCCCGTGGTGGAGGAGGCGCTGGCGGAATCCGGCACCGGCGCCAGCTTCGTCGCCAACGACTGCGACCTGTCGGACGGGCAGCGCCTGTGGCTGCTGACCGGCCCCAACATGGCGGGCAAGTCCACCTTCCTGCGCCAGAACGCCCTGATCGCGGTGCTGGCGCAGATGGGCAGCTTCGTGCCGGCGGACAGCGCCCGCATCGGCGTGGTGGACAAGCTGTTCAGCCGCGTGGGCGCCGCCGACGACCTGGCGCGCGGCCGCTCCACCTTCATGGTGGAGATGGTGGAGACGTCGGGCATCCTGAACCAGGCGACGTCGCGCAGCCTCGTGATCCTGGACGAGATCGGCCGCGGCACCGCCACCTTCGACGGCCTCTCCATCGCCTGGGCCTGCGTGGAGCACCTGCACGAGACCACCCGCTGCCGGGCCCTGTTCGCCACCCACTACCACGAGCTGACCACGCTGGCCGCCAAGCTGCCGGCGCTCAGCTGCCACACCATGCGCATCAAGGAGTGGCAGGGCGAGGTGGTGTTCCTGCACGAGGTCGCCGCCGGCTCCGCCGACCGCAGCTACGGCATCCACGTCGCCCGCCTGGCCGGCCTGCCCGCCCCCGTGGTGGCGCGCGCCGAGCAGGTGCTGGAGGTGCTGGAGAAGGGCGAGCAGGGCGGCGCCGTGGCGCGTCTGGCCGAGGACCTGCCGCTCTTCAGCGCCGTCGCCCGCAAGGCGCCCGAGCCAAAGACCGCCCCGGCCTCCGGCCCCTCCCCGCTGGAGCAGGCCCTGCTGGCCGTCAACCCGGACGAGCTGACGCCGCGGCAGGCCCTGGAGGAGTTGTATCGCCTGAGGGGGATGGTGAAGGGGTAGACCGGCCCTTATCTTCCCGGTTCCCTCCTGCCGCGGGAGCCTGCCGTGACCGATCCCCTGATCCGCTACCACGCCGCAATGAGCCTGGACGGCTTCATCGCCGACGCCGGCGGCGGCGTGGGATGGCTGGAGCACCACCATGAGCCCGCCATCGACTTCGGCGCCTTCATGGCGCGCCACCCGGTCCTGGTCATGGGCCGCACCACCTACGACCAGTGCCTGGGCTTCGGCTGGCCCTATGGCGGCCACGACGTGGTCGTGATGACCTCCCGCCCGCTGGGGGAGGCGCCGGCGGGGGTCCGGGCCTGGAGCGGCGCCGTCGGGGAGCTGGCGGCGGAGCTGCGGCGCCTGGCGGCCGGGCGCGGCGACGTCTGGATCGTCGGCGGCGGGTCGGTGGCCCGCCAGTTCCTGGACGCGGGCGAGATCGACCGGCTGGACGTCGCCATCATCCCGGAGGTGCTGGGCGGCGGCATCCCGCTCCTGGACCCGGGCAGCGGGCGGCGGCTGGAGCTGCTGTCCAGGGAAGTCTATCCCAGCGGCATCGCCAGGCTGGAATACCGGCCGGCCCACCCGTAAGCGGTACTGCCGCCGCCGCGCGGGCCCATGCTAGCCTCCCCGCCAAACACCGGAGGCAGGGAGGCAAGGGATGACCGGCATCGACCCCGAGGGCACGCGGCTGCCCGTGAAGATCGACACCGCCACCAACGGCGAGTTCGCGCCCATCGCCCTGCCGCCCTCCGTGCGCGCCGCGGTGCGGGCGGCGCAAGAGGCGGCGACCGGCAACGCCAGGCGCCTGGGCGTCGGCCGCCGCGCCTTCCTCACGGGGGCCTGCGGCGTCGCCACCACGCTGCTGGCGCTGAACCGGGCGCACGCCTCGGCCGGCACCCCCGGCGGCCGGTTCGACCTGCCCGAGGAGGCGGCGCTGGATTTGCAGCTGGCGCAGGCGGCGCTGGGCAAGCGGGAGTTCGTGTTCGACGTGCAGGGCCACCACGTCAACCCCACGGGCGCGTGGCTCGGCAGGCAGCGCCCGGGCGCCCAGCCGCTGAAGGGCCTGCCCTACGCCAATTGCGGCGCCGGCGAGGGGGAGGCGCTGGGCTACCTCCAGTGCTTCGGCGCCGACCGCTTCGTGAAGGACGTGTTCCTCGACAGCGACACCGACATGATGGTGCTGTCCTTCACCCCCGCCCCCTACGACCGCCAGCCCCTGACGATGGAGGAGGCGGCGGCGACCCGGGCGCTGGTGAAGGCGCTGGACGGCAGCGACCGGCTGCTGCTGCACAGCCCCATCAACCCCAACGTGCCGGACGGGCTGGCGCCGATGGAGCGGGCGGTCCAGGAGTTCCGCATCTCCGCCTTCAAGACCTACACCCAGTTCGGGCCGCAGGGCCCCGCCAGCGGCTTCCGCCTGGACGACGCGCACGGCACCGCCTTCATCGAGAAGGCGCGGGCGCTGGGCGTGCCGATGATCGCCGTGCACAAGGGCATCCCCTTCTCCGACCAGGGCTACGAGTTCAGCACCTGCGCCGACGTGGGCCCGGCCGCCAGGCGCTTCCCCGACGTGACCTTCCTGATCTACCACGCCGGCTACGACCCCGACGTGACCGAGGGACCCTACGATCCCGCGTCCCGCGGCGGCATCGACACGCTGGTCCGCAGCCTGGAGGAGGCGGGCGTGCCGCCCGGCGCCAACGTCTATGCGGAGCTGGGCAGCACCTGGCGCTTCCTGATGCTGCGCGACCCCACCCAGGCCGCGCACGCCATCGGCAAGCTGCTGAAGGCGGTCGGCGAGGACCGGCTGCTCTGGGGCACCGACAGCATCTGGTACGGCAGCCCGCAGGACCAGATCCAGGCCTTCCGCGCCTTCCAGATCGCGCCGGAACTGCAGGAGAAGCACGGCTATCCCGAGCTGACCCCGGCCCTGAAGGCCAAGGTCTTCGGGCTGAACGCCATGAAGCCCTACAAGGTGGACCAGCCCCGCTTCATGAAGCGCGCCGACGCCGACCTCATCGGCCGCCTGAAGCGCGGCTACGCCGAAGCCCCCGACCCCGCCTTCGAGACCCACGGGCCGAGGACGCGGGCGGAGTTCCTGACGTTCAAGCGGCTGCACGGGTAGGGGTGGGGGATGGGTGCGGCTGAGAGGCCGTGCGGGCTTCTGACCGAGCTCAGCCTGAGAGACGATGGTGCCAGGCCCGGCGCAGGTGTGAGGAGCAGCAACCTCCACGGGGAGCAGCAACACGATCCTCAGGCTGAGCCTGTCGAAGCCCGCACGACGCGCCCGCTGCCGACTTCCGTCTCCCCGTCAGCTCCCCGGCACGCTGCGTGCCCGGACCTCGGTCACCGCCTCGCCGAAGGCGTCGAGCAGCTGGCGCAGCGAGGCCGCGGCCTGGCGCTGGAGGGTGAGCTTGCCCACCGCGTCGGGGTCCAGCACCTCCGCCGCCTCGCCGCGGGCGTCCAGGCACGCCTCGTAGCGCACCAGGTCGGCGCGGGCGCGGTCCAGCTCCTCCCGGGTGCCGTCCAGGTCGAGCCCGGCCGTCAGCACGAGGTCCGGCACCGTGCAGGCGAAGCCGCCCGCGATGCCGGCGGGGGATGCCCGTCCCTCCCCGCCCGGCGCCGCGGCGGCGCGGGTGGCGGCGGAGGCGACGGCACAGGCGAGGGCTGCGGCCAGCAGCAGGGGGATGCGGTTCGTCATGCCCCGACTCTGTCACGGGCCCGGCGGGGGCGCCCCTGGGCAGACGGACGGCCGCGCGGGGCGTCCGGGACGCCGGGACCCGCCGGCGTCGGCGCAATTTCGGGGAGGCGGGCATCATCCGCGCCCCGGTCCGGGACCCGAAGGGCCGGCCTCCCGTTTACGTCCGGAGTCCCTTTCCGGGGGACGCTGAACGGAAGGAGACGCCGCATGTGGAGCGGACGCCGCCTGCTGGTGGTCCTGGCCCTGCTCCTGCCGGGGTGGCAGGCCCGGGCGGACGAGGTATTGGGCCAGATCCCGGCAGACTACGAACTGCATGGCGAACTGGTGCTGCTGTCCGGCCAGCTGGAAGGGTTCAGCAACGCCTGCGGCTTCGGCCGCAAGCCCGACCGGGGCGAGCTGATGACCTGGTACGAGCACCACCGGCTGGCCCGCAACCCGGCGCGCATGCAGGTGATCTACGACCTCGGCGTCAGCCTGGGCCGCGAGGGGCCCTGCACCGCGGACCACTACCAGGTGCTGGAGGCGCACTGGTACTCGCTGATGACCCGGACCCAGCAGTACGTGGAGAACTACCGCTGACCCTCATGCGCCCGGGGGCCGCCGTCCCGCGTCGGGCGGCGACAGGTCGGCGGCGGGCGCCCCTTCCCGCACCTCCCCCTGCACCTCCCCCCGAACTTCGACGAACTCGCCCTCGATGACGGTGGCGTTGCCCGGGCGGGGCCCAGGCGCGGCCGTGGCGCGCACGGTGAAGGAGGCGGCCGCCCCGGCCGTCCACAGCCGGGCGAACAGGGCCCGGCGCACCGGCGGCAGCAGCAGCAGCAGGGCCAGCGCGTCGGTGACGAAGCCCGGGACGAACAGCAGCAGCCCCGCCAGCGCCTTGCACAGCGCGTCGAAGCCCTCCTGCAGGGGCGGGCGGCCCTCGCGCAGGCGGCCGTCCATGCGGCGCAGCGCGTCCACCCCCTGGCGCCGCAGCAGCGAGACGCCGGCGACCGCGGCCAGCACGACCAGGGCCAGGGTGGCGCCGGCGCCGATCTCCCCCCCGATCCAGACGAAGGCGGCGATCTCCGCCAAGGGCAGGAGCACCAGAAGGGGTAGGATGCGCATGGCTTGCTCTTTCTCCGGCGACAGCCTATCTAAACCCATGCGGGCCGGGCTTTCCTCGTGCACAGTACCGGAACGCGCGGTGGGTACGCCGGTTGGTTCGTAAGGACGGACCGGAGACCGCCGCGCTACAGGTAATCCTCCCGTACCCGGCGGTCCAGGGGTCATCAGGCTCCCGGGCCGGCCTCCGCAACCCAGCAGGACACCGGTACATGGGCGAAGGGTTCTACTTCATCGACATCCTGATCTTCGGCATGGTCGCCGCGTTCCTGATCTATCGTCTGCGCAGCGTGCTGGGCAAACGGAACGGGGACGAGCAGCAGCGCCCCAACCCCTTCGCCGCCCCGCCCCCGGGCCAGCGCCCCGCCGGCGTGGCGGCGCCCGGCGACGACAAGATCATCCCCCTGCCCGGCCGCGGCCCCGCCGACATGCCCCCGCCTCCCCCGGTGGACGGGCTGCCGACCTCGCTGGCCGAGGGGGTGAACCAGATCCGCGCCGCCGACCCCGCCTTCCAGGAGAAGTACTTCCTGCAGGGTGCCCAGGCCGCGTTCGAGATGATCGTGGACGCCTTCGCCCGCGGCGACACGGCTGCGCTCCGCCCGCTGCTGGCCGACCAGGTCTACGACCGCTTCGCCGAGGCCATCCGCGCCCGCCAGGCCGCGGGCGAGACGCTGGAGACCCGCATCCACGCCTTCGACACGGTCGACCTGACCGAGGCGCGGCTGGACGGGCGCGTCGCCTTCTGCACGGTGAAGTTCATCACCCACCAGAGCAACGTCACCCGCAACCCCGCCGGCGAGGTGGTGGACGGGGACGAGGAGGCGCCGCTGGAGGTCGTGGACCTCTGGACCTTCACCCGCAACGTGAAGTCCCGCGACCCCAACTGGCTGCTGGTCGAGACGCGCACGCCGGCCTGACCGGCCGACGGCCGCCCCTCCCGCCCGTCCCGCCCCCCCGTCACGAGGCGCAGCACCCGTGTCGATCCGGTCCCGCTTCCCTGCCGCCACCGCCGGCCGGGCCGCCAGGAGGGCTGCCCACCCGGCCCTGGCGGCGGCCCTCGCCCTCGTCCTCGCCGCCTGCGCGCAGAAGAAGCCGCCGGAGCCGCCGCCGGCCCGGCTGACGCTGGCCGCCGCCGGCTTCGCCGACCTGCCGGGCTGGGAGCGCGACGACCAGTCGCAGGCGCTCCCCGTCCTGGCCCGCTCCTGCGAGCGGCTGCTGCGCCAGCCCGCCGACCGGGCGCTGGGCCCGGAGGGGGCGATGGGCCGGGTCGCCGACTGGCAGGCCCCCTGCGCCGCGCTGAAGTCCGTCCCGCCGGGCGACGCGGCGGCGGCGCGGGCCTACTTCCAGGACTGGTTCGTGCCCCGCCTGGCCGGCAACAACGGCGAGCCGGAGGGGCTGTTCACCGGCTACTACGAGGCGGAGCTGCGCGGCAGCCGCCGCCCGCACGGCCCCTACCGCACCCCGCTCTACCGCAAGCCGCCCGAGCTGGTCATGGTCGACCTGGGCGAGTTCCGCGAGCACCTGAAGGGCGAGCGCATCGCCGGCAAGGTAGTGGACGGCCGCCTGCGCCCGTTCGACGACCGCAAGGCGATCGAGGCCGGGGCGCTGAAGGGCCGGAACCTGGAGATGCTGTGGGTCGACGACCCCGTGGAGGCCTTCTTCCTGCACATCCAGGGCTCCGGCCGGGTGCTGCTGGACGAGGGCGGCGAGGTCCGCATTGGCTATGACGGCCAGAACGGCCACCCCTACGTCGCCATCGGGCGCGAGCTGGTGGCGCGCGGCATCATGCCGAAGGAGCAGGTCTCCATGCAGTCCATCCGCGCCTGGCTGGCCGCCAACCCGGGCGAGGCCGCGGCGCTGATGGACAAGAACCCGTCCTACGTCTTCTTCCGCGTGCTGGAGGGGGAGGGCCCCGTGGGCGCCCAGGGCGTGGCCCTGACGCCCGGCCGCTCGCTGGCGGTGGACCGCAGCTTCGTGCCCTACGGGGTGCCGCTGTGGCTGGACGCGGAGGACCCGCTCGACCCCAAGGCGCGGCTGTCCCGCCTGATGGTCGCCCAGGACACCGGCGGCGCCATCCGCGGCCCGGTGCGCGGCGACGTCTTCTGGGGCCACGGCGAGTACGCCGCCGCGGTGGCAGGGAGGATGAAACACCCCGGGAGGATCTGGCTGCTGTTGCCGCGGGGAGCTACTGCCCCAACAGCGCCGTAGCCCGGTCCACCTCGCGGGCGAAGCCTTCGAGCACCTTGGCGGTGACCTCGATCTGCTCGCCGGCCTCCTTCCACTGCCGCTCCTCGATCGCCTCCCGCACCGCGGGCAAGGTCT
>DASPKT010000403.1:0-8312 GCA_035627915.1 Azospirillaceae bacterium
CCGCCGTCCGCCTCCTGCATCCAGCCGAAGCCCCAGGCCATGATCGCCTCCAGCTCGTCCACGAAGGCCGGCTCGAAGCTCGCCAGGTTCGGCAGGCCCATCCCGATCAGCGGCGTCACGATCGACTGGTGCGCTCCCCCCTCCGGCGCCAGCGTCACGCCGGACGGCGTCGCCACCACCATGAACCGCGCGTCCTGGTACAGCGCGTAGTTCATCGCGTCCAGGCCCCGCTTGATGAACGGGTCGTACAGCGTGCCCACCGGCAGCAGCCGCACCCCGAACAGGTCGTGGCTCATCCCCAGCGCCGACAGCATCAGGAACAAATTGTGCTCCGCGATCCCCAGCTCCAGGTGCTGCCCGTCCGGCGAGCCGTGCCAGCGCTGCGCCGACACCACCTTCTGCTCCTTGAACGTGTCCTCCCGCAGGGTGCGGTCGAACAGCCCGCGCCGGTTCACCCACGCCCCCAGGTTGGTCGACACCGTCACGTCGGGCGAGGTGGTGACGATGCGCGCCGCCAGCTCCGTCTCCTGCTTGGCGAGCTCGCCCAGGATCTTGCCGAAGCCCTCCTGCGTGCTCATCCGCTCCGCCAGCCCCACCTCCAGCCGCGCCGGCACCGGCACCGCGGCGGCCCGGCGGCGGCGCGGGGGGCCCTGCACGAAGGGCACGGCGTCCAGGAAGGCGCGCAGTTCCGCCTCCTCCACCCCCAGCCCGGCGAAGGGCTCCCACTCCTGACCGTCGGACAGGCCGCACTGGCGCTTGAACTCGGCCATCTGCGCCTCGTTCATCAGGCCGGAATGGTTGTCCTTGTGGCCCTGGAAGGGCAGCCCCATGCCCTTGACCGTGTAGGCGATGAAGCAGGCCGGGCGCTCGCCCTCCACCGTGTGGAAGGCCTCCAGCAGCGAGGGCAGGTCGTGGCCGGCCAGGTTGGTCATCAGCGCGCCCAGCGCCGCGTCGTCATGCGCGTCCAGCAGGTGGCGGATGCCGCGGGTGTCGCCGAGGTCGCGGCGCAGCGCCTCGCGCCAGGCCGCCCCGCCCTTGAAGGTCAGCGCGGAGTAGAGCTGGTTGGGGCAGTTGTCGATCCAGCGGCGCAGCGCCTCGCCGCCCTCCTGCCCGAACGCCGCCTGCAGCTTCTTGCCGTACTTCAGGATGACGACGTTCCAGTCGAGCGAGCGGAACATGCCCTCGATGGGGACCCAGAGCTTGTCGGAGACGACGCTGTCCAGGCTCTGGCGGTTGTAGTCGATGATCCACCACGTGTTGCGCAGGTCGTGCTTCCAGCCCTCCAGCATGGCCTCGAAGACGTTGCCCTCGTCGAGCTCGGCGTCGCCGACCAGGGCGACCATGCGGCCCTCGGGCTGGTCGGTCATGCCCTTGAGGCGGACATAGTCCTGGACCATGGAGGCGAAGGCGGTGACGGCGACGCCGAGGCCGACGGAACCGGTGGAGAAGTCGACGTCGGCGGTGTCCTTGGTGCGCGAAGGGTAGGACTGGACGCCGCCGAGTGCGCGGAAGCGCTCCATCTTGTCGCGGGTCTGGCGGCCCATGAGGTACTGGATGGCGTGGAAGACGGGGCTGGCGTGGGGCTTGACGGCGACGCGGTCCTGCGGGCGCAGCACGTCGAAGTAGAGCGCCGTCATGATGCTGGCGAGCGAGGCGGAGGAGGCCTGGTGGCCGCCCACCTTCAGCCCGTCGCGCGAGGGGCGGACGTGGTTGGCGTTGTGGATCATCCAGCTCGACAGCCAGAGCACCTTGCGCTCCAGCGCCCGCAGAAGCTCCAGGTGCCGCGCGTCGGGGTGCGCGCGGGAAGCCGGCGGCAGGGGGGCACGGGCCGGCGGCGCGGGGTCCGGATGGCGGGCGGCGGCATGGATGCTCACGGGGGACCCCATCGGCAAGGGTGGTTCGGCGGCGGCTAGATCTTGCGGTCGCGGCCGGCCCAGAAGCGGTCGCGGATGGTGCGCTTCAGGACCTTGCCCACGGGGCTGCGGGGCAGTTCGGGCCAGATTTCGACGGATTTCGGCGTGCGCACGCCGTCGAGCCTCTCCCGGCAGTGGCGGACCAGCTCCTCCGGGTCCACGGACCGGCCCGGCTTCAGCTCGACGACGGCCTTCACCGCCTCGCCCCACTTGTCGTCGGGCACGCCGACCACGGCGCAGTCCTGCACGGCCGGATGGCTGCAGAGGACCTGCTCGATCTCGCCCGGATAGACGTTGAAGCCGCCGCTGATGATCATGTCGCGCTTGCGGTCGACGATGTAGACGAAGCCGTCCTCGTCCTGGAAGCCGAGGTCGCCGGTATGGTGCCAGCCATGCGCCGAGGCGGCCTCCGTCGCCGCGGGATCGTCGAGGTAGCCCGCCATGACCAGGGGGCCGCGCACCACGATCTCGCCCACCGCGCGGGGGCCCAGCAGGGCGCCCGCCTCGTCCATGACGGCGAGGTCGGTGAACAGGGTCGGCCGCCCGCAGCTGGCGAGGCGCCCGGTCAGGCCCGTGCGCAGCGCCTCGGCGTGGTCCTCGCGCGACAGCACGGTGCAGACCATCGGGGCCTCGGCCTGGCCGTAGGTCTGGCACATCACCGGCCCGAAGACCGCCATCGCCTCCCGCAGCTTCTCCACCGACATCGGGGCCGCGGCGTAGACGAACTGGCGCAGCGAGGAATAGTCGAAGTCGCGGACCCGCCCGTGCGCCAGCATCATGTAGATGACCGTCGGCGGCAGGAAGAGGGTGGTCACGCGATGCCGCTCGATCGCCTCCATGACGGCCAGCGGCTCGGCCCGGGGGATCATCACGCAGGTCGCCCCAAGCCCCAGCATGGCCAGCGCCACGACGCCGGCCGCGTGGGTCATCGGCGCCGCCACCAGGAAGACGGGCGGCTCGGCATGGTGGACGCCGGCATGCAGGTTGGCCGCCAGCGCCGCCCAGGTGGCGCTGGTCCAGCGCACCGCCTTGGAGCGGCCGGTGGTGCCGCCGGTCGGAAACGCCGTGGCCTCGTGGTCCCAGCCCGCCTGCAGCGGCTCCACCTCCGCCGCCTCGGCGCCGGCCCAGGCCGCCAGCTCCGCCCCCGTTCCACCGAAACGGACAATGCCGCGCAGGCCGGGGAGCGAGGCGCGCAGGGCGGCCGCCGTCTCCTCGAACTCCTCGTGGTAGAAGATCCAGGCGCAGCGCGTGAGGACCAGGTAGGCCTCCAGCTCGGCGACGGGGTTGCGCGGGTTCAGCGGGACCCAGCTGCAGCCGGCCCGCAGCAGGCCCAGCAGGCAATCGAAGGCCGGGGCGGCGTTGGGGCTCAGCACGCCGACCCGGTCGCCGGGGCCCAGCCCGGCCCGGCGCAGGGCGTTGGCGATGCGGCCCGAGGCGTCCGCGACCTCGGCGTAGGTGCGCGGCCCCTCGGCATCCACCAGGCAGGCGCGCCCGGGGAAATGGCGCAGTCCGCGCAGGAACAGCTCGTGCAGGTGCTTGGCCATAGGCCTCTCCGGTCGGGTGCCGTCAGGCGGCGGCGACGGGCAGGGTCTGCTCCCCGAGGCCGTCTGCCCCCAGGGTCATGACGTCGCCGGCGCGCAGGTAGCGGGGCGGGGTGAAGCCGTGGCCGACGCCGCTGGGCGTGCCGGTCGCCAGGATGTCCCCGGGATGCAGCGTCATGAAGCGGCTGGCGTAGCTGACCAGCTCGGCGACCGGGAAGATCATGTCGGCCGTCGTGGCGTCCTGCACCCGCTCCCCGTTCACCGCCAGCCAGAGCCGGATGGCGCCGGGATCGCCGACCTCGTCCGCGGTCACCAGCCAGGGCCCCAGCGGCGCGAAGGTGTCGCCGCTCTTGCCCTTGGTCCACTGGCCGCCCCGCTCGAGCTGGAAATGGCGCTCGGACACGTCGTTGATCAGGCAGTAGCCCAGCACGTGGCGCAGCGCCCGATCGGGCGTCACGCGGCAGGCGGGCTCGCCGATCACCACGGCCAGCTCCACCTCCCAGTCCAGCTTGGTCGAGCCAGGCGGGAGGAGCACGGGGTCGGACGGCCCGCTGAGGGCCGAGGGCGCCTTCAGGAAGAAGGCGGGCTCCTCGGGCGCCGGCAGGCCGGCCTCGCGGGCGTGGGCGGCGTAGTTGAGCCCGAAGCCGACGATCTTCCCCGGCCTGGCGACCGGCGGGCCCAGGCGGGGAGCGCCGGCGACCACGGGCAGGCCGGCGGGGTCGACCGTCGCCAGCCGGCGCAGCGCGCCGCCGGCGATGGTCTCCGGCGTGAGGTCCGGGACGATGACGGAGGCGTCGCGGATTTCTCCGCACAGCCCGACGAGCCCGGTCCGTTCGCGGCCCGGCTCGCCGAAGCGGCACAGCTTCATGGCCGTCGCTCCCCCCGGGTCATGCCGGCAGGCGGCGGCGCATGAGTTCCCCCATGCGCTCGCGCCAGGCGGCGATCGGCTCCAGCCCCGTGCCGCTGCGGCACCGCTCCAGCGAGACGCGGCGGATCTCCTCGTCGGACAGGGAGAGGTCAAGCGGCTCGAAGACCGGCTGCTCGACATACCAGTCGCTGTCGACGAACGCCTCCAGCTTGTTGCCCTCGGGGTCGTCGAAATAGATGCTCCAGCCCGTCCCGTGGTCGGCCGCGATGAAGTCGGCGACCCCGTTGGCGGCGAGGATGCCGGCGAAGGCCTTCAGATCGGCCAGGCTGGCGAGCCGGAACGAGATCTGGTTGATGGCGCCGGGGAACATCGGGTTGATCGCGTTGCGCGGCAGGCCGGGCGGGCGGCCGGTGCCCAGCACCAGCTGGTGGTGCTCCCGCGGGTCGCGGCTGAGGAAGACGAGGTCCAGCCCGATGGCCGTGCCCCGGTCCGTCACCGTGAAGCCGAGGACGTCGGTGTAGAACGCCTCCATCGTCGGCAGGTCCTCCACGTTGAGGCCGATGTGGCTGAACTGCAGCATCGGCACGCGGGTCGCGCTTTGCTTACGGGTCATGGCGTTCCTCCCTCGTTGTGCCGATACAGTAAAGTTGCTTTCCTATTTTGGCAAGCATGTTTATCATCCATGCCGACAACCCGGCCCGCCACGGCGGACGGGCATCCCCCTCCCCGCCCGGGAAACCGCCGCCCCATGACGCGATCCGACGTGGACGTGACCGAGGCCATCCGCCGCAGCCGCCAGGACAACGTCGTCCGGCTGCTGCTCCGGGCCTTCCAGGTGCTGGAGGCGCGCATGCTGGAGAGCATGCGGGCGCTGGGGCACGCGGAGGTGCGCGCCGTGCACCTGACGCTGCTGCGCAACATCGACCTGGAAGGCACCCGCATCACCGACATCGCCGACAGGGCGCAGCTCACCAAGCAGGCCATCGGCCAGCTCGCCAAGCAGTGCGAAGCGGCGGGCTACGTCCGCAGGCTGCCCGACCCGGACGACGGGCGCGCCAGCATCCTCACCTTCACGGAGAAGGGCCGGGCGCTGATCTCGGGCTTCTCCGGGCTGCTGGGCGCACTGGACGGCGACCTCGGCGCGCTGGTGGGCCGGCACCGGCAGCGGATGCTGCGGACCAGCCTTTCCCTGCTCCTGCGCGACCCCGGCGCGCCGCCGCCCGCCCGCCGTCCCCGGCCGCGCCGGCAGGGGAGCGCCGACCCGAACCATCCCAGCGGAGACGACAGACCGTGACCTCCCCCTCCCCCTTCGCCGTCATCGTCGGCGGCGGCCCGGTCGGGTTGACCGCGGCGATCGAGCTCGGCAGCCGCGGCATCCCCGTCGTGCTGCTGACCGAGAACGCCGCCACCTCGACCCACCCCAAGTGCAACCTGACCAATGCCCGGTCGATGGAGCAGTTCCGCCGGCTGGGCGTCGCCGCGGAGGTCCGCCGCAGCGGCCTGCCGACGGACTTCCCCCCCGACATCGTCTATATGACGCGCTACAGCGGCACGGTCATCCACCGCCACCGCTTCCCGCCCTCCGGTGCCGCGGTCGAGCACTACCGGCGGCAGCCGGGCGGCTGGCTGACGCCGGAGCCGCAGCACCGGGTGTCGCAGATCTTCCTGGAGCGCATCCTGCACGAGCGGGCCCGTTCGCTGCCGGCGGCGGATATCCGCTTCGGCTGGCGCGCCGACCTGCTCGACATGTCGGATACGGAGGTCCGGGTCGAGGGCGTGGAGGTCGCCACCGGGCGGCGCGAGGTCTTCACCGCTCCCTGGCTGCTCGCCTGCGACGGCGGGCGGGGGCGGCTCCGGCGCCGGCTGGGCATCCCGATGGGCGGCGAGGGCGGGGTCGACCGCGACTTCCTGGGCGGGCGCATGCTGGCGGTCTATTTCCGCTCGCGCCGGCTGAACGAGCTGCTGCCGCGCGACGGCGGCTTCATGTTCTGGGCGGTCAACCGGCAGCGCCGCTCGGTGATGGTGCGCATCGACGGGTGCGACAGCTTCCTGATGCACTTCCAGCTGTCGCCGGACCGCGACGTGACCGAGCAGGCCCCGGCGGAGGTCATCCGCCACACGGTCGGGGCGGAGATCGACGTCGACATCCTGTCCATGGAGCCCTGGACCGCCGGGCTGAGCCTGATCGCCGAGCGCTTCCGCCAGGGCCGCGCCTTCATCGCCGGCGACACCGCCCACCTGTTCACCCCGACCGGCGGGTTCGGCATGAACACCGGGCTGGAGGACGTGGCCAACCTGTGCTGGAAGCTGGCCGCGGCGCATGACGGCTGGGCCGGCCCCCGCCTGCTGGACAGCTACGAGGCGGAATGCCGCCCCGTCGCGCTGGCCCGCACCGCCTACGCCCGGTCCCTGGCCGACCGCATCGGGGCGCTCACCGTGCCCGACGCGGTGGAGGACGGCGGTGCCGCGGGCGACGCCGCCCGCGCCGCACTGGCGGCACAGCTGGCGCGGATCGCGGAGGGCGAGTTCGAGACCTCCGGCGTCCAGCTGGGCAGCCGCTACCTGGACTCCCCCGTGGTGGTCCCCGACGGCCGACCGGTCCCGGACGTGGTGCCGACCCGCTACGAGCCCGCCGCGGCGCCCGGCTGCCGGCTTCCCCACCTGGAGCTGGCCGACAGGATGCCGGTGTTCGACCGTCTCGGCCCGGGCTTCACCCTGCTGCAGGTCGGGGGTGCCGGCGACCCGGAGCCCTTCGCGGCGGAGGCGCGCCGGCGGGGCATGCCGCTGGCCGTCCTGCCCCTGCCGGACCCGGCGGCCGCCGCGCTCTACGGTCCCGGCCTGCTCCTGGTGCGTCCCGACCAGCACGTCGCCTGGCGCGGCGTGGACGCGGACGCCGGCGCGGTGCTTGACCGCGTGCGCGGGGCGGGGAGGCCGTCATGAGCCTGACCGTCACCGAGGCCGTCGTCCGGCGCCGGTCGGCCCGCGCCTTCCTGGACCGGCCGGTGCCCCCCGCGCTGGTCCGCGAGATCCTGGAGCTGGCGCGGCGGTCGCCGTCGGCCGGCAACCTCCAGCCCTGGCGCCTGTACCTGCTGGCGGGCGATGCCAGGGAGGCGCTGGTCGCCGCGGCGCGCGGCACCCTCGCGGCCGATCCGGCCCTGGCCCTCGCCGGGACCGGGGCGGGCTACGACATCTACCCGGCGGCCCTTCCCCCCGGCCTGCACGACCGGAAGGCACGAGCCGCCGCCCAGCTCTACGCGACGCTGGGGATCGACCGCGCGGACACCGGCGCCAGGCTGGCCCAGGTGGCGCGCAACTTCGAGTTCTACGGGGCCCCCGTCGGGGGCTTCGTGACCGTCCCGGCCACCGCCGGCCCCGTCCAGTTCCTGGACGCCGGCCTGTTCCTGCAGACCGTCGCGCTGCTGGCGGCGGAGCGCGGCCTCGCCCTGTGCATGCAGGCCGCCTGGGCGAACTGGCACACGCTGGTCCGCGCCCACGTGCCGGTCGGCGCCGACGAGCTGCTGCTCTGCGGCCTTTCCCTCGGCTATCCCGACCCGGACGCGCCCGTCAACGGCATGGCGACGGAGCGGGCGCCGGTGGACCAGTTCGCCTGCCTGCTGGGCACGCCCCTGGCCGGGGCGGACGACGGTCCGGCGAGATAAAAAAGTCTCTTTCCTAAAAAGGCAAGTTACTTTACTGTTTAGGACAACAATCAGCCTCCCCCACCGGGAGGCGGCCGGGGAGGGAGCCATGCCGAAGACGTTCACCGCCCGCATCACGTCCGTCGCCTGCGTCCTCCTGGCCCACCAGGCGGCGGCCCAGACCGCCGGCGGCACCGCCGCCGACACCGCCGCCAACCAGGGCCCCGTCCTGGACGAGGTGATCGTCACCGCCCAGAAGCGCCAGCAGAGCGAGCAGACCGTCCCCTTCGCCATGAAGGCCTTCGACGAGAAGCGCCTGACGGCCGCGGGCATCGCCGACATCGAGCGGCTG
>DASPKT010000404.1:0-3874 GCA_035627915.1 Azospirillaceae bacterium
TCGTGCCGGGCGGGGCCATGCGCCGGCCGGCGGAAGCGGGCGCGCCGCGGACGGGGCCGGAGGGTGACCGGCTGTTCATGGACGGGACCCAGGTCTTCGCCTTCACCCTGCGCGAGGTGCCGGGCGCCATCCGCGCCACGCTGGAGCGGGCGGGCTGGACCGCGGCCGACGTCGACGCCTTCGTCCTGCATCAGGCCAATGAGATGATGATCCGGCGCCTCGGCCAGAAGGTCGGCGCCACCGAGGCGCAGCTGGTGCTGGCGCTGGCTGCGCACGGCAACACCAGCTCGGCCTCCATCCCGCTGGCGATGACGGAGGCGCTGGCCGGCCCGCTGACGGTGGGACGCCGTAAGCTTCTGCTGTCCGGCTTCGGCGTGGGCTGGAGCTGGGCCACCGCCGCGCTGGAGGCGGGGCCGCTGGGGGCGTGCGAGACGGTGACGGTGGACGCCGCCGGCCGCATCGCGGAGGCGCGGCCTTGACCCTCATCGACCCGGCCCGCCACGCCCTGGTGCCGATGCGCGTGGCCGCGCCCACCGCCGTGCTCAGCATCGACGTGGAGCCCGACTACAACGGTACCGGCGAGGCGGCGCTGGACCGGCTGCCGGAGCTGCTGGCCGTGGTGGCGGAGCTGGGCGTGCCGCTGACCGCCTTCGTCGAGGGCCGGGTGCTGGAGCGGCGCGGCGACCTGGTGGCGGCGCTGGCCGCGGCCGGCGCGGACGTGCAGCTGCACTGCTACGACCACCGCAAGCCCGGCGACGACCCGGCCGACCTCGCCCGCGGCGTGCGCGCCTACGAGGCGGCGCTGGGCCGCCGGCCGGAGGGCTACCGCGCCCACACCTTCCGCCTGACCGAGGACCTTTACGCAGCCCTGCTGGCGGAGGGGTTCCGCTGGGACAGCTCGGTCCTGCCGGGCCGCGGACTGGGCGCCAACGCGGCGGCCGGCTGGCGCGCCGGCGACTGGTTCCGGCTGGACGGGCGCATCGCGGAGTATCCGGTCGCCACCTTCGGCGCTCTCGGCATCCCCTTCACCCAGAGCTACCGGCTGCTGATGCCGGGCCCGGCGGAGGCGATGCTGCGCGCCGCGGTGCGGCTGCCGCGCCTCCTGGTCTACGACATGCACATGGTGGATTTGGTGCGCGCCACCGGCTCGCTCGCCGCCTCGCCCCTGCCTCCCCTGCTGAAGGCGGCCTACCGGGCCAGCTGGAGGTTCGGGCGGCGGGACAGCTTCGGGCTGTTGCGGGCCACCGTCGCCGATTTGCGCCGGCGCGGCTACCGCTTCGCCGGCCTGTCGGCACTCCACCGGGACCTCTCCTCCGGCATGGGGATCGCCGCATGAGTTTGCCGGACCTTCTCGCCCGGCCGCACGGGGCCGGGTTCGCCGCCGCGTGGCGCGACGCCGTCGCCGCGGAGTTCGGCTGGCGCCGCGCCGGCCCGTTCCTGGCGGTGCCCTCGCTGGGCGGCGGGCGCACCCTGTCCTACCTGCCGCTGCTGAACTACACCGACCTGGACCCCGCCGGCGCCGAGGCGCTTGCCCGCGAGGCCGGCGGGGAGAAGCACCTGGTCCGGGTGCTGGCGCCGGGGACGGACGCCGCGGACGGGGCGCCCGTCGCCATGCGGGTCTTGCTGGCCGGGCGCTCGGCCGCCGACCTCTGGTCCGGCGTGGTGGCGCCGGTCTGCCGCAACCGGGTGCGCAAGGCGGAGAAGGCCGGGATGAGGGTGCGGCGCGGGCGCGACCCGGCGACGGTGGACGCCTTCGCCCGCCTGCTGGCCGGGACCCTGGCGCGGCACGGGGCGCCCATGCTGCCGCCGCGCCTGCTGCGCCGGCTGGCCTCCGACCTGGGCGCCGAGGCGTTCGTGGCGGAGGCGGCGGACGGGCGGCCGCTGGCCGGGCTGCTGGCGGCGCCCGACGGCGGGCTGGTCTGGGTCCCCTGGATCGCCACCGACCGCGAGGACGGCGGGCCGGCCGGCGACCTGCTGTTCTGGCGCTTGCTGGAGGCGGCCGCGGCGGACGGCCGCGACCTCGTCGATTTCGGCCGCTCCCCCTTCGGCGGCGGCACCTGGCGCTTCAAGCGGAAATGGGGGGCGGAGGCGGTGCCGCTCCGCCTGCTGGGGGCGGAGGGCAGCCCCTACGCCAAGTTCGCGCTGGCCCAGCGCGTCTGGAAGATGCTGCCGCGCCCAGTGGTGGACCGCGCCGGTCCGTTCCTGGTGCGCTATCTTGCGGATTATTGACCCGCATGCCTGTTGTGGTACCGAAGGGGCCTTACCGGCCCGTTGAAAGCGGGTTAATGTGCCGGCTCATCCGGCTATGCCTTTCGTGAGACCAGTGCCATGACGGTCGCCGTCGTGATCCCCTGCTACCGGGTCGCCGGCAAGGTTCTGTCGGTCATCGCCGGGATCGGGCCCGAGGTCGACCAGATCTACGTGGTCGACGACGCCTGCCCGGAGGGCAGCGGCGCGCTGGTGCAGGAGAAGCGCCAGGACCCGCGCGTGCGCGTGCTGTTCCATGAGGCCAACCAGGGCGTCGGCGGCGCCATGGTGACGGGGTTCCGCGCGGCGCTGGCGGGGGGCGCCGACATCGTGGTGAAGCTGGACGGCGACGGGCAGATGGACCCGGCGCTGATCCCCACCCTGATCGCGCCGCTGCTGGCGGGCACCGCCGACTATGCCAAGGGCAACCGCTTCTTCGACCTGGAGGGGCTGGCCGCCATGCCGGCGGTGCGGCTGGTCGGCAACGCTGTGCTGTCCTTCTTCGCCAAGGCCTCCACCGGCTACTGGTCGGTGATGGACCCCACCAACGGCTTCTGCGCCATCACCGCGACGGCGCTGCGGCTGGTGCCGCTGGACAAGCTCAGCCGCGGCTACTTCTTCGAAACGGACCTGCTGTTCCGCCTGGCCCTGGTGCGCGCCGTGGTGGCCGACGTGCCGTTCCGGGCGGTCTACGGCGACGAGGTATCCAGCCTGCGCATCCACCGCGTCATCGGGCCCTTCCTGGCGGGACACGTCAGGAATTTCTGGAAGCGCATCTTCTACAACTACTTCCTGCGGGGTTTCTCCGTCGCCTCGCTGGAGCTGCTGGTGGCGCTGCCGCTGATCCTGTTCGGGGCCGTCTTCGGTGCCGTCTCCTGGTACCGGCTGGAGATGACGGGCGGCACCGCGACCGCGGGCACCGTCATGCTGGCGGCGCTGCCGATCATCGTGGGCGTGCAGATGCTGCTGGCCTTCCTCAACAGTGACATGCAGGGCGAGCCTTCGGTGCCGCTGGGCCGGCAGCCGCAGGCGGTGGCGAACGCCGCCTCCAGGGCGGCGCGCCTGCGGGTCATGTCCTGACGCCGCCGCGGGAGCGCGCCGCCGCGCGCGCATGCCAGGGCCAGAGCAGGGGCAGAAGCAAGGCGCAGAGCGCCAGCGGCAGGGCCAGCAGCAGCAGGCGAGCCGACAGCCCCAGCCCCAGCGCCGCCTCCACCGGATAGCCGTCCAGCGCCAGCAGCGCGGCCAGGCCCCCCTCCCCCAGCCCAAGCCCGCCCACCGTCTGCAGCGGCAGCGCGAACACGAGCGCCAGGCCGGCGCCCAGGAACAGGCTCGACCCCAGGTCCGGCGCGGCGCCGAAGGCGCGGAGCGCCGCGTGCAGCGCCGCCACCTCCAGCAGCCAGTAGAGCAGCGTGAGCGCCAGCGGCAGGGGCCGGCCGTACCCGCCGGAGGCTGCGGCCCGGCGGGCCTGAAGCGCCAGGCGCAGCAACACGCGGGCCGGGCGGCTGCGGCGCCGCGGCGCCAACAGCCGCGCCGCCCGGGCGGACAGCGGCGCCAGCCGGGCGGCGGCGACGGCGCTCACGGCGGCCGCGGCGATGCCGGCCGTGGCCAGCACGCCTGCCGCCGTCCC
>DASPKT010000405.1:0-3700 GCA_035627915.1 Azospirillaceae bacterium
TCCAGCGCCCGGCGGTCCCGCCCCAGCCGCAGGAGGAGGGCGCGCAGGCCGGCCGGCTGCGCGTCCGCCACCTCGGCCAGCAGCGCCGGCAGGGCGACCGCACGCCCGGCCCAGAAGGGCAGGGTGCCGCGGGTCAGGAAATGCTCCAGCACCTCCGGCGGCACGGCGCCGGCCGGCACGCGCCGCACCTCGGGCCCGCCCGGCAGTCCGCCGTCCGGCTGGACCAGCAGCGCGTCCAGCGCCTCGTCGACGGCGCGTTCCAACGCGGCCAGGAGGGCCTCCTCCAGCCCCTGCGCCGGCAGCACGCCCAGCTTCAGCTCCAGCCGGTCCATGCGGATGTGGACGTCGGGCGGCACCCTTGCGTCGAAGGCGGCCGCCAGCAGGGCCGGCACGCGGCCGCGCATCAGCTCCTCCAGCCGCGACCGGATGGCGAAGGCCAGCCCGGTGCCGTCGACCTCGGCCTTCAGGGTGAGGGCGCGGACGTGGTGGGTCTGGGAAGGCATCGGGCCGCCCGGCTACTTGTCCGCGCCGCCGCGGTCCTTGCGCTTCTTCCCCTTGCCCGACCCGGAGGGTTTGGGCTTCTTCTTGATGTGCTTGCTGTTGTCGGCCACCTCGCCCTTGCGTTTTTCGCCCTTGTCCTTGGCCTTCGGCGGCAGTTCGCGCGGGGTGATCTTGTAGGTGCGGGCGAGGTTGGAGATGTAGCGCTCCTGCATGCCCTTGATCCTGAGATCGTGGAGCTGCCCGATGTCGATGTTGTACTTGCGGCTGACCCCGGCCAGCCCCTTCTTCGCGTTGTCCTTGATGCCGAGCAGGCCGGGTTCCAGCTTCTCCGCCGCCAGCTTCTTGGCCCCGGTGCTGCCTTCGTGGTGCAGCCGGGACATCTGCTGCCCGCCGGTCTTGCTGCGGTAGCTGCCCGCGGTCGGGTAGAACATCGCCGACCGGCTGAGACGGTCGTTGAGCGACGTGTCGGCATCCTGCATCGTCGCCTCGAGCGCGCCGGTGATCGTCGGCAGGTTGGCCGAGGACCGGTTGATGATCTCGTTGTGCAGCAGGGTCAGCGTCTGCTCCAGCGCGCGCTTGGCGTCCGGCGTCAGCTCGGCGGTCCGTTCGGCGTAGTCGTCCCTGTCGTAGAGCCCGGCATGGAGCACCCGGGAGAGCTCCGCCTCGTCCAGCCCGGTCTTCGCCGCCAGGCCGGGGATGAACTGGGCGTAGACGGTATGGCCCAGCTGGCTGTTGCTCATGGTCATGAAGCGGCCCGGGCCGCCGACATGGTACTCGTTGCCGGTGTCGAGGTGCTCGATGTCCAGGATGCGCGTCCGGGCGTCGCCGGTGCCGATGCCGAACTTGGCCTCGAACTGCTCGGAGAAGTCGATGCTGCCCCGCCGGGCCAGCGCGAAGTACTGCTCGTCGCTGGGCATGTCCTCGTCGTCCACCGCGTCCGGATCGAACCCGTCGAAATGGAACGCCTCCGCGGCGGCCTCCTCCTCGTCCAGCCCGCCGCCGTCGCCGCCGCCCAGCCTTTCCTGCGCCATCTGGATGAAGTCGTTCCAGCTGGCCGCCCGGTGCTCCGCGGCCTCGCCCGCCATGCCTGCGAGTTCCGCCAGGATATCCTTGCCCTCCGGGAGGCCGTTCAGGCGCTGGTTCAGCGCCTGCGACTTCTCGACGTTCTCCCCGTTGTTGTACACCGTGCCGTTGTTGAAGATCAGGACGCCCTGCACCGGCGCGTCCGTGGGCAGGGTGGAGGCGGACAGGTCGCGCGACAGCGTGTCCAGGAGCTGCACCGCCGGCGACCCGTTCAGGGTGTCGGCCATGGTGGCGAGGCTGTCCGCGGCCGGCACGTAGCCGGCGTGCAATCCGTCGGCCGGCCTCGGCGCGGCCTGGCGCGGGGCCTGGTCGCGGGAGGGGGCGGCCTGCTGGCGGGGGGCGTGTCTCGGCATATCGGTGGTCTCCCTGCCTTCAGCCCAGCCGGTGGATCAGCCGGTCGAGGTCGACCGGTTGCGGGAGCGCCTGCAGGGCCAGGCTCACCGCGTTGTAGGCCTGCCGGTTGGCGGTGTAGAGGAACAGGCAGACGCGCAGCGGGTCGGCGGCGATCAGCCGGTCCGCGTTTTCGGGGTCGGCCATGAAGTGGATGGTGGTCGACAGGAACTCGGTCTTGAAGCCCGACTGCTCGTCGTCGACCTGGGTGGCGTAGCTCGATTCCGGCGTGTGGGCGTTCTGCTGGATGAAGCGGTCGATGTTCCGCTCCCCCTGGCCGAGGCCGAGCTTCCAGGAGACGAGGTCGGTGCCCAGCCGCGTGAGGGAGGAATGGCCGCCCACCTGGGGTTCCGGCGTCGTGGTGTCGTACCCCTCGCCGGACGGCTCCTTGTTCAGCAGGTGGCCGTAGCCGACCTCGCGCAGCTTGGAATTCTTGCTGCGCGCGGTCAGGAAGTTGTGCAGCGTGCCGAATTCGCTGGGCTCCAGGTTGTTCTCCAGGTGGTGCCCGAACTCGTGCACGATCACGTCGGCCGGCGATCCCCAGCCCACCGTCAGGTCGCCGGTGTGGCCCATGTAGGAGACCGGGTCGGTGAGGCCCTGGTGGACGTTGGGGATATCGGGCAGCGGGTTAGGCCGGCGGACCAGGGCGTTGAACTTGCCGCGGGCGGTTTCCGCGACCTGGGGCGGATGCTGGACCCCGGCGTCGAAGCTCAGCGCCGGCGGAGCGCCGCCCTGGCCGCCGGCGAAGGCGGTGCCGTCCAGGATCGACTGGACGAAGGGATTCGCCCGCAGGGCGGCCTCGACGGCGACGTTCCGGGTCGTGTCCTCGGTGTTCGGGGTGGCGACCGCGTTGCCGTAGTGCAGGCCCGTCAGCCGGGACAGATCGCCCTCGAACATCGCGTCGTCGCCGCCGTAGTTTGGGCGGCGCACGGTCATGTACTGGCGGAGTACCGGGTCGTCCACCGCGGCCAGGACCTGGTCGACGGTGGGGACGGTACCGTGTGGCAGCCCGATGGCGGCCCGCTCCCGCGCCCGCGTGACGACGACGGAGCCGACGTCGGGCGCTTGCCGCGTGCCCGCCTGCGGCGTGTGGGTGGTGGCGCGCGACTGGAGGTCGGCGCCGATGGCCCCGCCATAGACGGCGCCGACGCCGCCCAGGATGGCGCCGGGCCCGGTGAGCGCCCCCAGCGTGGCACCCGCCAGGGCGCCCAGCCCGGGGCCCATCACCCCGTCATGGTCGGCCATGCGCCCGCCCGCCGCCCCGGCCAGGCCGCCCAGCGCCGAACCGGCGACCATGGCCGGCAGCAGCTCGCCCGTCGCGACGCCGGCCGCCCCCAGCAGCCCGGCCCCTATTCCCGCGCCGACGCCCGCCGCCTTGGCGGCGCCGGCCCCCGCCAGGCCGAGCAGGACCGCCGCCGGCAGCCCCATCCCGGCCAAGGCCACGCCGCCGCCCACCGCGAGGCCGGTGCCGAGCGCCTTGACCCAGTCCCAGGAGACGCGCTGCACCGGGGTCAGCGCGCTGCTGCCCATCAGGCCGGCGCGGAAGGTCGCGGCGCGGAGCTGCGCCGGCGGGCGCGCCGCCGCCTGTTCCGCCTGCCGGCCCATGCGGTCGGCCTCCGCCTCCAGCGCCGGGTCGTCGTTCAGCGGTACCGCACCGATGCGGCCGGTCACCGGGACCCGTCCCTGCATCTGCTGCACCACGTGCCACGCCTCGTGCGGCAGGTGC
>DASPKT010000406.1:0-10529 GCA_035627915.1 Azospirillaceae bacterium
GTGTGGCGTACGACACCTTCGAGCATTCGACACTGGCGGCCCGGCTCGACGCCGAGCTGCGCCGGGCGCATCCGCGCACGGTGCTGGAATCGGCCATCGAGGCCTTCGGGGACAGGCTGGCGCTGGTCTCGTCCTTCGGGGCGGAGTCGGCGGTGCTGCTGGACATGGTGGCCGCCATCGACCCGGCGACGCCCGTCATCTTCCTCAACACCGGCAAGCTGTTCGGCGAAACCCTGCGCTACCGCACCCGGCTCGTGGAGCGGCTCGGCCTCACCGACGTGCGCGAGGTGAAGCCCGACCCGGCCGACCTGCAGCGCACGGACCCCGACGGGGTGGTGTGGGCCGGCAACCCCGACGCCTGCTGCCACGTCCGCAAGACCCTGCCGCTGGAGCGGGCGCTCGCCGGCTTCGGCGCCTGGATCACCGGGCGCAAGCGCTTCCAGGGCGCCACCCGCGCCGGCCTGCCGGTGCTGGAGGCCGCCGACGGGCGGGTCAAGGTCAACCCGCTGGCCGGCTGGAGCCGCGACCGGCTGCTGGCCTACCTGGACGCGCGCGACCTGCCCCGGCACCCGCTGGAGGCGGACGGCTACCTGTCCATCGGCTGCATGCCCTGCACCGACCGGGTCGCCCCCGGCGAGGACGTCCGCGCCGGCCGCTGGCGCGGCAGCGAGAAGACCGAGTGCGGCATCCACCTGCCGCTCCTGAACAAGTCAAACCCGGTTGGAGCATGATGATCGACCATCTGGACCAGCTCGAAGCCCAGAGCATCTACATTCTGCGCGAGGCGCGTCACCGGCTGCGGCGGCTGGGGCTGCTCTGGTCGCTGGGCAAGGACAGCAACGTCATGATCTGGCTGGCCCGCAAGGCCTTCCTGGGCGACCTGCCGTTCCCCGCGGTCCACCTCGACACGGGCCTGGAGTTCGAGGAGACCTACGCCTTCCGCGACCGCTTCGCGGTGGAGTGGGGCCTGGACCTCATCGCCGACGACTGCCCGCCGGTGGAGATGACCGACCCGTCCCTGCCCCCGGCCTCGCGGCTGGCGGCGCGCAAGTCGCTGGGCCTGACCCAGGCGATCGAGCGCTACGGCTTCGACGGGCTGATCGTCGGCATCCGCCGCGACGAGCAGGCCACCCGCGCCAAGGAGCGCGTGTTCAGCCCGCGCGGCTTCGACGGCGCCTGGCAGGCGGCCGACCAGCCGCCGGAGTTCTGGGACCAGTACTCGGTCGCGCGTCCGCCCGGCACGCACCTGCGCGTCCACCCGCTGCTGCACTGGACCGAGCTGGACGTGTGGCGCTACATCCGGCGCGAGGGCATCCCCGTGGTGCCGCTCTACTACGCCGACAAGGACGGCAAGCGGTTCCGGTCGCTGGGCGAGAAGGGGATCACCTTCCCCATCGACAGCCGCGCCTCCACCATCGACGAGATCATCGCCGAGCTGGAGGTCACCCGCCAGCCCGAGCGCGCCGGCCGCGCCATGGACCACGAGTCCGAGGACGCGTTCGAGCGGCTGCGGGCGTCCGGCTACATGTGACGCGATCCGCACCGCCCTGACCCGCGCAGGCGCCGAGGCGCCGGGCGCGGGCCAGGGGTGACACACCCACCCGGCCGGCCCGACCAACTCCCCGAGTGCAGCCCCATGTCCAAGACCCAGTCCCCCTTCCCCATCGTCATCGTCGGCCACGTGGACCACGGCAAGTCCACCCTGATCGGGCGCCTGCTGCACGACACCGGCTGCCTGCCCGAGGGCCGCGTGGAGGAGCTGAAGGCCGTCTCCGCCAAGCGCGGCATGGAGATCGAGTGGTCCTTCCTGCTGGACGCGCTGCAGGTGGAGCGCGACCAGGGCATCACGGTCGACACCAGCCGCATCTGGTTCCGCACCGCCGCCCGGCCCTACGTCATCATCGACGCGCCCGGCCATGCCGAGTTCCTGAAGAACATGGTGACGGGTGCGGCCAGCGCCGACGCCGCCGTGCTGGTGACCGACGCCGAGCGCGGCTCGTCCGAGCAGACCCGCCGCCACGCCTTCCTGCTGTCGCTGCTGGGCGTCCGCCAGGTCGTCGTCGCCATCAACAAGATGGACCTGGTCGGCAACCGCGAGGAGGGATACCAGGCCGTCGCCGACGACGTGGCCGCCTACCTGCGCCGGGTCGGGATCGAGCCCGCCTTCATCGTCCCCGTCTCCGCCCGCCACGGCGACAACATCGCGGCGCGCTCCGACGCCATGCCCTGGTGGAAGGGCCCGACCCTGCTGGAGGCGCTGGACGCCTTCCCGCGCCCGTCCGGCCGCGCCGACCAGCCGCTGCGGCTGCCGGTGCAGGACGTCTACCGCCGCGGCGACAAGCGGGTGGCGGTGGGGCGCATCGAATCGGGCCGGCTGCGCGTCGGCGACAAGGTGCGCATCGCCCCCACGGGCCAGGTCGGCACCGTCGCGGCGTTCGAGTCCTGGTCGCCCAGCGCCCAGCTCTCCGCCGTCGCCGGCCAGTCGGTCGCCATCTCCTTCGCCGAGGACGTGCTGCTGAACCGCGGCCAGCTCCTCTCCCAGCTCTCCGCGGCGCCGATCGAGTCGAAGCGGCTGCAGGTCCGGGTCTTCTGGCTGGACAAGCAGCCGCTGCGCGAGGGCGACCGGGTCACGCTGCGCCTCGCCACCGCCGAGCATCCCGTGGTGGTGGAGCGGGTGGAGCGCGTGGTCGACATCCACGACCTCACCGAGGCCGACGGGACCGAGGTCACCCAGGGCGGCATCGCCGAGATGGTGCTGCGCTCCGGCCAGACCGTCAGCTTCGACGCCCATGCCGACTTCGCCCCCACCGGCCGGGCCGTGCTGGTGCGCGGCCAGCGCATCGTCGGCGGCGCCGTGGCGCTGGGGGCCGCGGCCGAGCGGCCGGCCGTGCCCCACCCGCGCAACCTCGTCTCCGTCGGCCAGTCGGTGACGGAGGAGGAGCGCGCGGCGCGCAACGGCCACGGCGGCGGCGTCGTCTGGCTGACAGGCCTATCCGGCGCCGGCAAGTCCACGCTGGCCATGGGCGCCCAGCGGGCGCTGTTCGACGCGGGCTGGCAGGTGGTGGTGCTGGACGGCGACAACCTCCGCCACGGCCTCAACCGCGACCTCGGCTTCACCGCCGAGGACCGGCGGGAGAACGTGCGGCGCACCGCGGAGGCGGCGAAGCTGTTCGCCTCGACCGGCACGGTCGTCCTGGTCTCCCTCATCTCGCCGCTGGCGGAGATGCGGGCGGAGGCGCGCCGCATCGGCGGCGACCGGTTCCTGGAGGTGTGGGTCCGGGCCGACCTCGCCACCTGCGAGGCGCGCGACCCGAAGGGCCTCTACGCCAAGGCCCGGGCCGGGGAGATCAAGGACTTCACCGGCATCGACAGCCCGTTCGAGCCGCCCGCGGCGGCCGACCTCGTCATCGACACCGGCGCCCAGCCGGAGGCGGAGGGCGTGGACCGCCTGGTCCAGGCCATCGCCGCCCGCCTCGGCCAGGAGACCGCCCTCCCGGCCGCCAACAACTCCTGACCGCCCCGCCGTCTCCTCCCCCGGGAAGGGCAGTCCAGGCCGCCGTGGAGAGCCCCCCGGCCTACGGGCAGCCCCGCTCCGACAGGGTGACGGCGCCGTAGGCCGCGGAGGCGGGCTGGCGGGTCTGGTCGTCGTCGCTGAACAGGGCGACGTAGCGCAGCGGCTCCTCCGGGTCGCGGCCGAAGGCGCGGCGGTAGTCGGCCAGCAGGTCCCGCTCCTCCTCCACCCAGCGCCCCGCCGCCTCCGGCCCGCGCAGCTTGACCGTCACGCGGGTCTTCGGGTGGCGGGGGCTGGGGATCAGCGTCCCCGTCTCCCCCGGCGTGGCGGTGACGGCGTAGGCCAGCGTCGGCACGGAGCGGCGGAACAGCGAGGGCTCGCCGAAGACGAAGAAGATGGCGGCGGAGAAATCCTCCGCCTCGGTGCGGCGCAGGTCGGCCCCCGGCTGCACCGCGTCCGCCCGCCAGCGCCAGCGCGCCACCGGCAGGGCCGCCACGTCCCGCTCCACGTCCAGGTACAGCCCCGACGCGCCGGCGGAGCGGGCGGTGATGACCGGCACGCCGTCCAGGACCGCGTTCTCGAAGCGGGAGCCGCCGACGAAGTCGTGCTGGGTCCACAGGCCCCGGATCGGGCGCGCCGGGTCCACCAGCGTCACCCGGCACGCCGCCGCGGCAGGAGCCGGGCCGGCGAGGAGCGGAAGCAGGAGCAGGGCGGCGAGGCGGGACGGGACCGGCATGCGGCCAGGATGCCGCGGCCGGCGCCGGCGTCAACCCTCAGACGTTGACGGGCACCAGCGACGGCGCCACCAGGCCCGATTCCATCAGCGCGTCGCAGAGCTTGAAGTAGGCGTCCCGCCGCTCCTGCGCGCCGCTGAAGCGCTCCAGGTAGGTCAGGATGAACTCCGGCCGGCGCATGGCCTGGGTCAGGTTGTCGCTCGCCAGCGAGCGGGCGCGCCCTTCCGGCAGGCCGGAGCAGTGGCGCACCAGGGCCAGCATGCGGTCGGCGAAGGGCAGGTTCTGGTTGCTGAGGATCTCGGTCCGGATCAGCTCGAACAGGGAGCCGTCCAGGATCTCCAGCATCTCCTGTTTGGCCGCGTCCGGCAGGGAGGCGGCGGCGATGCGCTTGGCGATGGTGGCCAGCGGCTTCACCGTCTCCGGCCGGCGCCCGCCATACTCGCGGATGATGTCGTCGGGAACGATGAGCGAGCGGAGGTAGGGCGCCATCTTGGCTTTGGGCGCGTCGCCGGGGGCCGTCTCGATGAGGTTCAGCAGCAGCTCGATCTTGGCGTTGATGCCGCGGCCCTGGGCCAGCAGGTCGCGCATCGCCTCCGGCTGGATCAGCCGGTCGATGCGGGTCGCCAGCGCCTCCAGCACCTCCTCGTCGGTGCTGAGGACCGGGGCGGCCTCCTTCAGGTAGTCCAGGATCTCCACCGAGGCGCGCACCTCGTCGCGGATGCCCTTGTCGCTGCGCAGCGGCAGGCGCGCATGCAGGTGGCGCAGCAGCCCCATGCGCAGCTCGGCGATGGTGCGCGGCAGCACGCCCTCGGCCAGCAGGCGCGACAGGGCCTGCACGCCGACCGGCCGCTCCCCCGGCTCCGACTTGCCGAGGTTGCCGACATAGAGGTCGATGGCGTTGAGGACCAGCTCGAAGCGGGTCTTCTCCTCCCCCACCAGCTCCTTCAGCGCCAGGGAGGAGGACAGGATCTCCGCCGCCACGCTGTCCAGGATGCGCATCTCGCGCACGGTGAGGTCGGGCTGGAACAGCTGGAACAGCCGGTCCAGCTTCTCCACCCAGGTCTTGGCGCCGTTCAGGTAGGCGGCCACCGCGCGGTAGAGGCGGGGCTCCAGCGGCGACGGGTCCAGCGCCTGCTGCGCCGCCAGCGCCCTGAGGCCGCCCGGCTCCAGCTTGGGCACCGGGTTGGCGCGGCCGTACGTGTTGAGCTGGGCGAGCCCCTGCTCCACCACCGCCATCAGCTCCTTCATGCGGGAGACGGCGGTCTGCTTGGTGCCGCGCACCTGCAGGCTGGCGAGGCGCTGCAAGGCGCCCTGCACGGTCGTGCCGGCATTGTCCAGCGCCTTGGCGTGGACCTCGTAGCTCAGCACCTCCAGCGGGGTCAGCCGCCGCTCGTCCAGGTACTTGGCGAGAAGGCCGCGCATCACCTGGCGCTGCACGTCGCCGGCCAGGTCCTCCGGCTTGTCGCACCAGGAGGCGTCGCGGCCGGGGTTGGCGCGCAGCAGCGGGTCGTTCTCCACCACCCCGGCGCGCAGCCGCTTCATGAAGGTGACGGTCGTGCTGAAATCCTGGTCGACGAAGTCGGTGCGGCGGACGATGCGGATTCCGTCCACCTCCTGCCGCTCGATCAGCAGGGCCGCCACCGGTTCCAGCTCGCGCAGGTCGCGCGAATCGCGGACCAGCAGCCACTGGTCGCCATGGAAGCTGTGCAACTCGAACGCCGTCCTGACGGCGCCGACGAGCGGATTCTTGACGGCCACACCCACGCTCCGACTGTGGGCCCCCTCCCCGCAGCCCTGCCCCCCGGCAGGCCGAGGGCCCCTGTACGGCCGGTATAATCGGCAAAAATGACTTTGGGGTAAACCGGATTATACCTCTACCACCGACGGGCGGCGTCTCGCGACTATGTGTGTTAACACCATGTGAAGGACAATCTGGCCGTGCTGGTTCAAGGTGGTGTAGCCGAACCGCACGCGCCCCCGTTCGGGACGGGAGCGGGAGTCCTGCCGGGACAGCACCTCCACGACCGCGCGCAGCGTGTCGCCGGGCCGCACCGGGTTGGGCCAGACCAGCTCCTCCCCGCCGGCGCCGCCCAGGTTGGAGGCGTTCAGCACGCCGGTGTCCCGGAACAGGCGGAAGGTCAGCGCCGCCGTCATGAAGCCCGAGGCCACCAGCCCGCCGAAGATGGACGCCTTGGCCGCCTCCTCGTCCAGGTGGAAGGGCTGCGGGTCGTAGGTCAGGGCGTAGTCGATGATCTGGGAGCGGGTGATGGTGATCCCCGCCGTCTCGAACCGGTCCCCGACCTGGAGGTCCTCGTAGTAGAGGTCGCGCATGTCCGCCCCGCTGCCGTGCTGTCCGGGGGCGCAGCCTAGCGCATGCCGCGGCGGTTGCGGAACCGCCCGTTCACGGCCGCCTTGTCCGCCGCTGCATGCACAGTTCGGGATCGTCGATGGGACCGAAGCCCAGCTTGCGGTAGAGGCCGTGCGCGTCGCGGGTGCGCAGCATCCAGCGGCCCACCTCGGCCAGCGCGGGGTCGCCGACGGCGCACTCCGCCAGGAACACCCCCAGGCCGCGGCCCCGGTGCTCTTCCAGCACGTAGACGTCGGCCAGGTAGGCGAAGCTGGCGCGGTCGGTGACCGCGCGGGCGAAGCCGACCTGCGCCCCGTCCGGGGCGTAGAGCCCGTAGCAGACGGAACCGCGCGCCGCCCGCTCCACCTTGTCGCGGGATATGCCGGGCGACCAGTAGCTGCGGGCGAGGTAGGCGTGCACGGCGTCCAGATCCAGGCGGGCCGGGTCGGTGCTGACGGTGTAGCCGCCGCGCGTCCAGGCCCTGTGCCCAGGCTCAGACACGGATGGTGCCTTCCAGGTAGAGCGCCGCGCGGCCGCCGATGCGCACCCGGTCGCCGTCGAGTTCGCAGTGCAGCCGCCCGCCGCGCCGCGAGACCTGGCGCGCCTCCAGCCGGGTGCGGCCCAGCCGCTCCGCCCAGTAGGGGATGAGGGTGCAGTGGGCGGAGCCGGTGACCGGGTCCTCCGGCACGCCCTTGGCGGGGGTGAAGAAGCGGGAGACGAAGTCCACGTCGCCGTCCTGCGCGCCCCCGCCGGGGGCGGTGACGATGGCGGCGAAGCGGTCGATGCCCATCAGCCCCTGCATGTCGGGCCTTAGGCCGCGCACCGTGTCGGCGTCCTCATAGACGACCAGGTAGTCGCGCGCCGCCAGCACCGCCACCGGGGGCGGCCCGCCCAATGCCCGCAGCAGGTCCGGGTGCGGCTCCACCGGCTGCGGCGGGCGGGCGGGGAAGTCCATGGTCAGCACCTCGCCCTGGCGGGTCACGGTCAGGCGCCCCGCCTTCAGCGTGTCGAACGCCACCCGCTCCAGCCCCGGGTGCAGCACGTGGGTCAGCAGGTAGGCGCTGGCCAGCGTGGCGTGGCCGCACAGGTCGACCTCCACCGCCGGCGTGAACCAGCGCAGCGTCCAGCCGTCGCCGCCCGGGTTCGGCACCAGGAAGGCCGTCTCCGACAGGTTGTTCTCCGCCGCGATGGCCTGCATGTCGGCGTCCGGCAGCCAGGCTTCCAGGGGCACCACGGCGGCGGGGTTGCCGGCGAAGACGCGGTCGGCGAAGGCGTCGATCTGGTAGAGCGGCAGGCGCATGGGGGCTGGCCTCAGAGGTCGGTGAAGTCGAAGGCGTTGTCGAGGGGCTTCAACCCGACATGGGGGTAATAGCTCATGGCCTTGGGTGCCGAAAGCAGCAGGCAGCGGACCGGGGCGCCGTTCGCGGCGCGGCCGGCCTCGTCCCGGGTGCGGACCATCAGCGCGCGGCCGATGCCGCGGCCCTGGTAGGCGCGGTCCACCGCCAGGTCGGAGCAGTAGCAGCAGAAGGCGAAGTCGGTCACCGACCGCGCCACGCCGATCAGCCGCCCCCCGTCGCGCGCGGTCACGATCAGGTTGGCGTGGCGCAGCATGGCGACGATGCGGGTGGGGTCGCCGACCGGCCGCCGCTCGGCCAGGCCCGAGCGCTCCAGCACGTCGACGAACTCCTCCGACGACAGGCCCGGCTCTAGGGCCAGTTCGATCCCGGTCGTCGCAGTCGTGGCGGTATCCCTCATGGGCATCCTCCCTCAGAGCATGAACACGGCGCTGCCGGCGGTCAGCAGGCCCAGCGTGACGTTGAAGACCCGGAGCGCCGCGTCGGTGCGCAGGAAGCGGCCGATGGCGGTGCCGAAGCCGGCCCACATGGCGACCGAGGGGATGCCGACGGCCACGAACACGGCCGCCACCACCAGCCCCTGCCCCAGCGGCCCCAGCTCCGGGAACAGGAAGGCGGCGTTGGCGGTCAGCGCCATCGCCCAGGCCTTCGGGTTCACGAACTGGAACAGCGCCGCCTCGGTCACCGTCAGCGGCCGCGTCCGCTCGCCCGGGCCGGCGCGGCCGGCGGTGGCGATGCGCCAGGAAAGATACAGCAGGTAGGCCACCGCGACGAAGCGCAGCGTGCGCTCCACCTCGGGGAAGGCGGCCAGGAAAGCGCCGGCACCCAGCCCCACCAGGACGGCCAGGGTGGCGAAGCCCAGCTCGATCCCGATCAGGTTCGGCAGGGTGCGGCGGAAGCCGAAGTTGGCGCCGGAGGCGGCCACCATCATGTTGTTCGGGCCCGGCGTGACCGAGGAGGCCACCGCGAAGACGAACAGGCCGATCAGCGTCTCCGCCGGAAGGTCGGCGATTGTCATTGTACTTGTTCCTAGGTTCGATGGTTCCGCGGGACAGGTGTTCCGTTCATTCTTCCCGTCATTCCGGCGAAAGCCGGAATCCAGGGGCAATCAGCCGTCCCGCTTGCGGCCCCTGGACCCCGGCGTTCGCCGGGGTGACGGTCGTGGCAAACCGGGGCGTCACGCCTGCCAGGGCAGCTTGGCCGTCTCCGCCTCCACCTGGGCGCGGGTCAGGCCGATGTCGCGCAGCATGTGGTCGTCCATCTCGGCCAGGCCGCGGCGCTGCCACAGCCGCTCCACCCAGAGGGAGAGCAGGCCGGCGAGGCCGGGGGCACCGTCGCGCCGGGGCGCGTGGGGGAACAGCAGCAGCGAAATTGTACCCATACAATCCTCCATCGGCAGGCGTCGCCGGATGAATGCACCCCTTGATGAAGGGGTACAATTTCGATACGCTTGCCCCATGAAGCCGTCAAATGCGATATTGTCCCTATGACAATGTGGATTCCCGAGCTGGGGGACCGGCAGGGCCCCCGCTACCGCGCCATCGCCGCCGCCCTGCACGACGACATCGTCGCCGGCCGGCTGCCGGCCGGGGCCAAGCTGCCGACGCACCGCGACCTCGCCTGGAAGCTGGGCGTGACCGTGGGCACCGTCACCCGCGCCTATGCCGAGGCCGAGCGGCAGGGCCTGATCGGCGGGGAGGTCGGCCGCGGCACCTTCGTCCGCCCGCTCCAGCGCCAGCAGGAGGTGCCGCTGGCACCGCCGCCGGACGGGGTGATCGACATGTCGGTCAACGCCATGTCGCTGTGGCAGGACGCGCCTGCCATCCGCCAGGCGCTGGAGGGCGTCGCCCGCAACGCCGACCTGGGGCAGCTGCTGGCCTACCAGCCGGTCACCGGCACCCCCCGCTTCCGCGCCGCCGGCGCCGCCTGGATCGCCGAGACCTCGGGGCTGGAGGTGACGGACGAGCAGGTGGTGCTGACCTCCGGCGGGCAGAACGCCATGTACCTGGCCTTCGCCGCGGTGACCCGGCCGGGCGACGCGGTGCTGGTGGAGCAGCTCTCCTACGCGGGCGTGAAGCCGATGGCGGCGCTGCTGGGGCTGAAGCTGGTGCCGGTCGCCATGGACGCCGACGGCATCCTGCCCGACGCGGTGGCCCAGGCCTGCCGGGCGCACGGGGCGCACGCGCTCTACTGCATGCCGAACCTGCAGAACCCGACCACGGCGACCATGCCGCCGGAGCGGCGCCGGGCCCTGGTCGAGGTCGCCCGCCGCAACAGCCTGATGATCGTCGAGGACGACGTCTACGGCTTTCTCGCCCCCCGCCGGTTCGAGAGCCTGGCCGAGCTGGCGCCCGACCTGGTGCTGTACCTGACCAGCATGTCGAAAAGCCTGATGCCCGGCCTGCGCGTCGGCTACCTGGTACCGCCGCGCCAGCTGTCGGACCGGGTGGCGACCGGCATGCGGGCGATGCTGCTGGGCACCTGCCAGCTGGGCGCCGCCGCCGCCACCGCCCTCATCGAGGACGGGGAGGCGGCGCGCATCGCCGCCCGCCGCCGCGCCGCGGTGGCCGACCGGCAGGAAC
>DASPKT010000407.1:0-9475 GCA_035627915.1 Azospirillaceae bacterium
GAAACGGGACAGCTTTAGCCAAAAATCCAGTGGTCGGCACTGAAGGACGCGACCCCGTCGGTTCCTGACAGGCTGGTGTCGATGAAGGTAAGCACCCGGCCACCGCCGAAGTCGAGGCGGATGTTGCCGACCTCCCAACCGATGAATTCCCCACTCCAGGTGCGGTAGCCTTGGATCTCCCGTGCCTCGTAGGTATATCCGATACGACCGTCCCGGATCATCTGCGTGAACTCGGCGAAGTTGTCGACCCGGTTACCGCCAACGACGAGCCCGGTCAGGACTACCTTGTCCGTCGCCCCGTACATGGACCAGTCCATTTCGCCCGGCGTGGCATTGTATCTTCCGCCGCCGAAATCATGGGCGGTTACACTGCCGCCCTTGTAGACGAGGCGGTCGGACGTGCCCCAGATGCCGCCGCAGTCGTAGATGGTATCCCGCCCGCTTTCGACCACGAAGGTCGTTGTACCTGAGCCGTGCTCGTATTTGTTCCATTCGTATTCGAAGCTGGAATCGAAATTGTAGTAGATGTCATCCCCGGCTCCGCCGACGAGGCTGTCGATGCCGCTGGAACCGGCGTACAGCACGTCATTGCCGGACTCGGATTGGACCGTGTCGTTGCCGTCACCACCGATGATGGTGTCGTTGCCGCTTCCGCCCCAGATGAAATCGTTTCCGCCGCTGCCCTCCACCTTGTCGTCGCCAGCGTCGCCGGCCAGGATGTCGTTGCCGAGGCCACCGTCCAGGTAGTCGTTGTTGTTGTCGCCCCAGAGCCGGTCGTCGCCATCCTCGGCCCGGACCGTGTCATTGCCGTCGCCGCCGCGGAACGTGTCATTCCCGGAACCGCCCCAGGCGGAGTCGTTGCCGAGGCCGCCAAGTAGGCTGTCGTTTCCGGCATCTCCCGCCAGCGTGTCGTTCCCGGTGCTGCCGTCAAGGAAGTCGTTGTTGTTCTCGCCCCAGAGCCAATCTGCTCCGTCGTCACCGTAGATCGTGTCATTGCCGTCACCACCCCGGGCCGTGTCGTTGCCGGCTTCGGCCCTGATGGTGTCGTTGCCGGCGGCACCGAGGCTGGAGTCATTCCCGGCACCACCCCAGAAGAAATCGTTGCCGAGGCCACCCAGCAACTGGTCGTCGCCGGCATCGCCGGCCAGCGTGTCGTTGCCCGCTCCACCCTCCAGGATGTCGTTGTGGTTGCCGCCCCATAGGCGGTCGTTGCCGTCGCCGCCGAAGATGAAGTCGTGGCCGTCTCCACCTCGAACACTGTCATCGCCGAGGCTGGCATCGATCCAATCATTGCCGCCGTTGGCGGTCAGGGTGTCGTTGCCACCCCGCATGCGGATCAGATCATGCCCGGAACCGGTGGTCAGGTTGTTGGCGGCATCGTTAAGCGTCCGCTCGACACCTGTCATCATGCTGCGGAAGTAGCTCAGACTTCCCCAGGGATCGCCATACAGCGACTGCCAGTTGGTCACCACGCTGCACCTCCGACATAGGGCTACAGCCCGGGTTGGATGTCTGCTCAACGGTGCAGGCGGCTCATAATCGTCACGCTCTAGAGGGGTTAGCTCCTCCTAAGTCGAATTCAACTTTCGGTCGTACGGCGGCGTTTCCGCAACGGCCCACCGGGCACACCGGGATCGGGGCTTGCCGGGTCGTCGGCGCGGGCCTCAGCAAATAGGTTGAAGGGAGCAGCAGGATCAATCGGCCTCTCATGGGCAGGCCAATAGGTATCCCGCACCTACGAGAGGAACCCCTCCTCATCATCCGGGGCCAGCTCTTCCTAGGCGGACAGACTCAAGTCCAGCGGCGTCGGCGTGCGCAGGCGCTCGATCTCGGCGAGATAGAGCTCGGTCAGCCGGCGAGCCTCGGAGGCAGCCCTCTTGCGGTCCTTGGTCCCGAGGCTCTTCCGCCAACGGGTACCGACGACCTTGGAAGCCAAATCCTTCGTCACCCGCATGTTGAGGTGGTACGTGCGGCCCCGGCAGATCGTGTTCCCAGGGTTCCGCATTAGCCTGATCCACCCTCATGTGTGAGGGCGAGGATAACAAAAAACGCCGCAGAACCTAGGCTCTGCGGCGTTTTTTGTGAAAACTCAGGTACTTGGACATGGTGCGGTCGAGAAGACTCGAACTTCCACGGGTTGCCCCACAGCGACCTCAACGCTGCGCGTCTACCAATTCCGCCACGACCGCATGCATCATGTCCGGACGTCGGCCAGCCGGGGCTTGCCAACGGGTGACGGGGGGAATAGCAAATCCCCGCCCGGGGATCAAGTGATCCCTTTCACCCCTCTCCCGGCGGGCCGGGACAAGAGATGGACGAGCCCCATGGCGGATGGCAGCAGGCAGGCCGGCGCGAGCGTCGCCGGCGTGGAGTGGCGGATCGCCGACGCGCCGGTCGGCTACGAGGAGGCGGTCGCCTTCATGGAGGCGCGCGTCGCCGCCATCCGCGCCGGCACGGCGCCGGAGACGGTGTGGCTGCTGGAGCACCCGCCCCTCTACACCGCCGGCACCAGCGCCCGCGACGAGGATCTGCTGGAGCCCGGCCGCTTCCCCGTGCACCGCACCGGGCGCGGTGGGCAGTTCACCTACCACGGGCCGGGCCAGCGCGTGGCCTACGTCATGCTGGACCTGGTGAAGCGCGGCCCGGACCTGCACGCCTTCGTCCGCGACCTCGAGGAGTGGCTGATCCGCACGCTGGGCCGCTTCAACATCAAGGGGGAGCGGCGCTGCGGCCGCGTCGGCATCTGGGTCGACAAGCAGCCCTTCGGCGGCCTGCCCGGGCAGGAGGACAAGATCGCCGCCATCGGCGTGCGCGTGCGCCGCGGCGTCACCTACCACGGGGTGGCGCTGAACGTGGACCCCGACCTCTCCCACTTCGCCGGCATCGTGCCCTGCGGCATCAGCCAGTACGGGGTGACCTCCATGCACGCGCTGGGGCACCTGGCCACCATGCACGAGGTGGACCTGGCGCTGGCCGACGCCTTCCGCGAGGTGTTCGAGGAAGGCGTCGGCCGGGACGGCGCCTGCGGGGCGTGAGGGACCTTCAGGCCCGGTCCTTGAGACCCGGTCCTTCCTTCAGGCCCGGCCCTTCCTTCAGAATGTCGCGGATCTCCGCCAGCAGCACCTCCTGGCGCGGTGGCGGAGCGGCGGCGTTCTCCTTGCGCCAGAAGCGGTTGACCTGCTTGACCAGCAGGAAGACCGCGACCGCCACGATGAAGAACTTCAGCACCGCGTTCAGGAAAAGCCCGTAGTTGAGCGTCGGCGCGCCCGCCTCCTGCGCGGCCTTCAGGGTCGGGTAGTCGGTCCCCGACAGGTTCACGTAATAGTTGGAGAAGTCCAGCCCGCCCAGGACGAAGCCCAGCGGCGGCATGATGATGTCGTTCACCAGCGAGTTCACGATCCCGGTGAAGGCGGCGCCGATGATGATGCCGACCGCGAGGTCGATCACGTTGCCGCGGCTGATGAACTTCTTGAACTCCTCGATCACGCCTTCCCCCGTCGCTGCCCGTCCACCGATGCGGGAACGAGGCTGGCGGCGGCGCGGCGGCGCGTCAAGCCCGTCAGGCGGTCGTCAGTTGGGCGAAGCCGGTCGGCCCGGGATCGTCGGCCGGCACGGCCGCCACCCCGTCCACGCGGGCGGCGGGCGGCCCCTCCCGGCAGGCGGCCAGCATGGCGTCCACCGCGTCGGCCGGCCCCGCGAACAGCGCCTCCACCGAGCCGTCGGCGCGGTTGCGCACCCAGCCGTCGAGGCCGAGCGCGGAGGCCCGCTCCACGGTCCAGCCGCGGTACCAGACCCCCTGCACCCTGCCGGTGACGCTGACCCGGACGGACTTCCGCATGCGCTTCCTCCCCCGCTCCCGGGCGACTGCATCCCATCGGGCGGGGCCTGTCAACCGGCCTGCCCCCGCCGTCCGGTTGACGGAAGCCCCGGCGGCACCCCATCCTCTCCATCGGAACGGACAAAGGCAGGGGGAGCGGGACGGTGCGCGCGATCATCCGGGAATGGGGGCCGACGGTGGCCCTGTCGCTGGCCTTCGTGCTGGCCATGCGGACCTTCGCCTATGCCGGCTACCACGTGCCCTCGGAGAGCATGCTGCCCACCCTCAAGGTCGGCGACCAGTTCTACGCGGCGAAGTTCGCCTACGGCTACAGCCGCTTCTCCGGCCCGGTCGTGCTGCCCTTCGGGGCGGGGCGCATGCCGGACCTGCTGCCCGCGCGCGGCGACGTGGTGGTGCTGCGCCTGCCGGGCCGGGAGGAGGACCTGGTCAAGCGCGTCATCGGCCTGCCCGGCGACCGGGTGCGCGTGACCGGCGGCCGGCTGGTGCTGAACGGCACGGTGGTGGAGCGCGCGGAGGTGGCCCGCTACGCCTACCGCGAGCATGGCGGCGGCACCGCCGAGGTGGTGGAGTATGTGGAGCGCCTGCCCGGCGGTGCCGAGCACCGCATCCTGGAGCGCACCGACAACGGCCCCGCCGACGAGACCCCGGAATACCTGGTGCCCGAGGGGCACGTCTTCGTCATGGGCGACAACCGCGACAACTCGACCGACAGCCGCTTCCTGCGCCAGATCGGCTACATCCCGGTGGAGCGGCTGCTGGGCCGCGCCGACCTGATCGGCTTCGCCTGGCAGGACTGCGTCGCCGCCGACGGCATGGTCTGCCCCGGCGGCGGCTGGGGCGACCGGCTGCTGGCCCGGGTGCGGTAGGCTGCGGCAGGGCGCGGTAGGCCGCCCCCTCACTTCCGCCCGAAAAGCCCCATGGCCCAGGCGACGTGCACCGCCAGCGGCGCCATCCAGAGCACCAGCGGGATGTAGAACCAGGGCCGGTCGGGCGTGGTGAGGAAGTTCACCGGCACCAGCACGACGGCGACCGCGAAATAGGCGAGGAAGTGGTTCAGCAGCCCGCTGCGGCGCCGCGCGGCGGTGGTGTCGGGGCCTTCCCCCGGAGTCGGGCTGCGGTAAGGGTCCTGTCGGACGGGATCGGGCGTCATGGGACGTGCGTGCGGCTGGTGGGGTTCTGCCTGCGGCATCTAGACCCTGCGGCGCACCCGCGCAACCCCCCTGCCGCCGCGGGAACGGATGCGCCTACCATCCGTTGAGCGAGGGACCGCCGCGGGCGCCACTTCCAGGAGGGGTGCCTAATCAAGCGAAGCCGGCGGCCCGGACATGAGAGACGGAGGCGCGCCCGTGGACCCCGATACCGTCCTGCTGGCCCGGATCCAGTTCGCCTTCACCGTGTCCTTCCACATCCTGTTCCCGGCCTTCACCATCGGGCTCGCCTCCTGGCTGGCGGTGCTGGAATGGCGCTGGACGCTGACCGGGAACCCGCTGTTCCGCTCCATGTCGGAATACTGGACGAAGGTCTTCGCCATCTCCTTCGGCATGGGGGTGGTGTCGGGCATCGTCATGTCCTACCAGTTCGGCACCAACTGGAGCCGCTATTCCGACATCGGCGGCAACATCCTGGGCCCCCTCATCAACTACGAGGTCGTGACCGCCTTCTTCCTGGAGGCGACCTTCCTCGGCATCCTGCTGTTCGGGCGCGACCGGGTGCCGCGGGCGCTGCACCTGTTCGCCACCTGCGCCGTGGCGGTGGGCACGCTGATGAGCGCCTTCTGGATCCTGTCGGCCAACAGCTGGATGCAGACCCCGGCGGGGTACGAGATCCGCGACGGGCGGTTCTTCCCGGCGGACTGGTGGGCCATCGTGTTCAACCCGTCCTTCCCCTACCGCTTCTTCCACATGGTCATCGCCTGCTACCTGACGACCTCCTTCGTGGTGGCGGCGATCTCGGCCCGCCAGCTGCTGCACGGGCGCTTCCAGGAGCATGCGCGGGTGGCGCTGTCCATGGCGCTGGGCCTCATCACCGTGCTGGCGCCGGCGCAGATCGTCTGGGGCGACCTCACGGGGCTCAATACGCTGGAGCACCAGCCGACCAAGCTGGCCGCCATCGAGGGCCACTGGGAGACGGTGCAGGGAGCGCCGCTGATCCTGTTCGGCATCCCCGACCAGGAGGCCGAGATGAACCATTTCGAGGTGGCGATCCCCAAGCTCGGCAGCTTCATCCTGACCCACGACTGGAACGGCACCATCCGGGGGCTGAAGGAGGTCCCGCCGGAGGAGCGGCCGCCGGTCGCCATCGTCTTCTGGGCCTTCCGCATCATGGTCGGCCTCGGGTTCCTGATGCTGGGCGTGGCGGTGCTGAGCGTCTGGCTGCGGTTCCGCAAGAGGCTCTACGACACGCGCTGGTTCCTGAAGCTCTGCATGCTGTGCGGGCCGATCGGGTTCGTGGCGCTGCTGTCCGGCTGGGTGACGACGGAGGTCGGGCGGCAGCCCTGGGTCATCTACGGCCTGGTGCGCACCGCCGACGCGGTGACGCCCTCCATCACCTTCGCGGGCGTGCTGACCTCGCTGTCGGCCTTCATCGTCGCCTACACGATCATCTTCGGTGCCGGCATCTACTACCTCTACAAGGTGCTGCGGCGCGGGCCCGGGCCCTACCCGAGGGAACCGGTGCCCAACCCCGGCCATCCCAAGCGCCCGCTGTCGGCGGCGGACGAGAGCACGGCGGCGGCGGAATAGGAGAAGCGGCCATGAGCGTCGACCTCACCCTGGTCTGGGCCGGCATCACCGCCTTCGCCGTGTTCATGTACGTGCTGATGGACGGGTTCGACCTGGGCGTCGGCATCCTGTTCCCCTTCGCGCCGAAGGGCGACCCGGACCGCGACGTCATGATGAACACGGTCGCCCCCATCTGGGACGGCAACGAGACCTGGCTGATCCTGGGGGCGGCGGGCCTGTTCGCGGGCTTCCCGCTGGCCTACGCGATCCTGCTGCCGGCCTTGTACCTGCCGGTGCTGCTGATGCTGATCGCGCTGATCTTCCGCGGCGTCGCCTTCGAGTTCCGCTTCAAGGCGGAGCGGTCGCGCAACCTGTGGAACATCGCCTTCCATGGCGGCTCCGTCTTCGCCACCTTCGCCCAGGGGCTGATCCTGGGCGCCTTCATCCAGGGCTTCCAGGTGGAGGGGCGCGACTACGCCGGCGGCCTGTGGGACTGGATGACGCCCTTCACCCTGCTGACCGGCGTGGCGCTGGTGGCGGGCTACGCGCTGCTGGGCTGCACCTGGCTGATCTGGAAGACGGAGGGGCACCTGCAGGACTGGTGCTTCCGCATGGCGCCCTTCCTGCTGGTGGGCGTCATGGCCTTCGTCGGCCTGGTCAGCCTGTGGACGCCCCTGACCCAGCCCGCCATCGCCGAGCGCTGGTTCAGCCTGCCCAACTTCTACTACCTGTCCCAGGTGCCGCTGGTGACCCTGATCACCGCCGTGGCGCTGGTCCTGGCGATCCGGCGCCGGCGCGAGGTGCAGCCCTTCGTGCTGACCATGGCGCTGTTCGGGCTGTCGTACCTGGGCCTCGCCATCAGCGTCTGGCCCAACGTCGTGCCGCCGGAGGTCACCATCTGGGAGGCCGCCTCGCCGCCGGAGAGCCAGATGTTCCTGCTGGTGGGCCTGGCCTTCCTGATCCCCACCATCCTCGCCTACACCGCCTTCACCTACTGGGTCTTCCGCGGCAAGGTCCGGGCGGACGTCGGGTACCACTGATCCCGGCCGCCCGGGCCCGGGAAGGTCGCTTGCCTGCGCCCGGCGGCCTCGGGCACAAAGGGGTAGACCCTTTGCGCCGGAGACCGCCCGCATGTCGCCAGAGAAGCAGTTCGCCCAGGCCGTCGCCCACCAGGACGCCGGCCGCTGGGCCGAGGCGGAGGCGGTCTATGCCAAGCTGGCCGTGGCGCTGCCCGACGCCGCACCCGTCCACTGGAACCTGGGCACGGTGCGCAAGCACCAGGGCAAGTGGCCGCAGGCGATGGAGAGCTTCGTGCGCGCCGGCAAGCTGGACCCGACGCTGCGCGGGCTCGACTTCAACGTCGGTCTCTGCCTGCAGAAGGCCGGGCGCACGCCGGAGGCGGCCGAGGCCTTCGCCCGCGCCGTCGCGGTGGAGCCGGACGACCCCGTGAGCCGCTACAACCTGGCGGCGGCGCTGCGCGAGCTGGGCCGCCTCCACGAGGCGGCGGAGCAGTCGCAGGCGGCCATCGACCTCGCCCCCGGCTTCGACGAGGCGGAGCTGCAGCTGGCGAAGATCCGCACCGCCCTGCTGCCGCAGTGGCACCTGCCGATGATGAACGACGCGCCCCGCAACGCCGCCTACGAGGAGGCGATCCGGCGGGTGGTGCGGCCGGGCGACCTGGTGCTGGAGATCGGCACCGGGTCGGGCCTGCTGGCGATGATGGCGGCCCGCGCCGGCGCGCGCGTCGTCACCTGCGAGGGCGACCCCGCCATCGCCGCCGTGGCGCGCCGCATCGTCGCCGCCAACGGCTTCGCCGACCGGATCACCGTCGTCAACCGCTTCTCCAGCGAGCTGACGGTCGGGACCGAGCTGCCGGAGCCCGCCGACGTGGCGCTGTCGGAGATCCTGTCCAGCGACCTCCTCTCCGAGCGGGTGGTGCCGGCCGTCGCCGACGCCCGCGCCCGGCTGCTGAAGCCCGGCGCCCGCCTGATCCCGGAGCAGGGCGGCGTGCGCGCCGTGCTGGCGGGCGGCGAGCACCTGGAGAAGAACTACTTCGTGGGCGAGGTGCACGGCTTCGATCTGTCGCCCTTCACCGCCATCACCGCCCGCACCGGCCGCTTCGACTGGAAGCGCGTACCGTTCGAGGTGCTGTCGCCTTCCTTCCAGGCGATCACCGTGGACTTCGCCGGCACCCTGCCCGCGGGGCCGGAGCGCCAAGTCCTGCGCGTCCCCGTCACCCGCCCCGGCCGCTGCGCCGGCATCCTCCAGTGGATCTGGCTGAAGCTGGCCGACGGCGTGGAGTTCGAGAACCGCCCCGACACCACCGACCCGGCGTCGGGCTGGCAGACCGGCGTGTTCCTGCCGAAGGCCCCGGTGGACTTGGCCGAGGGCGAGACGGTCGACGTCCGCGTCTTCCACGACCTGCACAATGTCTGGATGAAGATGCTGCGGTAGGTGGGGGCTTTCCCAGGGGTGCGGCCGGGAGGGGGTGCGGCTGCGGGGTGGTGCGTCCTTCGACAAGCTCAGGATGAGGCTTCGACAAGCTCAGGATGAGGCTTCGACAGGCGCAGCATGAGGAGCGGAGGATGCCAGGCCCGGCGCAGTCACCGGGAGCGGCAACCTCTCTGGGGAGCAGCAATACATCCCTCAGCCCGAGCTCGGTCAGATGGCCGCACATCCTCGCCGCTGCCGCCCCCCTCAGGCCGGCACCGCGGCGGCGGCCAGCAGGCGACGCAGGCCGTCGACCAGGGTGCGGGGCTGGAAGGGCTTGCGCAGCACGGGGACGCGGGCGTCCCAGTCGACCCGGTCGTAGCCCGTGGTGAACAGGAAGGGCACGCCGCGCTCGGTCAGCACCTCGGCGACGGCGTAGACGGTGCGGCCGCGCAGGTTCACGTCCAGCACCGCCGCGTCGATCTCG
>DASPKT010000408.1:0-25781 GCA_035627915.1 Azospirillaceae bacterium
TCGAGGCGGACCGGGAGGGCACGCCCTACATGGCGCCGGCGGTGCTGGTCGGGGTCGACCATTCCATGCGCGTCATGACCGAGGAGACCTTCGGGCCCGTCGCCGCCATCATGAAGGTCGCTTCCGACGAGGAGGCGGTGCGGCTGATGAACGACAGCGCCTACGGCCTGACCGCGTCGGTCTGGACCCGCGACGAGGAGGCGGCGCTGGACCTCGGCGGCCGCATCGAGACCGGCACCGTCTTCATGAACCGCTGCGACTACCTGGACCCGGCTTTGGCCTGGACCGGGGTCAAGGACACCGGCATCGGCTGCACCCTGTCGGTCGTCGGGTTCGAGCAGCTGACCCGCCCGAAATCCTTCCATCTGCGCGCCGTCTGAGGAGCCTAGAGAACCATGACCAAGACCCTGACGGGCAACTGGAACTACCCGACGACCGTGTGGGCCGGCCCCGGCCGCATCCGCGAGCTGGCGGATGCCTGCCGCGCGCTCGGCATCCGCCGGCCGCTGCTGGTGACCGACCGGGGCCTCAAGGACGCCGCCATGGTGAAGGCGGCGCTGGCCGCCAACGAGGCCGCCGGCGTGCCCACCGCCCTGTTCGCCGAGGTGAAGGGAAACCCGGTGGAGGCCAACGTGACCGACGGGCTGGCCGCCTACCGCGCGCACGGCGCGGATGGCGTCATCGCGTTCGGCGGCGGCAGCGGGCTGGACGCCGGCAAGGCGATCGCCTTCATGTCCGGCCAGAACCGCCCGATCTGGGACTTCGAGGACATCGGGGACTGGTGGACCCGCGCCGACCCCGCCGGCATCGCCCCCGTGGTGGCGGTGCCGACGACGGCCGGCACCGGATCGGAGGTCGGCCGCGCCTCGGTCATCACGAACGAGCAGACGCACGAGAAGAAGATCATCTTCCACCCGAAGATGCTGCCCGGCATCGTCATCTCCGACCCCGAGCTGACGGTGGGCCTGCCCGCTCACGTCACGGCCGCGACCGGCATGGACGCCTTCGTCCACTGCTTCGAGGCCTATTGCGCGCCGGGCTTCCACCCGATGGCGGACGGCATCGCGCTGGAGGGGATGCGGCTGATCGCGGAGTACCTGCCGCGCGCCGTGCGGGACGGTTCGGACATCGAGGCGCGGGCCAACATGCTGGCCGCCGCCAGCATGGGGGCGGCGGCGTTCCAGAAGGGGCTGGGGGCCGTGCACTCCATCGCCCACCCGCTGGGCGCCGTCTACGACCTGCACCACGGCCTCGCCAACGCGGTGCTGCTGCCCTACGTCATGGCCCACAACCGGGCCGCCGTCGCCGACCGCATGGTGGTGCTGGGCCGCGTCCTGGGGCTGGCCGACCCGTCCTTCGACGGGGTGATGCGCTGGCTGCTGGACTTCCGGGCGTCGCTCGGCATCCCGCACAGCCTGGCGGAGGCCGGCGTGCCCGCCGACCGGGCCGAGGAGATCGGCCGCATGGCGGAGCGCGACCCCTCCACCGGCGGCAACCCGATGCCCATCGACGCGGCGGCGCTGACGGGGGTTTTCCTGGCCGCCCACGCCGGCCGCCTGGGCTGAGAGCGGGGCATGGCAAGCCTGCGCATCCTGGTCGCCGACGGCAACACGCGGGAGACCAACGCCGCCCACGCGGCCGTCGGCGGCCGGCCCACGGGGGAGCATTACGTCGACGTGCTGCAGGGCCTGGGCGTCGCGCTGGAGTGCGACATCGTCCATCCCGCCGACGCCGACGCGCAGGTCCCGCGCGGCGCCGGGCTGGAGGCCTATGACGGGCTGGCCTGGACCGGCTCGGCGCTGAACGTCTACCGCGGCGGCCCGACGGTGGAGCCGCAGCTGGCCCTCAGCCGCGCCGCCTTCGCCTGCGGGCTGCCGCAGTTCGGGAGCTGCTGGGGCCTGCAGGTCGGCGTGACGGCGGCCGGCGGGCGGGTGGAGGCCAACCCGAGGGGGCGCGAGCTCGGCATCGCCCGGCGCGTCACCCCCACCCCGGCCGGCGCCGGCCACCCGCTGTTCGGCCGCAAGCGCGGCGTGTTCGACGCCATCGCCGTCCACATGGACGAGGTGGCCGCCCTGCCCCCGGGCGCCACGGTGCTTGCCGCCAACAGCATGAGCGCCGTTCAGGCGGCGGTCTTCCGCCACGGGCAGGGCCTGTTCTGGGGCGTCCAGTACCATCCCGAGTACGACTTCAACGAGATCGCCTGCGTCATCTCCCGCTACGGGACCCGGCTGGTGGAGGAAGGGTTCTTCGCCGACCTGGTCGCCCAGAACCGCTACGTCGCGGAACTGAAGACCCTGCACGGGAACCCCGACCGCCGCGACCTGGTGTGGCTGCACGGGCTGGACCGCGACGTGATGGAGCCGGCGCTGCGGCGGGCGGAGCTGTCCGCCTGGCTGGAGACCGTCGTCCGCCCGCACGCGGCCCGGCGCGGGCGGGGCTGACGAACTCCCCTTCCCGCAGGAACGCCCCTCCCCCGCCGGCCGTTGAAGGCCCGGTACGGATCGGGGAGGGGACCATGGCCGAGCGCGTCGTCATCACGGGGGCCAGCGCCGGGCTGGGCCGCGCCGTCGCCCGCCTGTTCGCCCGCCGCGGCTGGCGCGTGGCGCTGCTGGCGCGGGGCGAGGACGGGCTGGCCGGTGCGGCGCGCGATGTGGCGGAGCTGGGCGGCATGCCGCTCGCCATCCCGGCCGACGTGGCCGATCCGCAGGCGATGCACGATGCCGCCGACCGGGTGGCGCGGGAATGGGGCGGCATCGACGTCTGGATCAACAACGCCATGGCGACCGTCATGGGCCCCATCGAGGAGGTGACGCCCGACGAGTTCCGCCGCGTCACCGACGTGACCTACCACGGCGTTGTCTGGGGCACGCAGGCGGCGCTGCGCCACATGCGCCGGCAGGGCCGCGGTACCATCGTCCAGGTCGGCTCGGCCCTGGCCTACCGCTCCATTCCGCTCCAGGCGCCCTACTGCGCCGCCAAGGCCGCGGCCCGCGCCTTCACCGACAGCCTGCGCTCCGAGCTGATCCACGAGGGCAGCCCGGTGCGCCTGACCATGGTGCACATGCCCGGCATGAACACCCCCCAGTTCGAGTGGTCGCGCCTGAAGCTGGACCGGGTGCCGCAGCCGGTGCCGCCGGTCTTCGACCCCGCCGCGGCCGCCGAGGCGGTGGTGCGGGCGGCGCTGGAGGCCCCGCGGGAGCTGTGGGTCGGCGGTTCCACGACGCAGGCGATCCTGGGCCAGATGGTGCTGCCGGGCTTCCTGGACCGGCTGCTGAGCCGCAAGGCGTGGGAGGGGCAGATGACCGGGCGCCGGCCGGTCGGGCGACAGGACAACCTCTTCGCGCCCGTCCCCGGGGACCACGGCGCCCGCGGCCCCTACGTCCCGCAGTCCAGCCGCAGCCTGTCCGTCTTCGACCCCGCCACGGTGCGCGCGCTCGGCATCGCCGCGGGGGGCGTGGCGGTGCTGGGGGCGCTGGCCGGGGCGGTGGCGGCGGCGCGCCGCTGAGCGGAGTGGGGGGGCCGGGGACCCGCGACCTTTTCCGCCCGCCGCCTGTTGGGGCCCCCGGAACCGGACACCCAACCGAACGGACGGAGAAGACCCATGCGCCCTAGGCTGAAGCCCCTGAACGAGCAGGTCATCGTCATCACCGGCGCCACCAGCGGCATCGGCCTGACCACCGCCCGCATGGCCGCCGACAGGGGCGCGCGCGTGGTGCTGGGCGCCCGCGACGGCGAGGCGCTGGTCCGCATCGTCGAGCATATCCGGCGGACCGGCGGCGAGGCCGACTTCGCCGAGGTGGACGTGGCCGACGAGATGCAGCTGCGCCTGCTGGCCGAGGTGGCGCTGCACCGCTTCGGCCGCATCGACAGCTGGGTCAACAACGCCGGCGTCTCGGTCTACGGCCGGCTGCTGGAGACGCCGGACCGCGACCACCGCCGCCTGTTCGAGACGAACTACTGGGGCGTCGTCCACGGCAGCCGCGTCGCGGTCGAGCACCTGGCGGACGAGGGCGGCGCGCTGATCAACGTCGGCAGCTCCGTCGGCGACCGCGCCATCCCGCTGCAGGGCGCCTACTGCGCCACCAAGCATGCGGTGAAGGGCTTCACCAACGCGCTGCGGATGGAACTGGAGGCCGACGGCCTGCCCGTCTCCGTCACCCTGGTGAAGCCCGGCGTCATCGACACCCGGTACGAGGCCAACGCGCGGGTGCTGACCGGGGCGGAGCCGATGAACCCGCCGCCGGTCTACGCGCCGGAGACGGTGGCCCGCGCCATCCTGCACGCCGCCCAGCACCCGGTGCGCGACGTGATCGTCGGCAGCGGCGGCAAGCTGCTGTCGATGTCGGAGACCTGGGCTCCCCGCCTGGCCGACATGGTGATGGAGCGGTTCCTGATCCCCTGGCAGCAGAGCGGCGGCGACGTGGAGGGTCACCGCGACACGCTGTACCGGGCGGGCGATGGCGGCTGGCAGCGCGGCACCCGCCACGACTTCGTGCGCGAGCGCAGCTTCTACACCATGGCGAGCCTGCACCCGCTGGCCAGCGCCGCCGTGCTGGCTGGCGCCGCGGCGCTGGCCTACGCGGCCTTCGGCGGCGGGCGGGAGCGGATCGCCGCGGGCTTCCGCGGCCGCCGCACCGCGGTTTCGGGCGCGGCCTACGCCCGCTACGACACGGACGAGGCGCGCCGGCAGGCCCGCACCGTCCACCGCTTCCGCTACCCGGGCGAGCCGGAGGCGGTGGAGGGCGCGCGGCGGCACGAGACGGCGGAAGTCTCGCGCTGAGGCGCCGCCCGCGGCGGGAGGAGACGGGACGGGATTGCGGGGGCCGGCGCCGTGGCGGATACTGCCGCGGCGCCTCCCCTCCCCGGCGGCGCCGCAGCAGGAGTGGACGCCGATGCCCCGTTCCCCGCAGCCGTCGCGTTCCCCAAAGCCGTCCCGGGCCCCCGCGCAACGCCCCGCCGGCGAGCCCTGCGCCGTCTCCCTGGCGCTGCAGGGCGGGGGCGCGCACGGCGCCTTCACCTGGGGCGTGCTGGACCGGATGCTGGAGGAGGTGGAGGAAGGCCGCCTGCGCATCGCGGCGCTGAGCGGCACCAGCGCCGGCGCCATGAACGCCGCCGTCTGCGCCTTCGGCCTGCGCCACGGCCCGGCCGCCGCCCGCACCCTGCTGGGCCGCTTCTGGGCCGCCATGCACAACAAGGCGATCCGGCTGGGCAACCCCTATCTCTGGCTGCCCTACAACGCCGGCGGCCAGGGCTGGAACTTCGACCATCTGCCGCTGACCGCCACGTTGAACGCGGCGGCGCAGTTCTGGTCGCCCTACATGGCCCCCCACTACGTCAACCCGCTGACCGACGTGGTCCAGCGGATCGTGGAGGATTTCGGCGTCCTGAACGACCCGCCCGACGGCGTCCCCCACCTCTACGTCGCCGCCACCAACGTCGGCCGCGGTTCGCGCAAGGTGTTCGGGCCGGGCGAGCTGCGCGCGGAGGTGCTGCTGGCGTCGGCCTGCCTGCCGCAGTCGGCGCAGGCGGTGGAGATCGACGGCGACTACTACTGGGACGGCGGCTTCACCGCCAATCCCGCACTGGAGCCGCTGGTCCGGCACGCCGACGACATGGTCATCGTCCAACTGAACCCGTGCGAGCGCGCGGGCAAGCCGCCCATGACCGCCGGCGACATCGCCGACCGCATCAACGAGATCAGCTTCAACATCTCGCTGGTGCAGGAGATCCAGACGCTGGACCTGGTGAACCGCTTCATGCGCCGCCTGCCCCCGGAGGAGCGGACGGCCCGCATCGTGAACCTGCACCTGCTGTCCGACGACGCGGTCATGGCCGACCTGGGGCTGGCCTCCAAGTACAACCTGAACTGGGAGTTCCTGCGCCACCTGCACGAGGCCGGCCGTGCCGCCACGGAGAAGTTCCTGGTCGGCGCGCTGGGCAATTTCGGGCGCTGCTCCACCACCGACGTGCGCCACGACCTGGTGCAGCGCTACCTCGACGCCCGACGCTGACGCGTCGCGGACGCCCGCCGCTAGCGCGCCGCCATCAGGGGCGTGACGACGTCCAGCAGGCCGTTCAGTAGGATCTGCACGCCGATGCAGAGCAGCAGGAAGGCCGACAGCCGCGTCACGATGCGGGCGCGCGAGCTGCCCAGCATGGAGACCAGCCGGTCCGCCGACCCGTAGGCCAGCCAGACGATGACCGCGATGGCGACGGCGGCGGCGGACATGCCGGCGTAGAAGGCGGCCAGCTCCACCCCGCCCGCCGGCCGCGTGGCGCCCAGCGCGATGGCGACGGAGATGGAGCCCGGCCCCGTGGTGAAGGGGATGGTCAGGGGGAAGAAGGCCACGCCCTCCGCGTCCTCCGCGGGGGCCGCCTGCTCCTGCTTCTTCGCCTCGTTCTGCTCCGGCGCGTTCAGCAGCACCCAGGCGCGCTCGGCCACCACGAAGCCGCCGGCGATGCGCAGCGCCGCCAGCGAGATGCCGAAGAAGCTCAGCACGTAGGCCCCGCCCCAGAGCGAGAACAGCAGCACGATGGCGGAGTTGAGCGCCACCAGCCGGGCGAGGCGCACGCGCTCCCTGTGGGTGCGGCCGGCGGTGACCTGGCTGAAGATCAGGGCCGAGGCGACCGGGTTCACGATGGAAAACAGCGCCGGGAACGCCAGCAGGAAGCTCGCCAGCGCGGCACCCCAGCTTTCCGCCATCATCCGCCCGCTCCCCCTCTCCGTCGGTCCGGGCGGGAGGCTACCGGACCGCGCGCCGGGACTGAAGCGTATTCACGACGCGCATGGGGCCATGCCGCACTGGTGCGACCTCGGGCGGAGGCCCATATGATGGGCAGCTCACCCATCGACATGGAGAAGGCGCGATGACGCGACGTCACGGCTTGATCGCCGCCCTGCTGGCGCCGCTTGCGTTCGCGGCGCCCGCTTCCGCCGCCGGGGACGGCAAGGCGGAGGGCGGCAAGGCGGCCTGCTTCCACTCCGGCAACATCACCGGCTGGTCCTACGTCGACCGCGACACCGTCCGCATTACCGTCGGCGTGCGCGACCAGTACGACCTGACCCTGTTCAGCCCGCAGCCGGAGCTGAACTTCCGGCACGGCATCGGCATCCGGACCAGGGGATCGTCCTGGGTCTGCTCGCCCATGGACATCCAGGTGGTCGGCGACCGCTTCGCCGGCCGGGTGCCGGTCAAGGCCATCACCCCGGTGCCGCGGGCGGACAAGAAAGACGAGGGGACGAAGGAGGAGCGGCCGGCCGGCTGAGCCTCAGCCGCCGGCCCCGGACGCCTGGCCGGCCATCGCGTCGGCGGCGCGGGCGATGTAGTCCAGCGCGTCGGCATCGCCGCGGGCCCAGAGCGCGCCGGCGCGGTAGAGCGTGACCAGCCCGTGCGCCAGCCCCCAGACCCGCACCACCCGGTCGCGCAGCGCCCGGTCCTCGGCACTGCCGGGGTCGGGCCGCTCCGGCGCCACGATGGCGGCGGCGCCGGCCACCAGGCGGCGCAGCGCGGGGCCGGCGCCGTCCTCGGTGCGGAACAGGCCTTTCAGCGGCAGGGAATACATCAGGTCGTAGAGGTGCGGGTGCTCCAGCGCGAAGCCGGCATAGGCCCGCGCCATGCGCCCCTCCGGGCTGGCGCCGGGCAGCGCGCCGGCCTGCTCCAGCCGGTCGGCCAGCATGCCGAAGCCGCGCCCGGCGACGTCCAGCAGCAGCGCCTCGTGCGAGGCGAAGCGGCGGTAGAGCGCCCGGTGGTTCACCCCGACCGACGCCGCCACCGAGCGCAGCGTCAGGGCCGCCGGCCCCTGCCCCTCCAGGATGGACAGCGCCGCGTCCAGCGCCGCCCGCTCCAGGTCGCCATGGTGGAAGGTGGTGCGGGTGCCGGCACCCGGCGCCGTCAGGCCCGCGCCGCCTGCTTGCGGTCCTTGTCCACCACGTGCCATTCGACCGTCATCTCCCCCAGCGGCTCCCCGCCCTCGGCGTCCAGCAGGCGCACCTCCACGGGGAAGACGACCTTGCCCTCGGCCTTCAGCGCATCCAGCAGGGCGGCGGCGTCGGCCACCGCGGCCTCCGCCCTGACCGTCCCCTTGGCCGCCTTCAGATAGCGGATGCGGGCCTCGCTCGCCACCGGCCTGATCTGCGCCAGCATCGGCGCCAGCGCGCCTGCCATGGCGCCGCCCGAGGCCGTCTCCCCCACCGCGAACAGCGCGGCCGCGTGCTGGGTGCCGACATGGTTCAGCCCCTCCGGCCGGAAGGGCAGCGTCGCCACGGCGCGCCCGGCCTCCACCTTGTCCAGCGTGACGCCGGCATGGTGGGCGAAGGGGACGCTCTTCGCCATCTGGGAACGGATCATCTCGTAGATCATGCGGGGCCACCATCGCGATAGGGCCGGAAGGAGCCAGCGCAGCATGTGGACCTCCTCGGGCCGGTTAATGTCTCCACTGGAGACTTATCCGCGCGCGGCCCGTCCGTCAAGTCCCGGGAGACGGTCGCCGCGGCGGTTCCGCCCTGGGAACCGCCGCGGCGCGCCGGCCGGGGATCACGCCTGCTGGAGCGGGACGGGCGCCAGCGAGACCGGGACGTGGGTGAGCATGACGGTGTTCGCGGGCAGCTGGGGCCAGACCACGGCCAGCAGCGGCGTCCCGTCGGCCGCCCGGTCGAAGTGGGCGTAGGGGCTGCCGTTCAGCGGGTAGGCCCCGGCGACCAGGCCGGAACAGCCCTTCGACGGGTTGAAGACCCACTGCCCGAACTGGTCGCGGGCCAGCTGGGCGTAGTGGATGCCCTGCCTGTTGCGGTCGGCCCAGACCACGTAGAGCTGCGTCCGGTTGATCGGCACGATGCAGGGGCCGAGGTCGCTGGTGACGCCCGGCTCCACCACCTTCCGGTCGAACTGGAAGTCGACGCCGCCAGCCGGGTCCACCGCGAGGTTGAAGGAGCCGTCGGTGCCGAACCAGGACAGGAAGCTGGTGCCGCCGTTCATGGACAGGCTCGGCGGGCCGATGCAGGACTCCCCAAGGTAGCGGTACGTCTCCGAGGCCTGCCCCTCGCCGACCTCAAGCTGGCAGAGCACCATCTGCTTGGCCCCGGCGTCCATCCAGACGATGTTGAGGACCAGGCGCCCGTTCTGCAGGCTGAGCGCGGCAGCGGGGGCCGACGCCGCCTTGGAGCCGTTCAGGTACCGCTCGCCGTCGACCAGCACCCAGAAGTTCGGGTTCGAGCCGGTGTGCTCGTACTTGGTGGGGAACGCCCCGATGGTGCCCTGGGCGGTCGCCATGACGACGTAGCCCTGCGTCTGGCTGGGAGCGACGACGAAGCAGGGGCCGTTGACGATCGCGTTCTCGTGCAGCGCCGCGCCGGGGTCGCCGCTCTTGGACGTCCAGCCGCCGAACTCCGTCACGTAGGAGTTGAAGTCCAGGCTCCCGGGCTCCGTGTTCTGCGACATGGTCAGCTTGAAGCCGCTGCCCGTCCCGTTGCACAGCAGCATGTCGTAGCCGCCGAGGTTCACGATCTGGGTCGCGCCGACGGCCGTCTGGTTGATGGCGACCGGCTGGTAGAGGGAGTCGTTGGGGTCGGAGATGATGATGGGTGATTTCGGCATGATCCGGTGTCTCCTGGTCCGTCGGGGCGGTCAGCTCGTGGCCAACTGCGCGAGCGGCAGCGGCACGGAGGAGGTGTCCGGCACGAAGCCCGCCACCATGACGGTGTTGGCTTTGGCGGCGGGCGGGGCGGCCGACGGGGCCGCGACGACGATGACCCTGGAGGTGACGCCCTGGTCGTCGGTGACCGTCGTGAGCTGCGCCGACGGGGCCGCCGTCGGGTTGATCCCGGCGATGGTGCCGGAGCAGCCCGCCCGCGTGTTCAGCGCCCAGTCGCCGTCGCTGTCGATGCCGATCTGCTGGTAGGACAGGCCGGCCGCGGAGGCCCAGCAGACATAGCCCTGGCTGCGCGACAGGGGCACGTAGGCGGGGCCGTGGTCGCTGGTGATGCCGGCGGCGGTGAAGCGGTTGGCGAAGTCGAAGGCGACGCCGCCGTCGGGGTCGACCGCCAGGTTGAACTGCCCGTCGGTGCCGGTGTAGGCGAGGAAGGTGGCCGCGCCGTGCGCCGCTAGCCAGGGGCTGCCCTTGCAGGACTGGCCCAGGCCGGCGAAGGCGGTGGAGGCCGCCAGGTTCGCGGAGTCGAGCTGGCAGTACACCATGCCGCCGGCCCCGGCGTCCTGCCAGACCAGCGTCAGCACCAGCGCGCCGTTCTGCTCCCGCAGCGCTGCGACGGGAGCGCTGGCGGCGTTGGAGGACGGGATCGCCACCGGCGTGCCGGGGATCGACCATTTCGGCGGGCTGGAGCCGTCGGCGACGGCCTTGGCGACCATGATCCGCTTGTTGTCGGCGACCCAGGCGAGGTAGCCGCTGTCGCCCGCCGGCGCCAGCGCGAAGGCCGGGCCGAAGCCGGCCGCGCTGTCGGCCTTGGTCGCGGCGCCCGCCGGCGCGTAGCTGCCGGTCTTGCAGGTGCCGAACCAGATGGCGTTGGAGGAGCCCGTCCCCGTCCACAGCATCAGCTGGTAGAGGCCGTGGACGGACCGGAAGATGGGACGGCCCGCCGCCGCCTGGCCGGTGGAGACGGGCGCCTTGGTGATGTCGGAGGTGCTGGGCATTCGCTTTTCCCCTGGATGGTCGGCCGTGGCGTCAGGCGGTCGCGAACGCGACCACCGGCACCGGCGCGAAGACCGGCTGGAACGCGCTGATGGCGATGCTGCCGGACGGCTGGCCGGCGATGTCGGCCGGCCAGACGAGCGAGACCAGGGCGCCGCCGGTCCCGGCCCTCTTGAAGCGGACGCCGGACCCGTTGACCGGCGCCTGCGGAACCGAGCCGCCGATCGTCCCGGACACGCCGGCCGCGGTGGACGGGTTCACCACCCATCCGCCCTTGGCGCTGCGCGCGATCTGGACGTAGTGGACCCCGGCGCTGTCGGAATAGACGCCGTAGCCGGCATCGGTGCCGAGCGGGACGTAGGCGACGCCGGTCTGGCAGGCCACGGCGTGGATGAGCTGGCGGTCGAAGTCGAAGTTGATGCCGCCCTCGGGATCCTGCACCAGGTTCAGCAGGTACCCGCCGCCGGCGTCCTACGACGGCCAGGCGAGATAGCTGCCCCAGCGCGAGGTGGCCAGCGACGGCATCCCGGTGCTGGACACCGGTTTGCCGAGCGGGCGGTAGGCCGTGGTGGCCGCCTCGTCGCCCACGAGCAGCTGCGCCACGGCGAGGCAGCCGAGGCCGCCATCCTGCCAGATGACGTTGAGCACCAGATGGCCGTTCTGGGTGCCGAGGCCGATGGTGGGCGGGCTGGCCGGTTGGGCTGCCTGGATGCTGACGACCGTGCCGAGGGACCATTGGGGGGCGGCGCCGTCCTCCGGCGTGCCGGCGGAGATCTTCGCGATGCTGATCTTGTCGGACCCGTTCACCCAGCCGACATAGCCGTTGACGCCGTCCGGCATCACCACGACCGATGTCCCGCACAGGCTGGACTGGCCGCTTCCCGCCTGACCCGTGCTGGACGACGGGAAGTCCAGGTCGGCCGAGGTCGAGATGTTCAATGAATGCTGGTCGTCGGTTCCCAGCCAAGCCAACAGATTGTACCCCTCCAACTGGAGGAAGGTGACCCTTCCGACGGCCGTCTGGCTGCTGATCGTCATGTCTGCCATTGCCAAGCTCCCTGGCGTCCGAGCAATCGTTTCCCGCAGCCGTGTCCTGGTGAAGGGACACGGCTCTCCCAATGCTTCGATGGATGTCCGGTTAATGCAGTCTTACTCTTACCGCGTGCCGGGGAGGCCGCGATATCAACGCTACATACAATGGATTAATACCGATGGATTCGCAAACGGGAAATTGGAAGAATATTCGCGCTGCAAGTGTGCGCGGCCGGGGCGTGCCGACGCCGCCTCCGACGCGCGTGGGATCGCCCTCTTCGCGCAATAGGGGCGGGGCGCCTCAGCGGGTCCGGTAGGGCGCCAGGATGGCGGCGGCCTTGTCCTGGGCGTCGCGCAGGGCCTCGGCCGGGCGGCGGCGGCCCTCCAGGGCGTCGGCCAGGGCGCTGTTGAGGACGGCCACGACCTCATCGTTCCGGTGCACCGCGAACTCGGCCTGGGCGAAGGCCAGCTGGTTGCGCGCCTCGACGATGGAGGGGAAGCCGCGGATGAACTCCGTCATGGCCGGGGCCTGCCAGCCGTCCATGCGGGTGACCACGTAGCCGGTGCTGATGCTGAAGGCGGCCGTGCGCTCCGGCGCGCTGATGAAGCGGGCATAGGCCATCGCCGCCTGCTGCTGCTCCGGCGTGGCGCCCTTCAGCAGGTAGAGGTTGCCGCCGCCGGTCGGCGTGCCGCGGCTGCGCCCCTTGGGCAGCATCGCCATGCCGAAGGGGAAGTCGGCCTTCTCCCGGATGTTGGCGAACTGGCCGGAACTGGTCCAGATCATGGCCGAGCGCCCCGCCAGGAAATCGGCCGGGGCGTCGCGCCAGCTGGTGAAGCCGGCGGGCATGACCTTGTGGGTGCGGCCGAGGTCGAGCCAGAGCTGCAGCGCCTCCACCGCGCCGGGCGCGTCGAAGTTCGTGGCGGTGCCGTCCTCGTCGGCCAGCACCACCCCGTTCTGGGCGGCCAGCGCCTGGAACACCCAGTACGCGAAGTCGCGGTCGCAGGGGATGGTGAGGCCCCAGCGGTCCACGGCGCCGTCGGGCCGCCGCCGGGTCAGCCGGCCCGCCACCTCGATCATCTCCGCCCAGGTCTGCGGCGGGTGCTCGGGGTCGAGGCCGGCCTCGGCGAAGGCGCGCTTGTCGTAGAGCAGGACGATGGTGGAGCGCTGGAACGGGATGCTCCAGACCTTGCGGTTCCAGCGGCTGTTCTTCAGGAAGCCTGGGTAGAAGGAATTGTACCAGGCATAGTCCTCGCGCCCGCCGGCCACGTCGCTGAACGCCATGATGAGGTCGTGGTCGATGAAGGCGAACAGGTCGGCCGACAGCCCCACCATCATCTGCGGCCCGTCGGGGCGGCCCGCCATCTCCATGACGCGCTGCTTGGTGGTGACGTAGTCGCCGGTGAAGACGGCCTTGACCTGGACGTCGGGATGGGCGGCGGCGAAGTCGCGGTTCATCGCCTGGATCGCCTGCGCCACCTGGCCGCTGACCGCGACCGGGTAGTAGACCGTCAGCTCCGCCGCGCCCGCCGCGGCGCTCGCCACTGGGCCCGCCACTGGGCCCAGCAGCAGCCCCAGCAGGAGGATCCAGAACCGCGACAGGACCATCATCGGGCCTCCCCGCCCCCGCCGACGCATGCCCCCCGATGATGGGGCGCCGTCCCGCCGCCGACAACGGAAATCGGGACGGCGGGGCGGAAAGGGGCCGGCCGCCGCCGGCCCCCGGGACGCCGCATCAGAACTCGTACCGGACGCCGACCTGGAGGTTCCAGACCGACAGGCGGGGCGAGACGAACTTGGCGGGCGTGAACAGCGGGTTCCCGTTGGCGTCCCGCGGCCCGACATAGGTGTAGGTGTACTTGCCCGTGGCCGGGTCGATGCCGGCGCGCAGGCCCGTGCTGATCAGCGGCGGGCGCACCGGGTCGTTGACCTGGGCGTAGCGGCCCCACTTGCTGTTCAGCAGGTTGCCGAAGTTGAAGATGTCGATGGTGAAGACGGCGCGGTGGCCCTCGAACACGCTCGGCAGCTCCTGCTCGGCATGCAGGTTGACGATGTTGATCCAGTCGCTGCGGAACGCGTTGCGCGGCGCGATCCGGCCCTGGTAGCGGTCCAGCCCGCTGCGCGACAGGAAGCCGCTCAGCTGGTCCCAGGTGACGCCGTTCAGCGCCGCCAGGTCGCTCTGCGCGCGCGGCACGTAGAAGAGCTGGCGCGCGGTGGCGGCGTCGGCCACGCCGACCTCGCCGAACACGTCGTCGGCGACCGACAGGCGGTTGTCGAAGGTGTAGCTGAAGGGATGCCCGCTGCGGTGCTCGCCGGACAGGCTGAGCTTGGTGGCGAGGCTGCCGATCAGCGTGTCCGACCAGCCGGCCAGCCACGTCACCCGGTGCCGCGTCTCGTAGTCGGAGGTGGCGAGCTCGGGGTTGTTGGGGTCGGACGCGGCGTGCCACTGGAAGCCGCGCTGGGCGATGAACTCGTTGCCCGGGTTGACGTCCTTCACGTCCTGGTAGGCGTAGCCGAGCTGGTTCACGAAGGAGCCGTAGCCGGTCTGCCATTCCTTGCCCAGCGACGCGCTCAGCACCAGCCCGTGGCCGCCCTCGCTGTTGACGAGGACGAGGTCGCTGTGGCGGCCCGGCTGGAAGCCCTGGACCGGGCCGTAGATCGGCCGCCCGTCGGGCGCGGTGCCGACCGGGCGGATGTCCAGCTCGCGCCAGTCCACCGCGTCCTGGACCGAGGTGTAGAGCACGTCGAACGACAGGGTGTAGTCGTCGCCGAGCGAGCCCAGGTCCAGCACGTGGTCGACGCCGACGCTGTACTTCCAGCTCGACGGCAGGTCGAAGCCGGGGGCGATGGAGTTGGTGTTGCCGTCGCCCGCCTTCAGCAGGGCCTGCAGCGCCGGCGGGATGCTGCTGCCCGCCACGTTGTCGAGGATGCCGGTGGGGTCCACGCCCTGCGCGTTGCGCGACAGCACGGCGGACGCGGTGGAGACGCCGGTGTTGCTGTAGCTGTTGGACACCCAGACGTTGGGCGAGCCGCCGGTGAACAGGCCGGCGCCGCCGCGCAGCGTGGTCCGCTCGTCCACCGTGTAGGTGGCGCCGAAGCGCGGCAGCCAGATGTCCTTGCCGTCCAGCGTCTCGTTGTTGGGGAAGCCGAAGCGGCCGACGAAGGTCGTGTTCAGCACCGGCTCGGGCGACATGTCGTAGCGCTCGTAGCGCACGCCGCCGGTGACGACCAGGTCGTCCGTCACGTCCCACGTGTCCTGGAGGTAGAAGCTGTCCAGGTCGTACTTCCACTTGGCCGCGGCGTCGTTGGGATCGCCGCTCAGCGCGTTGGTGTAGCTGCCGCTGAGCGCCCGGCGGGCGGCGAAGTCCTCGATGCTGGCGAAGGTGAAGACGCCGAAGGCGCCCGGCACGAACAGGTTGAACACCGACAGATGGTCGCGGTCCCAGCCGCCCACGATGCTGTGGTCACCGGCCAGGTAGGTGCCCTTGATGCGGATCCGGTCGGCCTTGTTGGACAGCGCGTTGGCTTGGCGGAACTGGTCCGGCCCGACCAGCACCTGGCCGCCGGTCTGCGGGATGCGGACGGTCGCCGACATGAAGTTCCGGCCGCCCTTCGGCACCTGGTCGGTCTTCACGTCCTTGTGGCTGAGCTGCACCTCGGTGGAGAACTCGTCCGTCCACTCCGAGAAGATCTGGCCGGCGAAGCTGTCCAGCGTGATGGCGCGCGTGTACCAGGAGGCGAAGGTGCCGACCTGGTTGATGGCCGGATTGTCGTTCTGGTTGATGAGCTGCCCGCCCTCCGTCCGCTGATAGTTGAAGGAGGCGCGGTGGTTGTCGCTGACGTTCCAGTCGAGCTTGACGATCGCCTTCTTCGCCTCGTTCGGGGTCGAGGCCGGGGCGACCAGCGGGTCGAAGTTGTAGACCGACTTGGAGATGTCGAGGATGCGGTTCAGGTCGGCCTGGTTCACGCGCGAGATGATGTTGGGCGCGTTGGAGCCGGCGGGGCCGAACTGGGTCGGCTGCTTGGCCTTGAACTCCTCGTATCCGGCGAAGAAGAAGAGCCGGTCCTCGATGATCGGGCCGCTCAGCGTGGCGCCGTAGGTCTTCTCGTCGAAGACCAGGTTGATGGCGCGGTCGCCGGACTTGTCGCCGGCCAGGTCCTCGTTGGTGAAGTAGTAGTAGGCGCTGCCGTGGAAGTCGTTGCCGCCGGTCTTGGTGACCGCGTTGACGGTGGCGCCCTGGAAGCCGGAATAGGTCACGTCGTAGGGTGCGATCTTGGCGGAGACCTGGTCGATCCAGTCCAGCGACAGCGGAAACTGCTGGGTCGGGTAGCCGTTCAGGTTCAGGCCGAAATCGTCGCCGACGCGCACGCCGTCGACGTTGATGCTGTTGAAGCGGCCGTTGGTGCCGGCGACCTGCATCAGGCCGGAGCGGGCGAGGTCGATGCTGATGCGGGGGTCCTGCTTCAGCGCGTCCTTCAGGTCGCGGCTGACGGTCGGCGTCTGCTCCAGCATCTCGCGGGTGATGTTGGCGACGGGGCCGGTGGTGAGCTCGCCGATCTTCAGCTTGGAGCCGGTGACGACGACCTCCTGAAGCAGGTCGGCCGGCTGTTCCAGCGCCACGTCCAGCTTGTAGGGCTCGCCCAGGCGGATGAACACGTCGGGCACGGTCTGCGCGGGCAGGCCCGGCACGCCCGAGATCTTCACCTGGTAGGGGCCGCCGGCGCGCAGGCCCTGGGCCTGGAAGCGCCCGTCCTCGTTGACGCGGCTGACCGCGCGCGTGCCGGAGAATTCGTGCGTGATCTCGACCTGGGCGCCGGCCGCCGGCGTGCCGTCGGGCAGCGTCACCGTGCCGACGATGGCCGACGAGGTGGTCTGCGCGGCCGCCGTCTCCGGCCAGGCCGTGGCGACCGCGGTGGCGACCGCCGCCACCCCCAGGTTCAGTGCATAGACATGCCGCCGCAGCGCGCGCGCGGCTCCTTTGCGGACTCCCATTCCCCACTCCCCCTAGGGTTTATTTGTTCCCTAAGGAGTAGCACTTCCGTCTAGTTAAGTCGAGATTGGGCCGAACAAATGTGACACTTTGCCCAGAGTCAGGCGGGATACGGTCGGTGTCAGGCCGGATCGGCCCGGGCGGGCTCCCCGGCGCGGCGCCAGGTTCCGCGGCCGGCCTGCTTGGCCTGGTAGAGGGCCACGTCGGCGGCCTTGTACAGCGTCTCCGTCCCGTCGGCGTCGGCGGGGTAGACGGCGATGCCGACGCTGAAGCCCATCCGCACGGTGCCGCCCGGCAGGACGACCGGGCCGACGGTGGCGGCCATCAGGCGGCTGCCGATGGCGTCCGCCCCCTCCCCCACGTCGGGCAGCAGCACCGCGAACTCGTCCCCGCCCAGCCGGGCCACGATGTCCGTGCCGCGCATTGCCGCCTGCAGCCGCCGCGCCACCTCCACCAGCAGCGCGTCGCCGGCGTCGTGCCCGTAGGTGTCGTTGACCTGCTTGAAGCGGTCCACGTCGACCAGGACCAGGCCCAGCGGCTCGCCCCGGCGGGCGGCGGCGGCCAGCAGGCGGGCGAAGGCGTCGTTGAACATGCGGCGGTTGGGCAGGCCGGTCAGCGGGTCCTCGAAGGCGATGCGCTCCAGCCTCAGGTGGCTCTCGGTCAGCTCGCGCGTGCGCTGCTCCACCAGCGCCTCCAGCGCCCGCTCGCGCCGGCGCAGCACCCGGGTGCGCAACGACACGATGACGGCGACCAGGGCGACCGCGGCCAGCGCCGCCAGGGCCCGGAACCAGAGCGTCTGGTACCAGGCGGGCAGCACCCGCACGTGCAGCCGCGCCTCCTCCGGGGCCCAGGCGCCCATGCGGTCGGCGACGCGCACCCGCAGCAGGTGGTCGCCCGGGGGCAGGCCGGTATAGGCGGCGACGCGGCGGCTGGCGTCGGCCTCCGTCCACTCCTGGTCGAACCCCTCCAGCCGGTAGGCATAGCGCAGCCGGTCGGTGCCGGCGTAGTCGAGTCCCGCGAACTCCACCGCCAGGCTGTTGGCGGCCGGCGGCACCACGACCGGGTCGTCCCCCCGCAGGCCCCGCCGCCCGGGCAGGATTCGGGCGCCGACGCGCACCTCGGTCACCGTCACCGCCGGCACCGGCGGCCGCGGCGGCAGGTCGCCCGGGCGCACCAGGGTCAGCGCCCCGAAGCCGCCGAAGGCGATCTCCCCCGACGGCAGCGTGGCGACGTCGCGGATCCAGGCGCTCTTCGCCACGTAGCCCTCGGCGCGGCCCAGGACGCGGACCTGGAAGGTCTCGGGATCGATGACGGCCAGCCCGTCGTCGCTGCTGAGCCAGATGCGGCCGGTGGCGTCCACCGCCAGGGCGTTCGGCCGCTCGTTGGGCAGCCCGTCGCGGATGCCGATGCGGCGGAAGACGGGGCGGCCCTGGGCGTCCCGCCGCTCCAGCACGTCGAGCCCCGATCCCGGGACCGAGGCCCAGAGGCGGCCCTGGCGGTCGGTGACGGCGGTCACCACCTGCGCGTTCGCCAGTGAGCCGGGGTCGTTCCGGTCGGCGCCGATGCGCTCCACCACGCCCTGCTCCGCGTCCACGAGGTGCAGCCCGTCGCGGGTGCCGACCCAATGGCGCCCGCCGGGCACCGGCACCACGAACTCCACGTGCGGGTTGCCGAGGCCGGCCGGCCCGCCGGGCTTCGCCACCGGCCGCGCCGGGCCGCCGCCGGCGAGGTCCAGGCGGAACAGCCCCTCCGACGCCGTGCCGATCCACAGCACCGATCCCTCCGCCAGCAGGGAGGAGACCTCCACCGACGGCTCCAGCCCCTCAACCCGCATCCGCTCCGCGCGGCGCGCCTCGGCGTCCACGCGGAACAGGCCGACGTCGGTGCCGACCGCGAAGCCGCCCTCCGGCAGCGGGGCGAAGGCGACCTTGGTGGTGCGGGGCAGGCTGTCCGCCGGGCGCGCCGGGTCCGGGCGCAGCGAGGCGACGCGGCCGCGCAGCGGGTCGAACACGTCGATCCCGGCGTCGCGGTAGCCCACCCACAGCCGGCCCTTGGGGTCGGCGGCGACGGCCAGCACGTCGGGGTCGGCCAGGGCGCCGCGGTCGGTGCCGCCCACCACGGCGGAGGCCAGCGTGCGCTGCTCGGGGTCGTGGCGGACCACCCCGTCGCCGGTGGTGATCCAGAGATGGCCGGCGGCATCGCGCAGCACCGACCAGACGCTGTCGTCGGACAGGCTGGTGGGGACGCGGGGGTCCTGGGTGAAGCGGCGCACCACGCCCTCCCCCGGCACGTACTCCACGATGCCGATGCCGTTGGTGGCCAGCCACAGCCGGCCGGGCGCCACCTCCACGATCTCCTCGATCCAGGCGTTGTCGAGCTCGGGCCCGACGGGCATCCGGCGCATGCCGCCGCCGTCCGCGTCCAGCCGCGCCAGCCCCTGGCCGCGGGTCCCGATCCAGGCGTTCCCGGCGCGGTCGCGCAGCAGGGTGCGCACCTCCGGCACGCTGTCGCCGAACCCCCGGACGGGGACGGGATGGATGCGCCCGGTCGCCGCCTCCCGCCGCGCCAGCCCGCCGCGGGTGCCGATCCAGAGGTCGCCGGCGGCGTCGAAGCTCAGCATCGAGATCAGGTCGCCCGGCAGCCCGTCCTGGCGGCCGCTCCAGCGCCGGACCTTGCCGGTGGCGGGGTCCAGGTGCGACAGCCCCTTGGCGGTGCCGATCCAGATGCCGCCGTCGCGGTCCTCCGCCAGGGCCCAGACCGGGGCGGCGACCAGCCCGTCGGGGCCGCCCGGAACCCGCTCGAACCGGTCGGTGGCGGGGTCGAGGCGGGCCAGCACGCCGGCGTTGGTGCCGACCCACAGGGCGCCGGCACGGTCGACCAGGGTGGCGAAGACGAAGTTGTCGGGCAGCGAGCCGGGGTCGCTCGGGTCGTGCTTGTAGACGCGCGCCCGGTGGCCGTCCCAGCGCACCAGCCCGCCCACCGTGCCCAGCCAGATCAGCCCCTGCCGGTCCTGCGCCGCCGTCACCACCAGGCGCGACACGCCCGGCGGCAGCGGCACCGGGTCGAACACCGGCGCGGTGATGGCGGCCCAGCGCTCCGCCGCCGGCGCCGCCGGCGCCGCCAGCTCCGCCGCGGCCAGGGCCAGGACGGCCAGCAGCAGGCTCCGCAGTCTCGATCCCACCATGCCCCCGCCGCGACCTCGTCCCCCACACCTATCCTTCAGGATGTGTCACGGCGGGGATGCCGTCCAGCGCCTTCGACGGGGCCGGACGGCGGCCGGGTCACTCCATCCGGTCGGCGTTGACGGCGACGGTGATGGCGCCGATCGGCGCCCCGTCGGCGGGATCGACCACGGTCAGGCTGACCTGGCGCTGCGCCAGATGGGTGGATTCATCCCGCCGCAGCTCGTCCACATGGACCGCCTCGGCGCCCGCGGCGAAGGTCTTCTGCCACTTCGCCTCGTCGCCCTGCCAGTAGTCGGAGGTGGCGTCGGTCACCGCGACGTTGAGGCCGCGCGCGTCCATGACGATGATCTCGGTGAACAGGCCCTTGGCCAGCAGCAGCTTGTCCCGCATCAGCGCGGAGGCCGGCGAGGACGCCACGGCGCGGATCGTCGGCTGCTCCTTCTGCCCGATCTCCGACGCCCAGGCCCGGTCCATCGCGTCGATCTCCGCCTGGGACAGGCCGGCCGTGCGCCGGTTCTGCTCCTTGATCGCCGCCACCAGCGCGGGGTTCGCCAGCCAGGGCCGGATCTGCGTCTCGATCAGGTAGCCCAGCGACAGGTCCGCCGCCAGGGCCGGCGGGGCGGTCAGGGCGGCCAGCAGGGCGGCGGCGAAGGCGGTGCGCATACGGGGCATGTCGGGTGTCTCCTCGGTCGCGGACGCCGGCACGGGGGGCGCCGGCATACCACTGACGATAGGGCTGCCCTGACGTTCGGCCAGGAGGTACCCCAGGAATTCCGGTTAAGCTTTTGTGACGGGCGGCCGACCTCCCTATCCCGAGAGGCGGATTCCGGCCCGCGGGGGGCCGGCCTATGATCCGCCCACCATGACCGACCACGACCAGGCCTACCTGCTCGCCCGCGCCGCCGAGACCGCGGCCCGCGCCAGGGCGCTCAGGGAGCGCAACCGTGACCTCCGCGCCTACCTCCAGGCCGTCCGCGGCGCCGCGGAGGAGATGCGCCACGCCGCCGCCGCCGTCGTCGCGCAGGGATAGGGACGGCCGCGGAGGCATCAGCCGCCATTCATTGGTGAATATCCACCCTTCACCGGCATAGGCGCTGCTTCCAGCTGGGGGAGCCGCCCGCTATACCCGTCCTCGCCGACGGCGGGGCGCCGGCACGTCCACCCGACCGGAGGCACCGGAATGCTGAGCTACAAGGGCACCGTCTATCCCTGGCACTGCGACATGAACGGCCACATGAACGTCATGTGGTACGTGGGCAAGTTCGACGAGGCCACCTGGAACCTGTTCGACGCCGCCGGCCTGTCCAGCCGCTACCTGCGCGAGGAAAGCCGCGGCCTGGTCGCGGTGGAGCAGCACCTGTCCTACCGGCGGGAGCTGTTCGCCGGCGAGGTGGTGGAGGTCCGCTCCCGCGTGCTTGAGGTCAAGGACAAGGCCATCCGCTTCCACCATGCCATGATGCTGGCCGGCACCGACACGGTCGCCGCCACCTGCGAGCTGACCGGCATCCACATCGACGCCGCGACGCGCAAGGCCGTATCGCTCCCCGCCGCGGCGATGGAGCGGTTGCGCGGGCTGATGGGCGGGGCCTGAGCCCGCTCAGCCCTGCCGCAGGCGCCGGCGCGCCGCCGCCTGCACCGCGCCGGTGAGGGCGGACAGGGTGCGGCTGGCAAGCCGGCTGCGTTGCCAGTGCAGCGGCACGTCGAGCGGCCGGCCCGGCACCAGCGCCACCAGCCGCCCCGCCTCCAGGTGGGCCGCCACCAGCGTCTCCGGGTTCATGCCCCAGCCGAGCCCCGCCAGCGCCGCGTCCACGAAGGCGTGCGAGGCGGGCAGCCAGTGCGTCGGCGGCGCCGCGGCGGCGGTGCCCAGGACCTGCTCCATCCAGCGCAGCTGCAGCATGTCCTTGGCGTTGAAGGTCAGGCAGGGTGCCCGCGCCAGCGCGGCGGCGTCGACGCCGCCGGGGAACCAGCGGCGGACGAAGTCCGGGCTGGCCGTCGCCACGTAGCGCAGCGCCCCCAGCGCGTGGGCGTCGCAGCCCTGCACCGGGCGGCCCGCGGCCGTCACCGCGGCCAGGACCTCGCCGCGCCGCAGCCACTCGGCGCTGTGGTCCTGGTCGTCCAGCACCACGTCGAACAGGCAGCCCTCCACCGCCGCCATCGCCTCCACGAACCAGGTGGCGAGGCTGTCGGCGTTGACGGCGATGCGCAACGGCACCGGCCGCTCCCGCCCGCCCAGCGGGGGCATTCCCTCCGCCAGCTCCTCCTCCAGCAGGGCCACGCGCTCCGCGTGCTGGCAGAGCCGGTTGCCGGCCTCGGTCCCGGCGCAGGGCTGGCCGCGCACGACCAGCACCGTGCCCAGCCGCTCCTCCAGCAGCTTGACGCGCTGGGAGACGGCGGACGGGGTCACGTTCAGCCGGCGGGCCGCCCGCTCGAAGCTGCCGGTGCGGATGACCGCCGCCACCGCGGCAAGGAGGGCGTAGTCGAGCACTGCCTTAGCATCGCTAATCCTGACACAGGAGGATTAAGTACCGTGAAAGCGGCGCCGGTGCTAGCAGGAGCCGTCGCCCACCTGCCGAGGACCCGCCGCCATGCCCGACGCCTTCGCCACCGGCCTGATGCTGGGCCTCGGCCTCATCGTCGCCATCGGGGCGCAGAACGCCTTCGTGCTGCGCCAGGGGCTGCGGGGGGAGCATGTGCTGGCCGTCTGCCTCGCCTGCGCCTTGTCGGACGCGCTGCTGATCCTGGCCGGCGTGGCCGGCTTCGCCCGCGCGGCCGAGGGGCTGCCCTGGCTGGAGGATGCGGCGCGCTACGGCGGGGCGGCGTTCCTGCTGGCCTACGGGCTGCGCGCGCTCATGTCGGCCTTGCGCGCCGGCGGGGCCCTCTCCCCCGCCGACGCCGCACCGGCCGGGCTGGGGGCGGTGCTGGCGACCTGCCTGGCGCTGACCTGGCTGAACCCGCACGTCTATCTCGACACGGTCGTTCTGATCGGCTCCGTCTCCACCCAGTTCGAGGGGGCGGCGGCGGCCTTCGCGCTGGGCGCCATGGCGGCGTCCTTCGGCTTCTTCTTCTCGCTGGGCTACGGCGCGCGGCTGCTGCGGCCCCTCTTCGCCCGGCCGGCCGCCTGGCGCGTGCTGGACGCCGGGGTCGGGGCCACCATGTGGGTCATCGCCGGCTCGCTGCTGGCCTGACCGGCGCCGAGATAGCCCGCCAGCGCCCGCACGATCTCCCCGGCATCCGCGTCCCGCGGACCGCCCGGCGCCAGGACGGCGGCGTGGACCAGCGCCTCGCCCATGCGCAGCAGCGTGCGGGCGGAGCGCTCCGCCGCCTCCAGCCCCGGCCGCCGCGCCTTCAGCCACCGGCACAGGGTCGCCAGGAAGCGCTGGCCGGCCTCGCTCTCCGGCTCCGGATAGGCCAGCTGGGGCATGCGCTCGTGCAGGACGCGCTGGAGGCCGGGGCGGCGGCGGTGGACCTCCAGGACCCGCTCCGCCAGCCGGCGCACCGTCTCCTCCTCCGGCAGCGCGTCGGCGCCGTCCAGCGCCGACAGGGCGGCGTCCGCGACCTCGGCGACGTGCCGCTCGTGCAGGGCGGTGACCAGCGACGCCTTATTCGGGAAGTATTGGTAGAGCGAGCCGATGCCGACGCCCGCCAGCTCGGCCACCTCGTTGGTCGTGGCGGCCTCGTACCCCTTGGCGTCGAAAACGCGAGCCGCGGCCTCCAGCACCGCCTCCACCAGCGCGGCGGACCGGGCCTGGACCGGCCGCCGGCGCGGCTTCTCGGGGCCGGACGGCAGCCCGGCCGGACGCGAGTTTCCCGCCCCCCGCGCCGCGCCTAGCATGCCGGCGGCTTCGCAACGATCCCGGACACGCCCCATGAAAGCGCTTCTCCCTCCCGTCCTCGTCCTCATCTTCGCCGCCGCCGCAATCCTGGCAAGCGCCTTGCTGCCGGCCGACCGCGTCGTGCCGGAGGCATGGCGCCCCTGGGGCTGGGCGCTCGTGGCGGCCGGCGCGCTGCTGACGGCGGCGGCGCGGATGCAGTTCGCCCGCGCGCGCACCGCCATCAACACCTTCGCGGAGCCCGGCACGCTGGTGACCGGCGGCGCCTTCCGGCTGAGCCGCAACCCGATGTACCTGGGATTCGCCGCGGTGCTGGCGGGGCTGGCGGTGCGGCTGGGCTCGGCCTCCGCCATCGCGCTGGCATTGCTGTTCGTGCTGATCGCCGACCGCTGGTACATCGCCTTCGAGGAGGCTCGGTTACGGCGCAGGTTCGGGGAGACTTACGCGGACTACGCGCGCCGGACCCGCCGCTGGCTGTGACAAACGGATTTTTGAATCCCGGCCCCGAAATCGGACCTTAGGAGTAACCTGAAAGAATGATATCTTCCTGTTAACATATTAGCATTATCCGCGCCTCACGAACTTGCGCGGATAGGAGCCGGGCCGGGGAAGCCCGAGCCCGGTTATCAGGGAATCTCATGTCCAATCTCACGATCAAGGCGCGCCTGCTGGCGGCGCTGACGGTGCTGAGCGTGGCCCTGCTGGTGCAGGCGGCGACCGGCTGGATATCGCTCGGCATCTCCAACGACGGTCTGCGGACCGTGTTCAACGACCGGGTCGTGCCGCTGCGCGACCTGAAGGCGGTTTCCGACCAGTACGCGGTCAGCATCGTCGACACGGTGCACAAGACGCGCGCCGGCGCGATGCAGCCCGACGCGGCCGCCCGCTCGGTCGAGGGCGCCATGAAGGACATCAAGGCGCGCTGGGGCGCCTACCGCGCCACCTTCCTGACGCCGGAGGAGACCGTCCTCGCCGACCAGGTGGACAAGGCCCGCGGCCCCGCCGACGCGGCCGTGGCCAAGCTGCTGGGCCTGCTGAAGGAGAAGGACGCCGCCGCCCTGGCCGTCTTCGCCGACAAGGAGATGTACGCCGCCGTCGACCCCCTGACCGAGGCGGTCGGCAAGCTGGTGGACCTGCAGATCGCCGTCGCCCAGCAGGAGTTCACCCGGTCGGACGAGGCCTACGGCACGTCCAGGCTGGTCCTGGGCGCGACCGTGCTCGCCGGCGTGATCACCATCGGCATGGCCTTCTGGACGGTCGTCGTGCAGGTGGCCCGTCCCCTCACCCACACCGCCGAGGTGACCGAGCGCCTGGCGAAGGGCGAGCTCGACACCGAGATCGACGGGGCCGAGCGCGGGGACGAAATCGGCACGCTGGCCCGCGCGCTGAAGGTGTTCCGCGAGGCGGCGCTGGAGAACCGCCGCCTGGCCGCGCTGGAGCGCGAGGAGCAGGAGCGCAAGCGCCGCCGCCAGGAGGCGGTGGAGCGCCAGATCGCCGAGTTCGAGGCCGAGGTGGAGAGCGCCCTGAAGACGCTGGCCGCCGCCGCGACGGAGCTGAACGCCACCGCCGAGGGCATGTCGGCCACGGCGGAGGAGACGGCGCGCCAGACCACCGTCGTCGCCTCGGCGTCGGAGCAGGCCACCGCCAACGTCCAGACCGTCGCCAGCGCGGCGGAGGAGCTGTCCAGCTCGGTGCAGGAGATCGCGCGCCAGGTTGCCCGCTCCACCACCACCGCCTCGGCCGCGGTGGAGACGGCGGCCCGCACCGACACGACGGTGGCGGGCCTGGCGGAGGCGGCGCAGCGCATCGGCGCCGTGGTCCAGCTGATCCAGGAGATCGCCAGCCAGACCAACCTGCTGGCGCTGAACGCCACGATCGAGGCCGCCCGCGCCGGCGAGGCCGGCAAGGGCTTCGCCGTGGTCGCGTCGGAGGTCAAGGCGCTCGCCAACCAGACCGCCAAGGCGACCGAGGAGATCGACGCCCAGGTGGCGGCCATGCGGACCGTCGCGGACGAGACCGTGACCGCCATCCGCAGCATCGGCCGCACCATCGGCGACCTGAACGAGGTCGCCGCCACCATCGCCGCCGCGGTGGAGGAGCAGGG
>DASPKT010000409.1:0-7202 GCA_035627915.1 Azospirillaceae bacterium
CGGCGGGGGCGGCCCGCTTGCTGGGCTTCGCGGAGCCGGGCGGCTTCACCCGCGCCTTCCGCCGGCAATACGGCGTGCCGCCCAGCGCGCTCCTCCCCCGGAACGGGCGAAATTAGCAAGCTCGGCCAATCGCGCACCGACCGGCGCCGGGGGTAGGGTGGCGCCTCCCGCCACCGGAGGCATGATGCCCATGCGCCTGCCAGCACTCGCCTTTCTTGCCGCCCTGCTGCTTCCGGCCGCGCCGGTTTCCGCCGACACGCTGGCGCGCGCGGCGTCGTTGGGCGTGGCCCCGGCCGCCCTGCCGCCGGAGCAGGCGCGGTCGGGGCCGGGCGTGCTGGTGCGCGGCGTGGCGCCGGGGTCGAACGCCGCCCGGCTGGGCGTGGCACCGGGCGACGTGATCCTGTCCGTCAACGGCCGGGCGGTGGCCGCCCCGGGGGAGCTTCCCCTCGCCGTGCGCGGCCTGAAGGAGGGGGCGGCCCTGCGCCTTTCCGTCCGCCGGGGCGAGGCCGTCCTGGAGCTTGCCGGCCCCGCGGCCGGCAACGCGCGGGAGGAATATGCGGGGGCGGAGGTGACCTACGGCACCGTGCCGTTCCGCGGCGGGTTGCTGCGCGACATCCTGGTCATGCCGGCCGGGCGCCGGGACGCGCCGGTCGTCTACCTGATCCAGGGCTACGACTGCGCGTCGATGGAATCGCCCGACCCCGAGCACCACCACCGCCGCTTGGCCGCCGGCCTGCTGCGCCGGGGGATCGGCCTGTACCGGGTGGAGAAGCCGGGGTCCGGCGACAGCCGCAACGAGCCGGGCTGCGCCGACATCGACTTCGACACCGAGCTGGCCGCCTTCGAGGCCGGCTACCGGGCGCTGGTCGAGGGGCACCGGGTCGACGCCGGGCGCGCCTTCCTGTTCGGCCATTCCATGGGCGGGCTGCAGGCGCCGATGCTGGCCGCCCGGCCGCTGCCGACGCCGCGCGGCGTCGCCGTCTACGGCACCGCGCTCAGGCCCTGGTACGACTACATGCTGGGCGCCCTGCGCTTCCAGCGCCTCATCCACCAGAACGGCGACCCGGTGGAGAGCGCCGTCCAGACCGAAGCCGCGCGCGAGCCGCTGCGCCGCTTCTTCGTGGAGCGGCAGATCCCGGCCCGCATCGCCGCCGCCGACCCGGCGCACGGCGCCGTCCTGCGCGACTTCTACGACTGGGACGGGGCCGAGCGGCTGGCCGGCCGGCACTACGCCTACTGGCACCAAGTGGCCCACGCGCCGCTGACCGAGGCGTGGCGCGACACCCGCACGCCGGTCCTGGTCCTGCACGGGGCCGCCGACGTGCAGGCGGTAGACGACGAGGACCACCGGCGCATCGCCGACATCGTGAACCACTACCGCCCGGGCACCGCCTGCTTCGTCCAGTTCGCCGGCACCGACCATGGCTGGAACCTCTCCGGCGGCCCCGGTGCGCCGCGCCCCCAGGGCCGGCCGCCGGTGAACCCGCGGGTGGCGGAGGTGCTGGCGGACTGGGTGACGGCGCGCATGGCCGGCCCGCCCGCCGGACCCGACGCCTGCGCCGGCGTCACCCTGACCGCGGCGGAACGGCGGTGAGGCGCCCTGCATCCGCCCTGGCCGCCCTGCTGTTCCGCGGGGGGCTGCTCTGCGCCGGCCTGCTCTGCGCCGGCCTGCTCTGCGGGGGCGGCGCGGCGCTCGCCGCGGCGCCGGTGGCGGACGGCGGGCCGGCTGCGGGGCCGCTCGCCGGCTGCGGGACCGACCTCCGGCTGCTGAACACCCTGACGGGCTGGCAGGTCGCCTGGCCGGAGGAATGGGCGGCGGTGCCCGCCCTGGACCCGGCCGCCCGGGCCGAGGCGCTGGCCCGCTGGCGCGGGACCGGGGACGCTCTGCGAACCGCGCAGGAGCGGCTGCGCGCCGGGCTGGCGGCGGGCACGGCCGCCCCGGCGGCGGCCGCGCGCCGGGTCCTGGCCCAGGTCCGCGACGCGGAGGAGGCGGTCGCCCGCGGGGCGCCGGGGCTGGCCGCGCTGGCGCCGGACGACCCGTTCCGCGCCGAGTGGACGGCGCTCTTCGCCGGCACGATCCGCCCGGCCCTGGCCGCCTTCGCCGGCTTCCTGGAGCGCGAGTACCTGCCGCGCGCGAGCCTCTCCGACGGGCTGTCCGGCACGCCGGGCGGGCCCGCCTGCTTCGCCGCGGCGGCTGAGACATGGACCTCGTTGGCGCTGCCGCCCGACCGGCTGGAGGCGATCGGCCGGGAGATGCTGGCGGAGCTGCGCGCGGAACTCGCCCGGACCCAGGGCGTGGCGGAGGCCGATCTGCCCCGCCTGCTGCAGGAGATGCGGGCGCCGCGCCCGGAGGACCGCGCGGTCGACGCGGCGGAGCTGGAGCGGGTCGCCCGCGCCGCCGTCGCCCGGGCGGAGGCGGCGCTGCCCCGCTGGTTCAGCCGGCGCCCGTCCGTGCCCGTGACGGTGGAGGCGATGCCCGCCTACATGCAGCCCACCGCCCCGGCGGCGCTCTACCGCGCCTCGCCGGGGCCGGGGGTGCCGGCGGCCTATGTCTTCAACCCCTCACGCCCGGCCGAGCGGCGGCTGATGGCGGAGGTCATCGCCTTCCACGAGACGCTGCCCGGCCACCACCTGGACATCGCGCTCGACCGTCCGGCCGCGGCACGGGCGACGCCGGGCTTCGTCGCCGGCTTCACCGAGGGCTGGGCCATCTACGCCGAGGCGCTGGCGGACGAGATGGGGCTCTATTCCGGCCCGCGCGACCGCGCCGGCATGCTGCTGAAGCACCTGTGGGCGGCCAGCCGGCTGGTGGTGGAGCCCGGGCTGCACGTCCGCGGCTGGTCCCGCGCCCGCGCCGTCGCCTTCATGCGGACGAACACCGCCCTGTCGGACGCCGAGATCGAGGTCGAGGTGGACCGCTACATCGCCACACCCGGCCAGTCGCTGGCCTACATGCTGGGCTACCGCTGGCTGCGCGATGCCCGCCGCGACGCCGAGCGGCGCCTGGGCCCCCGCTTCGACGTGAAGGCGTTCCACGACGCGGTGCTGCTGCCGGGCGCCCGGCCGCTGGAGCGGGTGGCGGCCGACGTGCGGGCCTGGGCGGAGCAAGCGGCGGCGTCGTCTCCGGCCCGCTGATCACAGGTTGGGCCTGACCGCCGGCACCCGTCGCGGGAACCCGCCCCCGCGCCCGCTCATTGTGGGTGTGGACGGGCGGGGAGGCGGGAATGGGCAGGCGGGTCGGTGCGTTGGCGGCGCTGGCGCTGCTCCTCGGAGGCTGCGCCGGTGGCGCCCCGCAGGGGTCCGACGGGAGGCCGGAGGCATCGGGTGCCCTGCCGGTGCCCGCGCGCCAGCGGATCGTGCCGCTGGTGGACGCGCACCAGCACCTGATGAGCCCCACCGCCATGGCCATCCTGACCCCGCCGCCGCCGCTGCCGCCGGTGGCGCTCCCGGCGGAGCTGGACCGGCTGCTGAAGGACCGCGCGCAGGTGCCCGAGACGGTGCCGCAGGACGCCGTCTTCACCGGGGACGCCGTCATGCGCGACGTGGAGGAGGGGCGCTGGTGGACCGGCGCCGCGCGGCTGCGGGAGGCGATCCGCAACCTGCCCCCGGGGCTGGAGTTCGTGCCCAAGCGCTACACCCTGGACGGGGCCACCGCCACGGTGCTGGGCAATCTGCGCCCCGCCGGCGGCGGCGAGGAGACGCACAACTTCCAGCTCGTCCTGCGCCGGGAGCGGGGGAAGGGCTGGCGCATCGCGTCGGAGATGGTGGCGCCCATCAACCCGCCCGTCTACGCGCCGGCGGTGACGGCCGAGCGGGTGGTGGAGGTGCTGGACGACGCCGGCATCCGCTACGCCGCCCTCCTGTCCGTCGGCTACTGGTTCGGCCAGCCGGCGCGGGAGATCGAGGACCGCCACCGCAAGACGCGGGAGGAGAACGACTGGACCGTGGCGGAGGCGGCGAAGTTCCCGGACCGCCTGGTGCCCTTCTGCGGGGTGAATCCGCTGGCCGACTACGCCAGCGCCGAGGTGGAGAGGTGTGCCGCCATGCCGTCGGTGCGCGGCATGAAGATCCATGTCCGCAACTCGCGCGTCGATCTCGCGGACCCGGCGCATGTGCAGGGGCTGCGGCGGTTCTTCCGGGCCGCCAACGACCATGGGCTGGCGGTCGTCGTGCATTTCCGGGGCGACGTGGAGCGGTTCGTCGCCGAGGTGCTGCCGGAGGCGCCGGACGTGGTCGTGCAGATCGCCCATATGGGCAACTCCTGGGCCGTGGCGCGGCAGTTCGCCGACGCCATCGCCGCCGAGCGGCCCGGGACGCGGAACCTCTATTTCGACTGGACCCAGGCCCTGCCCATCGACCCCGCCGAGCGGACCCCGGAGAAGATGGCGGAGGCGGCCGAGGTGATGCGGCGCATCGGCCTCGGCCGCATCCTCTACGGCACCGACCTGGCGGTGCGCGCCAACCCGTCGCCGCGGGACTGGTGGCGCCAGACCGTGCTCACCCTGCCGCTCACCGACGAGGAGATCGGGGACATCGCGGACAACGTCCCGCCCTACCTCGCCGACCTCGCCAAGGGCCGCCCGGCCGGGTGAGCGCCCGGGTCAGGCCCGGGCGCAGCACCCGCCCGCCGGGGCGGCCACCACCGTGACCGGGGCGGGTACCGGCTCGCCGCAGCCGCAGCCCTCGTCGCCGGCCGCCTTGGCGTCGGCATCCTTGGCGCAGCAGGCCTCGACGCCGGCGGGCGCCGGCCCCCCGCAGCAGCCGCCCGCCGCCGCGTCCGCCGGCTTCGGGCCGGGGTTGCTGTTGCACACGCCCGTCTCGGGCAGGTCCAGCTGGACGTCGTGCGCCGCCGCCAGGTCGCCGGCCAGGAAGGCCGCGACGGAGCGCACCTGCTCGTAGCCGGTCGCCATCAGGAAGGTGGGGGCGCGGCCGTAGCTCTTGACCCCGACCGTCCAGAAGCCGGGCTCGGGATGGGACAGCTCGCGCACCCCGTGCGGGCGCACCGTGCCGCAGGAATGGAGGTTCGGGTCGATCAGCGGCCCCAGCGCGTCGGCGCATTCCAGCCAGGGGTCCAGCCGCAGCCGCAGCTCGCGCGTGGGCGTCAGGTCGGGGCGCTGGCCGGTGGCGGCGACGACGGCGTCCACGCCCTCGATGCGGCGACCGTCGGTGCCCACCACCGCCAGCCTGCCGCCGTCGGCCTCCAGGCGGGCGACGCGGAAGCCGGTGACCAGGTCCAGCGCTCCGCTCTCCTGCAGGCGCCGGAGCGCGCTGCCCAGCGCGCCGCGGGCCTGCAGCATGTCGGCGTCGCCGCCGCCGAAAGCCCGGCGCGGGTCGGCGCCGCGCACCGCCCACACCAGCCGCGTGCCGGGCGCCTCCGCCGCCAGCCGGGCAAGGTCCAGCAGGGCGTTGGCGGCGGAATGGCCGGAGCCGACGACCAGGGTGGTGCGGCCCGCGTAGCGCGCCCGCTCAAGCCCCAGCACGTCGGGGATGCCGTAGCGGATGCGGTCGGCGAAGCGGGCCTCGCCCAGGGCGGGCAGCCCGTTGGCGCCCAGCGGGTTCGGCGTCGCCCAGGTGCCCGACGCGTCCAGCACGGCGCCGGCCAGGAACTCCACCTCGCCCTCCGGCGTGTCGGCCCGGACCAGGAAGGGGGAGGCTTCTCGGCCCGTGGTCTTGACCTTGTCGACGTGGCTGCGGCTGACGGCGGTGACCCGATGACGCAGGCGGAGGTGCCGGGCGATCTCGGGCAGGGCGGCCAGCGGGCGCAGGTAGCGCTCCACGATCTCCCGGCCGGTCGGCAGCGCCTCCGGGTCGGGCGCCTGCCAGCCGGCCCGCTCCAGCAGGGCGCGGGCAGCCTTGTCGATGTTGTAGCGCCAGGGGGAGAAGGTCCGGACGTGGCCCCAGTCGGCGACGTTGGCGGCAACGCCGGCGCCGGCCTCCAGGATCAGGGGCTCCAGCCCGCGGGCCAGCAGGTGGGCGGCGGCGGCGAGCCCGACGGGGCCGGCGCCGATGACGAGGACGGGGTGCGTGGCGGTCATGGTCCGGCCCCCCTCTCAGCGGAAGGCCGGGCGGCAGCACTGCCCGCCCATCTCGCGCAGCAGGCAGGCGGACCGGGCCTCCGGGTCGCCGGCCCCGCAGCGGGCAGCGGGCCCGGCGTGGTCAGGGGTGCCGACGGCAGTCCGGAGGGCGGTGGTGAGAAGGGTCAGCAGGGCCATGGTCGCCTCCATCGTTTCGATGAAGTTCGAAATATCAGCGCGCGGGAATGCCGTCAAGGAAAATTTCGATGATCGTGGAAATATGAGGCGGACGTGCCGGTGCAGGCGGTGCGGCGCCGGCACCTGGTCGGTCGGGACACGCGTCCGGCCGGCGGGAACCCGCGCCCGGCCCGTGGAGGATGGGTCCGCCCGGGCCATTCCCGCGCGCTGCCAGGCGGGCGGGTGGAGGCACCATCAGCACATCGCGGAGAGCGTGATGGGACCGGTCCTGATCCAACCCATATTCGTCAGCCCAGCTTGGCCCAGCGGACATGGGCACAACGGCAAGCTGCCCCTGGATTCCGGCTTTCGCCGGAATGACGGAGGTGAATCCGGATTGGGCGAGCCGCGCAGGCTCTTCGTGCGCGCTATTAGAAGTGACCTGGAACCGATTGAACAGATGAGATAAGTGATGCCAGGAGAGGGGCGCCCCCGACTGGCTGCAAATGTCCGCGCAAGGTAGGAATGTCACTGATTGTGCAAAGTAGGGATGTCACTGTGTGGGGCTGCCGGGCGGTGCGCGGAGCCCTCAGGCGGAGCGCAGCGCACCGCCCGGCAGCAGGGGCTCCAGCGCCATGACGCCCGGCGCCTGGGCGTGACGCCGGGTGAGATTCAGCTGCTCGGCCGCCTCGTCGATCCGCATCCCGCCGGCCTGAACCTGCGACAGCACCTCCAGGCGCGTGACCTCGCTCATGCTCATCGTCACCACCGTCATGGATCTCCCTCCGGCTGGACCGCATCGCAGACCGCCAGAGTGACATTCCAACTTGGGAGAAGGGTGACATTCCTATACTGCGTCTACACACCACTGGTGGGCTCAACCTGAAGTGCGACAGGTTGCGATTGCATTCTACTCCGCCGCCTGGAGTTGGGCCAGACTGGTCTGGAAGACCTCGGCCGGCGTGCGGTAGCCCAGGCATCGCCTCGGCGTGGTGTTCAGCTTCTGGCTGA